>JBDHZF010000221.1:0-2525 GCA_039811765.1 Thermoleophilia bacterium | reverse complement strand
CGATTGGCCTGCTCGAGCTGCGCCGTGCGCTCGGCCACGCGTCGCTCCAGGCTCGCGTTCAACTGGCGGATCTCCTGCTCCGATCTCAGTCGTTCCGTGATGTCGTTGGCAAGCACCACCACGGCCGGTCGCCCGTTGTAGGAGATCCCATGCGCGGTCACGTCCATCATCATGTCCGTGCCGTCCTTGCGCCGATGCTGCCAGACGCCGGTCCGCCAGCGACCGGCGAGCACTTCGCGCACCGTTTCGTCCACGCGCGGCACTTCTTCCGGCGGCCGGATGTCCTTGATCGACATGCTCAGGAATTCGTCGCGCGTATAGCCGTAATGCTGTGTCGCGGAGTCGTTGACATCTAGGAACACAAGCGTCTCGGCGTCGAATACCCACATCGGGTTCGGGTTCGCGAGGTACATGTCCCGGTAGCGTGCCTCGCTGCGGCGCAGTTCTTCGCGGGCGAGTCTGCTTTCGGTGATGTCCTGCACGATGCCGAGGAAGCGGACGATGCGGCCCTCGGCGTCGAGGTGCGGCTGGCCGCGCGAGACCAGCCAGCGCGGCGGCTCCGTGTCGATCACTCGCCATTCGACTAGCAGATCGGCGCCTCGGCTCGAGGCGGACACCACCTCGCCCGACACATGCTCGCGATCATCCGGGTGGACGCGCCGGTACCAGTTCTCGTAGCTGGGCTCGCAACTCCCGGGTTCGAGGCCGAAGAGAAGGAAAGTCTTGTCGGTCCAGTAATTGCGGCCGGTACCGACGTCCCACTCCCAGGTGCCGACGTTGGCGGCTTCCTGCGCGAGCCTCAGGCGACGCTCGCTGTCTGCGAGCCGGCGTTGTCCATCGCGCAGTTCCGCCTCGACCCGCTTCTGTCGGGCCAGGTCGATGGCGAAGACCCAGCGGGCAACCGGTCGTCCGGAGGATGAGCGCAGGACGGTGATATCCAGCAGGACCGGCAATCGTGAGCCGTCTCTCGCGAGATGCTCCGTCTCAAACGTGACGTGTCCTTCGCGATCGGCCACGGCGATCTGGCGCAGCGCATCCTCACGGAGGTCGATGGGAAACAGGCCGGCGACCGGCCGGCCCGCGAGTTCGTCGACGCGATGACCGCGCTGGGCAGCGAACGCTCGGTTGGCAGCGAGGATCAGGTTCGACTGTGGATCGCCGATAGCAATCGCGAGACCTGAGCGTTCGAACGACTCGGCCCACAGTCGGCCCAGTTCACCTACGTCGCGCTGCCCCGGTCTGAGATCGTTCATCCGCGTGCGCCCGCCCGCAACGCGCTTTTCGCGAGCGCAGGGCTGAGGACGCCATCATGCGGTCGGGCGCCGCGGATGTCTGTCGGGTTTCCCCGACAGGGCGATCCTCAGAGGTGTCCGTGCCTCGCGGCCAGCGCGACCAGTTCGGCATTGCTGCGCACGCCGAGCTTGTCGAGCAGGCGACGCCGGTACGTCGTCACGCTCTTCACGCCGACGCCGATCTGCGCGGCGATCTGCAGCAGGTTGGCGCCACTCACCAGGCCGAGCATCACGTCGTTCTCGCGCCGCGACAGGCTCATGAACGGGTCGGGCGCCGCATCCGGACGCGGTGCGAGCCGGTCTGCCTTCGGGAAATACGTGCCGCCCACGACGATGCGGCGGATCGCTTCCAGCAGGTCTTCCGTATCGGCGCTTTTCGAGACGAATCCCCGCGCTCCGGCGCGCCTCGCGGCCTCGGCGTATTGCGCCGTCGGGTACATGGAGTAGAGCAGCACGGGCATGTCGATGCCCGAGGTGTGCATCGCCTCGAGCACCTCGAGACCGCGCATCTCCGGCAGGGCCACGTCGAGGATCATCAGGTCGGCCGGTTGCGAACGTGAGAGGGCGAGAGCCTCCTTGCCATCCGCGGCTTCGGCTACGACTTCCAGGTCGTCCGTGTGCAGCACCAGGTCGCGCAGGCCCTGGCGCAGGATCGCATGGTCATCGGCAATGATCAGTCGTGATTTCATGGGGCACCTCCCGGTCCCATGATGCCACCAATCGCCATGCCGTGGGGCGATCGGCGCACTGTCGCCTTCGGCGGAGAATCGCTCGCCTGGCGAGTGTGCACCCGGTACGATTTCGCGGCCGGGTGGTGGGTTCGGCGGTCGTCAGGGAGACGTAACATGCGCAAGCGATGGAACGCGGTGATGAGGCAGGTCGGTCGAGGCCTCCTGTGGGCAGGCATCCTGCTCGTGAGCGGCGCGCCGGCGCAGGCCGATCTTGTCGCCGGACGCGACTACACGAAGCTTGCGGTCGCCTTGCCGCCCCGTAACCCGGATAAGGTCGAGGTCATCGAGTTCTTCTCGTACGCGTGTCCGCAGTGCAATCGGGTGCAGGGCCCGCTCGCGCAATGGTCGGCCGGCCTGCCGCGCGACGTCGACTATCGCCGGGTGCCCACCGCGTTCCATCGCGCCAGCTGGAGTGGTCTCGTGCGCCTGTATTACGCGCTCGAGATGACCGGTCAACTGACGCGGGTCGATCCGCTGGTGTTCGACGCCATCCACAAGAAAC
>JBDHZF010000220.1:0-2637 GCA_039811765.1 Thermoleophilia bacterium | reverse complement strand
AAGCGGCCCATGCGCAGGTTCGCCTCGAGCGGATCCACGTGGCTGAGCCCGGTGAGATAGCAGACGATCGACTCCACGCTCGATCCACGCCCGCGCCCGGGCGGGTTCAGGCTGCGGGCGATGCTGGCGCCGCGCACCTCGGCGGCGACCTCGCGTGCGAGCTCGAGCACGTCGCGGTGCAGCAGGAAGAAGCCGCTCAGGCCGTGGTGGCGGATCACGGCGAGCTCGTCTGCGAGTCGCGCGCGCGCACGAAGGAGCGTGCGGCGTCCTGCGTAGCGGCGCTCGAGCTCGGCGGTGCTGATCGCGGCGCGCTCGGCGTCGGCGCTGCGGCAGGCGCCGCGCTCGTCGGCGAGGTCGGGATAGCGATAGCCCACGCCCTGGGTGAGGTCGAACTCGATCGTCTCGGCGATGCGGCGGGTGTTCGCCACGGCGTCGGGGTGGTCGCGGAAGCGGCGCGCCATGTCGGCGGGCGAGCGCAGCACGCCGGCGAGGATGCCGTCGCGCTCGGCCTCGCATGCCTCGAGCGTGGTGTTCAGGCGGATCGCGACGAGCACGTCGTGCAGGCGTCCGCGCGCGGGCGTGTGCGCGTGAACGTTGCCGGTGGCCACCACGGGCGCGCGGGCGCGCTCGGCGACGGCGCGCAGGGCGCGACAGCGCTCGGCATCGCCACGCTGCTGGGGCAGCTGCAGCTCCACGTACACGTGCTCGCACCCGAATGCGTCCTGCAGCCGCTCGACCAGGGCCGCGGCGAGGTCCATCCGTCCGGCGACGAGGGATGGCTGCAGCAGCCCGCGCGAGGCGCAGCCGGTGAGCAGGGTGATGCCTGCTGCGTGCGCACACAGCTGCTCGGTCGTGACGCATGGGTCGGGGCGCTGCGCGCTGCCGCGTACGAGCGGCGCCTGTGCGGACGGGCGGCCGGGCACGCGCTCAATGTCTGGGTCGATGCCGATCGGATCGACTCCGGGCGCCGTGCCAGCGCCAGGGCCAGCGTCGTCTCCACGCGGGGCATGCGCTGCGGTGAGCAGCCGGCACAGGTTGGCGTAGCCCTCCCCCGTGCGCGCGAGCAGCGTTACATGGCACCGCTGCCCGCTCGCGGGTTCCTCCACGGTGACCTCCGCGCCGGTGATCGCGCGCACGCCCGCATCCTTGGCGGCATGTGCGTACTCGAGCGCGCCGCAGAGGTTGTCGTGGTCGGTCACGGCGGCGTGCGTGTAGCCGTGCGTCGCGAGCGCCGCGGCCAGCTCGTCAGGCTGGCTCGCGCCGTCCAGGAACGAAAACGCGCTGTGCGCGTGCAACTCCACGTAGGTGTCCGATGCGCTCGTCATCATCCACAGTGTATCGAACATATGTTCGATAGTGGATCGAGGAGGAAGCAGCCCATCGTGCGCAATATCGAAACCATGGCCAAGCAGCGCCCACCCGCCCCGCCCCACCTCGAGCCCGAAGCCGATCGCGACCTCGACGAGCTCGCACGGCTGCGGGGAATCACGAGAGCGGAGGCCGCGCGCCAAGCGATCACCGAAACAGCCGCCCGCGAGCGCAAACACTCGGGACTGCGCGAAGAGGTCGAACGGCTGATGAACGACCCTGTCGATGTAGCCGAGTCCCGTGAAGTCGCCAAACCCATGGAGCAACTTCGCGCTCCGTGGTGACGTGCCAGATGGTCGCGACGATCGACATCCGCCCCGCCCCCCGGCAAGCAGGTCGCGCAGCTGCCGCACGACGAGCGCGGCGAGGTCGACGAGCGCCTGCGCCTAGCCTCGCAGGCAGCGGGAGGATAGCCTCCGGGTCGAGATGGCGATCTATCTGAATGAGGGGCATGCGCCAAGCGACGGCGGCAAACCTTTCAAACACATCAGCGGCTGGTGCCCACTCCTGCAGGCCCGGTCCGATGAGGGACACGCCCTCCGGCGAACCAAGAACCTGGACCGGACCAAGCCGCCGGACGAGCAGCGTTGGCGACGCTGCCCCACGTGCTTCGTCGACCTACCTCGCATCCACCTCGAACACGAGCCGGAGTTCCTTCGTGTTGCGCGCCAACTCGATCAGGAGAGCCCCAGCTCCCATTGGGTGTATCACCTCCACGACGCGGAGACTCGCGACTCGCAAGTCGGCAAGGCCAGATCTCTCCACGGAAGACTCGCCAGCCGTTGGAAGGCAACCCTGAAGGGCGGCTACCTCGACGATGGCATCCCCTGGCTCAACCATCGACTATCGGCCGACTCGACCTACGAACCCGTCCTGATCGCGGAACGCTACGACGACGACGCCTCAGCGCTCGCAGCCGAGAAGCAGCTTCGCAACCGACTTCGATCCGAAGGCTGGATGGTGAGCAGCGACGTCTAGAGGACGTGGCAGAAATCCGCCAACTCGTCGCCCTCGGTCGCAGCAATAGTTCAACTATTGCCACGACCTGGGTCCTAGATCCGAAAGCCTGGGCTCTTCGTGGATCTCCGGGGTCGGTCTCCACGTCAGGGGCATGGCGTGCAGGCGCCGAGAATGACGAAATCGTCCAGTCAAGGCCCTCCCGTCATGCTCGCCGCAGGTCCGCGAAGCATCGAAGACTTCGACTCGACTTCTCTATGACGAGATAACTCGGAAAACGCTGCCAGCTGTTTCCTGCGGCCCGCCAAGCGC
>JBDHZF010000219.1:0-2661 GCA_039811765.1 Thermoleophilia bacterium | reverse complement strand
CGACATGACCTTCGAAGAGCGCCTCGGACTGCTCGTAGATCGCGAAGTCACCGAACGTGACCGACGTCGACTCAAGACGCGGCTGACACAAGCGAAGCTCCGTCAGAGTGCATGCATTGAACCTGAATCCACCGTTTTCACGGTGACCCCTTGAAGAAGAAGGTGCCTTGACTCAGTATCCAAGCCGGTTTTGGACGACTGACATGGATCCCGAGAAAGGCACCTTCCGGATGCGATCTTCGCACACGCTCGACCGCCTTGCAGTGACGTTTGATGATGACCGCGCGGTCGCGGATGCGGGGCTCGTGCTCGCATCGTCGATCTCGGAGCGGGTCGGGTTGGTCGAGGCGGCCGATTCGGCGGTCTCGACCGGGTACTTGCCGGGTCGCAAGCTGGCAACGCTGGTGCATGGGATCGTGGCCGGTGCGTCGTGCATCGATGATCTCGACATTCTGCGGGCGGGCTCGACCGGGCAGGTGCTGGCGCACAAGGTGTTGGCGCCGTCGACGGTCGGGACATGGCTGCGTTCGCTGACGTTCGGGCATGTGCGCCAGCTCGACAAGGTGTCCGAGCAGCTCTTGACCAGGGCGTGGCAGCTCGGCGCCGGCCCCGCCGGCGGCGAGCTTACGTTCGACATCGATTCGACGATCTGCCCGGTGTGCGGGCACGCCAAGCAGGGCGCTGCCTATGGTTACACGCGCGAGTTGGGCTACCACCCGCTCGTCGCGACCGCCGACGGTTCCGGCGAGGTGCTGCACGCGCGCATGCGCAAGGGCTCGGCTGGTAGCGGGCGTGGCGCGGAGCGGTTCGTTCGTGAGGTCGCCGGTCGTGTGCGCCGCGCGGCGGCGGCCGCCGGCATCGACGAGCTGAAGCTCGCGATGCGCGCCGATTCGGCGTTCTGGAGCAAGAAGGTCCGCAAGGCGTGTCGCGAGCACGACATCCGTTTCTCGCTGACCGTGCGCCGCACCAGGACCGTCGTGCGCGCCATCGACTCGATCCCCGACGACGCCTGGACCCGAATCGAGTACACCGACGGCGTCGCGCAGGTCGCCGAGGCGAAGCTCGGCAAGGATCGGTTGATCGTGCGTCGCGTGCGCAATCACAAACGCGGCAGCCAGCTGTTCGACACGTGGCGCCATCACGCGTTCGTGACCGACATCGACGATCGCGACGCGATCGATTTGGACGCGTGGCATCGCAAGCACGCAGTCGTGGAACTCGCGATCCGCGACCTGAAGGAAGGCGCCGGCCTCGAGCATGTGCCCAGCGGCAACTTCCACGCCAACGGCGGCTGGCTCGTGGCCTGCACCATCGCTCACAACCTGATCCGCTGGGTCGCTCGCCTCGGCCTCAACAGCACCGCCCTCACCGTGGCCAAGACGATCCGCCGACGACTGCTCACGATCCCCGGCCGCATCACCCGATCAGCGCGCCGACTGACGCTACATATGCCGACCGACTGGCCATGGGCCGACCAATTCCAGCTCGCACTCCAGCGCATACGCGCGCTGCCGAAGCCCTGCTGACCTGACCATCGCCGGAATCACCGATCACGCCTACACGGCGAGCGTCAGCCTGCACCGAATCCCACGGTTGAGCGTCGCAAGCGACGCTCAACCCACTCCGCCACGCTCACGCGACTGACATCGACACCCGATCATGCCGCCATGACCCATTCGGTGGATTCAGGCTGATGCGTGCGGCGGTTCAGTCTGCCCCTTCGGAAGTTGGGCGATGGCAAGCACCCGCCGGCCGATGATCGTCCAGTGGAACTCGCCAAGTTGTTCGGATTGCCGGCTGATTGGCCCGGTCCCGAACCCACCTACGAAGCCCGTGTCGTGAGTGGAGCCGAGCCGGAGGCTGGAAGGTGAGGGAGTCGGACGGCGCAGCGACAATCTCTGTATGACTGCTGCTCATGAGCCAACACGGGGCCGGGCCGCCACCTTGATCCGTCGGCCGACGACAATCTTGAGTGCTGGGTTCTTGGGATTGGCTGGTGTTGCGACGTATCTCTGGAACACCTCCGAAGTCGCGTCGGACTGGTGGCCCAACGTCGCGACCATGTCAGTCGAGATTGCCGCGACGATCACCATCGTCGATTGGGTCGTCGGGAGGCAGCAGTCGCAGCGAAATCGCCCACGAACAGCGAACCTCTACTACTGGTTGGGGCTTGGTACCCGTGGCTTCGTAGGTGCGGCGGCCGTGGACTACGTCGAAGTGCATCGGAGAACGTTCAAGCCGCTTCCTGACACCGTGCTGGCATTCCTCGACCAGTGGGAGGCGGGACACGAACACGAGGACGTTGCGCGTGCGGCATTCAAGGACGACGACGGGCCGAGACACGCACCGATGCTCGTGCTGGAAGCGGTGGAAGAGGCGAGCAAGATGCGAAAGGCACGCGAACGTGATCTGGACGTGATGCCGCCCGACCTTGTTCGCGCGCTCGACGACTTCACATGGGCGGCGGCACAAGCATCGCAGCTTTGTGGCTTCCCGCACCGTGACGACGCCGAGCGCGGGGAGCGGTACAAGGTGGCCGCGTCATACCAAGACTCATTCTGGATCGGGCCAACGTTGGATCCAGTCGCGGTGGGTGAGCAGTTGTAGTTCGATGGATTGCTCGTCGAGGTCCAGGAGCGCGTCGGTGAGGGCAGCCTCGAC
>JBDHZF010000218.1:0-2683 GCA_039811765.1 Thermoleophilia bacterium | reverse complement strand
AACAACTGGGCGCTGTCGCTGATCAGCTTCGGCGAGAACTGGCACAACAACCACCACGCGTTCCCGTCCAGCGCCGTGCACGGCCTGCGCTGGTGGCAGCTCGACGTCAGTGCGATGATCATCCGCACGATGGAGCGCCTGCGCTTGGTGCGCAACGTGAAGGTTCCGAGCGCGGGCGCGATGGAGCGAAAACGAATCGAGCGACGCTGACATGAGTTCGAACGCCGAGCCGACCCCGACGCCCCTGCGACGCCGCATGAGCGCGGCCGAACGTCGCGAACAGCTCGTGGACGTGGCTCGCGGCGCCTTCGCGGAGAAGGGCTTCGACGCCGTGAGCGTCGAGGAGATCGCCCAGCGCGCGGGCGTGACCAAGCCCATCGTGTACGAGCACTTCGGGGGCAAGGAAGGCATCTACGCGGTGATCGTGGACCGCGAGGTGAGCCGCCTGCTGGAGCTGATCAGCGCCTCGCTCGCGGGCACCGGCGCTCGCGCACGCGTGGAAGCGGCGGTGGACGCGTTCCTCGGCTACATCGAAGAACGGCCGGACGGGTTCCGCGTGCTGCTGCGCGACACCTCACGCACCGACGGCGTGCACACGTCGTGGACCACGGTGCTCGGCGCGGTCGCCGAACGCGCCGACGAGCTGCTGGCGACGGAGCTCGACGGGCGCGGCTTCGACTTGGCGTTCGCGCCGCTGTACTCGCGCGGCGTGATCGGGCAGATCGCGCACATCGGGCAGTGGTGGCTGGAGACGGGCGCGTCGTCGCGACGCGAAGTGGCGGCGCACACCGCCAACCTCGTCTTCAACGGACTGCAGCGACTCGAGCGCGAGCCCGTGCTGAAGACCATGTGAGGCGCGTTCGTTACGAACCTGAATGGACGGGCAGGAGCCGGGCATGACCGATCTCATCCTCGCCGTCGACCAAGGAACGACCGGAACCACCGTGCTGGTGGTTCGACCCGACGGGACCATGCTCGGGCGCGGCTATCGCGAGCACCCGCAAAGCTTCCCGAATCCCGGCTGGGTGGAGCACGACCCGGAGGCGATCTGGCGCACGACACTCGACTCAACGATGGAGGCGCTCGACGCGGCGCGCGTGACCGCGCGCGATCTCGCGGCGGTCGGCATCACCAACCAGCGCGAGACGATCGTGGCGTGGGACTCGTCCACCGGCGCAGCGATCGGGCCGACGATCGTGTGGCAGGACCGTCGCACTGCGCAGCGCTGCACCGAGCTGCGCGCGGCGGGGCGATCCGAGCGCGTGCGCGAGCTGACGGGCCTGCCGATCGACCCGTACTTCTCGGGCACGAAGATCGAGTGGCTGCTCGCCAACTCGCCCGAGGTGCGCGCGGCGGCCGACGCCGGCACGCTGCGTCTCGGCACGATCGATTCGTGGCTGGTGCATCGCATGAGCGGCGGCGCGTCGCACGTGACCGACGCGTCGAACGCTGCTCGCACGATGCTGTTCGACATCCACGCGGGCCGTTGGAGCGCGGAGCTGTGCTCGCTGCTTGGCGTGGACGAGTCCTGGCTGCCGACGGTGGTCGACTGCGCCGGCGAGCTCGCGCGCTGCAACGGCGCGGCGTTCTTGGGCATCGACGCGCCGATCACCGGGATCGCGGGCGATCAACAGGCGGCGCTGTTCGGGCAAGCGTGCTTGGAGC
Source organism: Thermoleophilia bacterium (assembly GCA_039811765.1). GTDB lineage: Bacteria > Actinomycetota > Thermoleophilia > Gaiellales > SKUG01 > JAGQUL01. The sequence continues at coordinate 1,018 of JBDHZF010000218.1, read as the reverse complement.
GCGGGCAGGCGAAAGCCACGTATGGCACTGGCGCGTTCGTGCTGGTCAACAGCGGGGACGACGCGCCCGCGAGCGAAGCGCTGCTCTCCACCGTGGCGTGGCGCCTTGGCGGCGCCGCCACATTCGCGCTCGAAGGCAGCGTGTTCACGGCAGGCGCGTCAGTGCAGTGGCTGCGCGACGGGATGCAGTTCGTGGAGCGCGCCGCGGACGTGGAACAGCTCGCGTCGAGCGTGCCCGACAGCGCGGGCGTGGTGCTCGTGCCGGCGTTCGCTGGACTGGGCGCGCCGCATTGGGATCCGGACGCGCGCGGCTCCCTGCTCGGCCTCACGCGCGGCACGACGCGCGCGCACGTGGCACGCGCCACGCTGGAGGCGGTCGCGTTTCGCGTGCGTCAGGTGGTCGACGCGATGCGCGCCGAGGGCACAGACGTGAGCGAGCTGCGCGTGGACGGCGGCATGGCCGCGAACGACACGTTGATGCAGCTGCAGGCGGACGTGCTCGGCGTGCCGGTGACGCGTCCTGTGAACGTCGAGACCACGTCGCTCGGCGCGGCCTTCTTGGCTGCGTACGGCGCGGGCCTGCATGACTCGTTGGGGGACGTGGCTGCGTCGTGGCAGGTCGAGCGCGCGTTCGAGCCGTCGGCGAGCAGCGAGCTCGACGACGCGTTCGCGCGATTCGAGCATGCTGTGGACGCGACGCGGGCGTTCGCGCAGCTCACGAGCGCGAAGCCTGTGGCGGGTTCGCCTGCCTGACGGCTGGAATTCCAAGGTCGCGTTCGAGCGAGTTCAAGCTGGACGTCGCAAGCTCCGAGATCTTACTTTGGCAAGTCGGCCAACAACACTTCCAGATCGATGTTCTCGAACTTATACCAAGACTCATTCTGGATCGGGCCAACGCTGGATCCAGTCGCGGTGGGTGAGCAGTTGTAGTTCGATGGATTGCTCGTCGAGGTCCAGGAGCGCGTCGGTGAGGGCAGCCTCGACTTCGTCGAGGCTGCCGAAGACGTGGTTGGCGAAGT
>JBDHZF010000217.1:0-2695 GCA_039811765.1 Thermoleophilia bacterium | reverse complement strand
CGGCATCCCGCAGGGATTGCCTTACCTCAACGGTTTCGTGATGCACGCCGCGATCCACGACGAGACCGTCGAGCGCGATTGACCGCGCCTCGACGATCCAACCCTCACCCCCAGCACTGGAGTTTCCGATGTCCTCCTCGATCGATTTCTACCTCAAGCAACTCGCGCCGCTGGTCGGCGGCACCATCACCGCACTCGCCCGCAGCGGCGCCAGCGACGATCCGCTCGACGAAGAGTTGTACGGTTTCGTCGTCAAGTGCCGCGACGGCAAGGAACGCACGCTCATCCTGCTCAGCGACGACGAGGGCAACGGCCCCGGCAGCTTCATGTTCAACGAAGACGCCTGACCGCACCGGGATCAGGCCGCGCCCGGTCCCTTCCTCGAACGCCACCACGGAGCAGGCCATGCACGAATGGCAGATCCACGTCACCGGCGTCGGCTGCATCGGCACCGTCCACGAACGCAACGACACCCTCGCGCGCTGCGCCGCCCTCAGCCGGTACGGCGAAGACGGACTACGCGCGAACGCCGATGCACGCATGTCGAAACGCATCTACGAGGACGACGAGTTCAGCGTCGCGAAGATGTGACGCACCCATCGAACGACACCTCTGCGGGATCGGGCATCGCCCGGTCCTGCGTTGCGATCCACCTCAGCGATGCTCCAACGTCTCCATCAAAGCCCGGATGACTTCCGCGCCGAGGACCGGGACGATCGCATTGCCGGCGGCGCGCAGTCGAGGAATGCGCGCGGGTATCCCATCAGCCAGAAGACGAATTCCGGTGCGAGGGACCCGGCGCGCCTTGCCGTCGTGGCCGACGATCCACTCGACGTCGTCCCATGCGCCGCGCTCAGGTCCAACGCGATCCCGCGCAGCAGCGGTTCGTGCCTGCGCGTGCCGCTGCGTGAGGTCTGGCCGCCGCTCGCGCAGGCGCTCGTCGGGGTCGGATACAGCCCCAGCGCGATCTGCCGGATCGCCACCAGCCCCGCCGAATTCCCCGCACCGTTGTAGCCATCCTTCGGCGGCGCCAGACTCGTCGGCGTCGGCCACAACGCCAGCGCCTGCGCCGCCAGATCCGGCGAGCGGTCGCGCTCGACTTCCCGGCGCGCGCCCTCCGGCGTGCGGATCGACTTGTCCGCCGACGCCGTCGGCGTCGCCCACAGCGCCCGCACCGTCGCGTACACCTGACGCGGCAGCAGATCCGTCCGCGACGCGCCATCCTTCCTCGGCGCCAGCGACATCCCCCACGAGTCTTTGTAGTCGCGCGTCGTCGGTGTAAGCCACAAACCACAGTCGATCGCGTCGATGGGGCGCATTGACGGCACAAGCCGGAACAACCGCCGCTTCGCAGGTGTAGCCGAGACTCGCCAGATCAGCGAACACTCCGTCGAGCCAACCCTGGCCAGTCGCCGCTGCAACCTGCTCACCCACGAGTGCGGCGGGGCGACGCTGTCGGACGAGCCGAAACACGTCGGGCCATAGATGCCGTGGATCGTTGGTCCCACCGCGCTTCCCCGCGACCGAGAACGGCTGGCACGGGCACGAGGCGCTCCACAGTTCGACGTCGTCGGGCCAGCCGGCGAGTCGGGCCGCGTAGCCCCAGCCGCCGACGCCCGCGAACAAGTGGACCTGCCGGTGGCCGGCGAGGTCGTTCGCGTCGAGGTCACGGATGTCGCGCCCGTCGACGCGCCCCGGCGCAATCAGGCCGGCGGCGATCTGGTGATTCAGCCATGTGCAGAGGTAGGGTTCGATTTCGTTGTAGAAGGCCGGCGCGTGGATCGGCGCGTTCACTCGACCGCATCCGCCGCGTCGTCGAACGCGACGCCGTCGCCTTCGCGCACGGCCTGCTCACCACTCCATGATTGCCAGCGCCGGACAATGACGTCGCAGTATTTCGGATCGAGTTCCATCAGTCGCGCGCGCCGGCCGCTCTTGTGCGCGGCGATCAGGGTCGTGCCCGATCCGCCGAAGCTGTCGAGGACCACATCGCCCGGCCGGCTGGAGTTGCGGATGCACCGCTCCACCAACTCCACGGGCTTCATCGTCGGGTGCAGATCGTTGCGCTGCGGCTTCTTGATCTGCCACACGTCGCCCTGGTCGCGATCGCCGCACCAGTGGCGCTGCGCGCCTTCCGGCCAACCGTAAAGAATCGGCTCGAACTGGCGCTGGTAGTCGGCGCGTCCGAGCGTGAAGGTGTTCTTCGCCCAGATCACGAACGTCGACCAGTGACCGCCCGCGGCGCGAAACGCGGCCTGCAGCGTGTCGAGTTCGCCCGAGGACATGGCGATGTAGATCGCGCCGCGGCAGTGCGCCACGATCGGCGTCAGCGCCGCGAGCAGGAAGTCGTGGAAGGCCGCGCCGAGATTGTCGTTGAGGATCGCACGCTGGGTGCCGCGCAGCTTGTCCTTCGCGCTGTTGGCGTAGTCGACATTGTAGGGCGGGTCGATGAAGACCATGTCCGCGCGTTCGCCGGGCAGCAGACGCACGTAGCTCTCCGGGTCGGTGGCGTCGCCGCACAGCACGCGGTGTTCGCCCAGCACCCACACATCGCCTGGGCGCGACACCACGGCGACCGCTTCCTCGGGCACGTCGTCATCGTCGACCTCGCCGGCTTGGTCGGTCTCCTCGCCCGCCAGCAACTCGGCGAGTGCGTCCGGATCGAAACCGGTCAGGTCCAGGTCGAACCCGTCGG
>JBDHZF010000216.1:0-2762 GCA_039811765.1 Thermoleophilia bacterium | reverse complement strand
TTCGCCACCGCCCGGGTCTTGGCGGGCGAGCGACCCACGACGACCACGTCGTTACCCATCGCGGCGAGTTGGCGCGCGGCCTCCGCGCCGATGCCGTCGCTCGCGCCGGTGATCACGATCTTCATGCGCGCTGCTCGCGCTCGGGCGCCCATGCAACGATCGGCGTCGAGACCACGACCTCGATCTCGTGCTCGACGCCGGCGGCGTCGAGCGAACCGGCATGGACCACGGCAGGGCACACGTGAAGGATGTTCATGGCGGTCGTCTACCCGAAACGCGCGATCACGCGACGCCCTTGATGCGCGACACGCCTGCGCCACGCAGCGCGGCGACGACCGAATCGGTGAATAGCGGCGTGCCCGTCGTTCCAAGATTATTGGTGGTCAGCTCGCTGGCCAGCAGCCTGTCGTCGCCCAACCGGGTTCGAATCGACGCGTGCCCGAGGGATTCGCGGTTTCGATCGATCGCCTGCATCGTCACCTTGCCCGAGATCTCGCCGCCGACCACGTCGATGCGCGTAGTCGTGAAGCTCGTGCGCGCCAGCCGCACGTCGTCGAGCGCGGTTGCTCGTTCGAGGCGCAGCGACATGGCGGCGGGATCGAGCGATTCGGGAAGCAGCGCTGCAACGGCGTTGCGCGCCTGACGAACGCCGTCGGGCACGGCCTTGGCGTCGCGAAGCGATGCGACGCCCGCCGACGCGTCGACGGGTCGGTTCGGCGCCCACCAGTTCGATGCGGGATGCATCAGCCTGATTCCGGAGAACGAGTCGCCCTTCAGCACTCGTTCGCCGATGCCCATCTGAGCGAGCTCGACGATGCTCGACAAGTGCCGCGACTCGTCGAACTCCTCGCCCTCGACGAGCAGTCGCGGCGCGATCGCGTCGAACTCCGCTTGTGTGATGCTTCCGGTCGTCAGCGCCGTGCCGATGCGCGTCGCGAGGTACTTCGCGCGTTCCGGCGCGTCGGCCTTCATTTCGAATCCGGTGCGCGCCCATACGTATCCGCCCGCGCTGAGCGCCGCGGTCACGGTTACGTCGTCGACGCCCGCGGCGACGTACTTCTTGAAGGACGCCTCGTTGAACCGTCGTGCGAATCCGGACTTGTGCACGCTCGGATCGAATGACGTTTCCCACCGAAGCGCCGGATCGGCGCACGACCTTTCCCGATGCGTTGGCCGATGCCGTGACCGTGTCCATGCCGAGCGTGACGACGCTGCTCACGTCGGTCATCTCGGCGCGCAGGCGCAGCCGACCGTGTCCGCCGGACCAGGCGTCGCGCAGCCACGATTCCTCGAAGGTTCGTGGCAGGTGCTCGAACGCGTTTGCGATGATCGTGCGTGGTGCGATTGTCGTCGCCATGCAGCCGTGTTCCGTCCCCTGGGTCGCGTGCAGCGTCCGACTGCGCGCGACGCTCTCGTCGTCCTTCCGTTCATCGACGTCGAGGGCGGCCGCGTTCCACGACCCGTGCGGAGCGCTACGCGCCGTCCACCAGCCAGCGAGCCGCTTCGGGCATCTCGCGCCAGTAGTTGTGCGGGTGCTCGCGAAAGCCCGTGCCCTTCTCGCCGCCGCGAATCAGGTACTGCGCCCACGTGATCGCGCCGACGATCGTGTCGAACGGATTGAGCAGCGCGTGCAGGATCGCGCCCGGCAGATGCGCCTGCGAACCGCCGAACACGATGTCGCCGCCGTCGGTCCACAGCTGCGCCCAGCCGATGTAGGGCAGCGTCGCGAAGTCCAGGCCGTGTCGAAAGTCGCGCACCACGCGTGCGCGCGAGGGCGGCAACGGCGTGGAGACCGCCGACTTGCCGAACGTCGCCATCGCGTCCACCACGGCGCCCTCGTCGCCGAGCATCGCCTCGTTGGCGGCGTAGGCGCCGAGGCTGTCGGCGCCGATCACCACACGATAGCGGGACCCGTCCGGGTCGCGGCGCCTGATCTCCTGCAACACGAGCTGCAGCGCGCGGGTGCCGATCGGTCGGTTTCGCGCGATGTCCGCATAGCGCGGGAACTCGAGCGTGCCGAGCCAGTACTTGGAGTGCACGAACGTGAGCGCGTCGAGGAATTCGTTGCGTACGCCGGGGGACGAGTTGATGCCCGGCATCCAGATCAGCAGCGTGGGCGACGTCCAGTCCACGGTCGCCAGAAAGTCGGCCGCGACCTGCTCGGCCACGCCGGGCGGGGCGGGCACGTCGCCGTCGCGCAGCGCGATCGAGGGGCCGTCGAACGCGTTCAGCAGGCTGCCGGCGGCCAGCAAGCCGACCTCGACCATTCCGAATATGCGCAGCGGCGCTGGAAGCATTCGGAGTTGGTGGTACCCCTCGCTGCCGAACTCATGCGCGTTCGCCCGCGGGCGCGAAAATCGCGTCGAATCAGCGTCGAAGCAGCGTCACTTTGGAGGCTGACCTGGACGAATTGGCGGCGGTGTCAGTCGCGCGAGCGGTGACGAAGACGCCGACGAAGCGAGCGTCGCGAGCGAGCGGCGCGCGCGTCCAGCTCGCGAGGCCCGCCTTGGTCGGTGTCAGCGAACGAGTGCGCGCGCCCGCTTTGAGGTTGCTCGTCGACGTTGCGAGTGTCACTGACACCACGCGCCGAGCGCCGCCGCGACGCGCGGGCGGCAGCGAGTAGCGCGCGACGAGGGCGAGCTTCACCGACGCGGTCTCGTTCACGTGAACGCGCACTGATATCGCCGTGCGAGCGTGGGGCTTCGCAAGCGTGGTGGAGACCGCGCCGAGCGTTACCTTCGGCGCGGGGTGACCGGGATTCG
>JBDHZF010000215.1:0-2763 GCA_039811765.1 Thermoleophilia bacterium | reverse complement strand
GCGCAGCGTCGAATGGCTGATCTCGCTGCGCTGGCTCGCCGGCGCCGCGGTCGTGCTCGGCGCGCCGCTCGCCGCCGCGGTGCTCGGCGCGCCGCTGCCGGCGGCGCGACTCGGCTTCACCGGCTTCGCGATCCTCGCCTACAACGCCGGGCTGTTCTTCATTCTCTGGTGGATGCGCCGCCGGCGCCCCGGCGACACGCTGCTGTTCGAGCGCTTCACGCGGCTGCAGATCGCGCTCGACTGGGTGACGACCGCCGAACTCATGTCGCTCACCGGCGGCGCCGAGAGCCCGGTCGCGGTGTTCTTCCTGTTCCACATCGCGATCGCCTCGCTGCTGCTGCCGCACCGGCTCGGCTTCCTGTACGTGGGACTCGCGCCGACGCTCGTCGCCGCGGTCGCGGCGCTCGAGTACCTCGGCCTGCGCCCGCACGTCGCGATCCTGCAGCCGCCGCGGCACCAGGACCCCGTGTTCGTGCTCGCCTCGGTCGGGTTCTTCTCGCTCGCCTGCTGGGTGCTCGCGTACTGCTGCATGAGCATCGCCCGGCGGCTGCGGCGGCGCGAGACCGAGCTCGGCTCGCTGTACGACGGCGTGCGCGACATCGCGGCGTCGCTCGAGCTCGACGTGGTGCTCGAGCGCATCTGCGAGGCGGGCGTGCGCGTGCTCGGCTGCCGTGCGGCGGCCATTCGGCTGCTCGACGCGGCCGGCGCGCAGGTCGAGTTCGCCGCGAGCCACGGGCTGAGTCGCGACTACCGCGACGAGGTGCCGGGCGAGATGGCGCGCTCGCGGCTCGACCGCGACACGCTCGCCGACGGCGTCACGCACGTGCGCGACACCTCGAACGACGACCGCGTGTGGCATCCCGAGCGCGTCCGCGCCGAGGGCATCGCGAGCATGCTGTCGGTCGTCATCCCGGGGCGTTCGGGCCCGCTCGGCGTGCTGCGCGCGTACGGCGGCGCCGGGCACCGCTTCGGCGACGAGGACGTCGAGTTCCTGCAGGCGGTCGCCGCGCAGGGCGGGGTCGCGATCGAGCACGCGAAGGCGTACCGGATCCTCGCCGAACTCGACCGCGACAAGTCGCGTTTCCTGCGCATGACGACGCACGAGCTGCGCTCGCCCGTGCGCGTGACCGAGAGCCTGCTCATGACGCTGCGCGACGGCTACGCGGGCTCGCTGTCGCCCGAGCAGCTCGAGCTGCTGTCGCGCGCCCAGAAGCGCCTGCACTCGCTGCACGCGCTCGTCGACGACCTGCTCGGGCTCGCCGCGGGCAAGGCCGACCTCGCGACGGCGCAGCCGCGGACGCTCGACCTGTGCTCGGCGGTGCGCGACGCGAGCGAGCGGTTCCGCGCGCTCGCCGACGAGAAGGGCGTCGCGCTCGCCGTGCGGGTGCCCGACGAGCCGGTGGCGCTCGAATGCGATCCGGTCGACCTCGACCGCGTCGTCACGAACGTCGTCGGCAACGCGGTCAAGTACACGAAGGAGGGGAGCGTCCTCGTGACGCTCGGGCACGACGGGCCGCGCGCGTGGCTCGACGTGACCGACACCGGCATCGGGATCCCCGAGGACGCGCAGCAGCACCTGTTCGAGGAGTTCTACCGCGCGCCCAACGCGCGCGCCGTGGAGGAGTCCGGCACCGGGCTCGGCCTCGCGATCGTCCGGCATCTCGTCGAACGCTGGAAGGGACGGATCACGGTGTCGAGCCGCGAAGGAGCGGGGACGACGTTTCGCATCGAGTTCGCCTGCCTGGAACCGGCGGGCGTGTAGCAGCACGCACAAGGGAGGCCACATGGCCAGGATTCTCGTCGTCGACGACGACCCGGACATCACGTACGCGCTCACGCTCTTCCTGAAGGCGGAAGGCCACGACGTGAAGTCGGCCGCGAGCCGCGCGGCGGGCATGAAGGAGATCGACGCCTTCGCACCGGACCTGCTCGTGCTCGACGTGATGATGGAGCAGCCCGACGACGGGATCGCGATGGCGCAGGAACTGCGCCGCACGGGCCGCACGCTGCCGATCGTCATGCTCACCAGCGTCGGCAAGGTGACGGGCATGTCGTTCGGCAGCGACGCCGAACTCGTGCCCGTGGACGCGTTCTTCGAGAAGCCGGTGCCGCCGGCGGAACTGCTCCGCAAGGTGCGCGAACTGCTCGAGAAATCGGAGGCCGGCCATGCTCGTCGGTAGCCAGCAGAAGCTGCGCGAGGACGTGCTCGCGCTGATCGCGACGCACGGGCGCGAACGCTCGTCGCTCATGTCGGTGCTGCTCGGCATGCAGGCGAAGCACGCGTGCGTGCCCGACTTCGCGATGCAGGTGATCGCGGACGAGATGGGGCTGCATCCCGCCGAGGTCTACGGCGTGGTGTCGTTCTACGCGTTCCTCGATTACGAGCCGAAGGGCCGGTTCGTGCTGCGGCTGTGCCGCACCGTGTCGTGCGAGCTCGCGAACACCGCGCGCGTCGCGCGCCAGCTCGAGAACGAGCTCGGCATCCGCTTCGGCGAGACGACGAAGGACGGGCGCTTCAGCCTGCAGTGGGCCGCCTGCCTCGGGCTCTGCGACCAGGGTCCGGCGCTGCTCGTGAACGACCGCGTGTGGACGCGCGTCACGCCCGAACGGGCGCACGAGATCGTCGAGGACTGCCGCCGGGTGTTCGGCGCGCACGCGGCCCAGCCGGCGCACGCGGCGCAGCCGGCCGCGGCGAGAGGGGTGACGCCATGACCGTGATCGACAGCCGCAGGACCCCGCTCACGTTCGACCGCGTGAAGCCCG
>JBDHZF010000214.1:0-2785 GCA_039811765.1 Thermoleophilia bacterium | reverse complement strand
TGACCGGACGATTCGGCGACGCGATGTCGTTCACCGCCGACGGCCAGTACGGAACGGTCGCGGACGCACCGACGATCCAGAAGGCGAGCGATTTCACGTTCGACCTGTGGTTCAGCACGACCGACATCTCCAACGACCCGTATCCGATCATCGCGGGCAAGAACGACGGTTCCTGCGGAACCGGCAATTACTGCAACTACTCGCTCGAGTTCGATCGCTCGTCGAATCAGATCTGCGCCGTCTACGTCAACACGAGCAACGTCGAGATCAACGCCTGCGCTTCGGCGGCGCCCGTGCTCGACGGCACGTGGCACCACGCTGCGATGACGGTGGATTCCAGCAACAACCTCCGTTTCTACGTGGACGGCGCGCTCGCCGCGGGCCCGACCGCGAGCGCGGTTCCAGCTCGCACCTCCACGGATGCGCTGGTGCTCGCGAAGGGCGGTGCCACCGCCAATTACTTCCGAGGCAAGGTCGACGAGGTCCAGTTCACGCCCACCGCGCTCTCCGCAGGCGCGATCCGCGGCTACTACAAGGCGAGCCGCCCGCACGCCGAGAAGCTGTGGGACGTCACCAGCGTCGCGATCGCCGACTGCACCACGGCGACGCGCTGCGCCGACCAGACCTACGCTGGCGCGCCCGAGCTGCTGCGCGACGGCGCACGCTATTGGCAGCGCACACGCTTCAACACGAAGAACAACGACTACTGGAGCGATCGCGCGATCGACTGGTTCGAGACCACGAACACGCAAACGCTCACGATCACCGCCGGCTCGAACGTGGACTTCGGATCGGTGATCCCGACGATCGACGCGTTCGGCTCGTCCACGGTCACCGTCACCTCCAACAGCGCCGCTGGCTACAGACTGCTCGCGCACGACGAGAGCGACACGTGGGGCGTGGAACGCACCGACCATGCCTACAGCGTGCTCGACAGACAAGACGGCTCGGTCGCCCCGGCGCCGTGGGCAACCGGCGCGGCTGGGTTCTTCGGCGTGAGCGTGCGCGACGCGACGGGTGGGCGACTCGCCAAGTGGGGCACGGCGGGCGGCCCGTGGCCGCTCAGCGACACGACCAACAACTACTACACTGGTCTCGAGAACACGAGCGACGTGGAACTGCACCGCCGCGACACCTATGGCACGGCCACCGACACCGTCGAGCTGGCGTGGCGGGTGAACCCGTCCTCCACGCAGACGGGCGGCGCCTACGACGGCGTGGTGACGCTCACCGCGATGGCCAATCCGTAGTGCCGATGCGGCCATTGCGCTGCCATCGAGGCGACTCGATCCGCCGCCAGCCGCCACACTGACGGTTCCGCTCACCGCCCGAAAGACCGCATGACCACTCCCCCCGTTCGTTTCGCCGCCATCCCCGGACTCGATGGCAGGCTCGTCGCCGTGCTCGAACGCCGAGGGATGGCCACCGCGTTTCCCGTGCAGCGCGACGTGCTTCCCGCCGCGCTCGACGGGCGCGACGTGCTCGTGCAGTCCCCCACCGGCTCGGGCAAGACGCTCGCGTTCGGCGTGCCGCTGATCGAGCGCATCGAACGCGACACGCGCACCCCCACGACGCTCGTGCTCGTGCCCACGCGCGAGCTCGCAGTGCAGGTCCAGGAAGAACTCGGCCCCATCGCCACGGGCAAGCAGCTGCGCGTCGCCGCGGTGTACGGCGGCGCGCCGATCACCAAGCAGGCGCGCGCGGCCGAGCAAGCCGCGATCGTGGTGGCAACCCCCGGACGATTGCAGGACCTGATCGAGCAGCGCAAGATCGACGTGCGCGGCGTGAACGCGCTCGTGCTCGACGAGGCCGATCGCATGCTCGACATGGGTTTCCAGCCGCAGGTCGACGCAATCGTGTCGCGACTGCGCGGCCCGCGCCAGACGATGCTGTTCTCCGCCACGCTGGAAGGCGCGGTGGCCGATCTCGCGGCGTCCTACACGAAGGACGCGGTCGTGGTTCGCGTGGCATCCGCGCCCGGGCACGACGGCGTGATTGAGCACGTGGTGTGGTGCACCACCGCCGGCACGAAGGTGGACACGGTGCTCGAGGCGCTCGAGGCCAAGCGCGATCTCGCGGTGGTGTTCGTGCGCACGAAGCGCAGCGCGGACACGCTCACCGAACGGTTGCGCACGTTCGGCGTTCGCGCCACCGCGATTCACGGCGGCATGACGCAGCGCGAGCGCCTGAACGAGTACCGCCGCTTCCAGGACGGCCAGTGCGACGTGCTGGTGGCGACGGACGTGTTCGCGCGCGGCATGGATCTGGATCGCATCACGCTCGTGATCAACTACGACCTGCCCGAGGACGCGGACACGTATCAGCATCGCGCCGGTCGCACGGGCCGCGCAGGCCGCACCGGCACCGCGGTGACGATGTTCCTCAAGGGCCAGCGCGCGGCGCTGCGCCGCATGGTGCGCGAGGCGGGCGTGCAGCTGAACGTGTTCGACGACACGCGCTACACCAAGAAGACGCGTCGTGAGCCGCTGCCCGAAACGCAGTGGTGGACTCCGAAGGCGCAGCCTGCCAAGCGCGACGATCGTCGCGCCAAGCAGCCGCGACCGGATCGGCGTGGCGCGGTGCAGCGTCCGGGCCAGCGTCGCGTGAAGCCAGGCACGCCCGGGCACAATGGCGACGTGCGCAAGCGCGGCGTGAAAGCGGGCGAAGCTCAGGCCGGTCCGGGCGCGGGCATGGTGCTCAGCTACGACCCGTCGAAGGGCTTCGGCTTCATCAAGCCCGACGGCGGTGGCGGCGACGTGTTCTTCCACAGCTCGTCGCTGGGCGG
>JBDHZF010000213.1:0-2792 GCA_039811765.1 Thermoleophilia bacterium | reverse complement strand
ACGCCGCGACAAGACCGCGAGCGCGGACGCGCCGGCCAACGCACCCACGCCCGGCGCGGCGGCGCCCGCCGCGGCCGCGGCCACGTCGTCGTCGACGATCCCGGCCACGCTCTTCACCGGCGTTCGCGTGCTCGTCGCCGAGGACCAGATCGTCAACCAGCGTCTCGCCATGCGCGTGCTGCAGCGCGCGGGCTGCGACGTGGACGTGGCCGCGAACGGGCTCGAGGCGAGCGAGATGGCCGCGCTGCACGACTACGACCTCGTGTTCATGGACTGCCACATGCCCGTGCGCGACGGCTTCGAGGCGACGCAGGCGATCCGCGCGATGGAGGCCGAGGCGGAGTCCCGGGGCCGCGCACGGCGCCGGCTGCCGATCGTGGCGCTGACGGCTTCGGTGCTGCAGGCCGACCGCGACCGCTGTCACGCGTCGGGCATGGACGACTTCATCTCGAAGCCGTTCCGCCCCGAGCAGCTCTACGCGGCCCTCGCGCGCTGGACGGGCGACGGCTCAGAGCGGCCGCTTCGCGAAGCCGCGTAGCGCGAGCGCGAGCACGAGCAGCGTCCAGCCGGCCGCCCACGCCACCATCGCGGTGCTCGGCACCGACGCGGGCGTGAACGGCGTGATCGCCAGCTGCGCGAGGTTGCTGGGCTGCAGGTGCCACGCCGCGAGCTGCCAGATCGAGTCCGTCGGCATCACGAGGCTGATCGCCGTGCCCACGTGTCGCGCCGCGTCGTTGCGCAGGTGCGCGCCGATCTGCTCGATCCATCCGCCGATGAACGCGATGCCGAAGAGCCCGAACGCCATCATGCCGTTCGTCACCGTCGACAGCCGCGTGCCGCCCGCGATCACGAGCGTGACGAGCGCCGTCGCTTCGAGCGCCATGAGCGGCAGCGCGTACGCGAGGCCCGGCGGCGTGTAGTGCGGGATCGCCCACGTCACGAGCAGCACGCCGCCTGCGACGAGCCACTGGTAGGCGATCACGACGCCGACGTACGCGAGCCACTTGCCGAGCACGATCTCGGCGCGGCGCACGGGCTTTGCGGCGAGCGTCTGCATGACGCCCGAGGCGATCTCCCCGGAGAGCGTGTCGACCGGCAGCATCACGGCGGCCATGGCCGAGAGGAAGTGCACCGCGTAGAGGCTCGCGAGCGTGAAGATCGCGTAGCTGAGCCGCGCGTTCACCTGGTCGCGCAGCCCGACCGCTCCGTGGAACTGCTTCGCCATGAAGTGGAAGCCGATCGCGTCCACGGTGACGAACGCCGCGCCCATGAGCAGTGCGGCGAGCAGCACGCGCTTGCGCGCCGCCTCCTGCAGCGTCAGGCCCGCGACGACCAGCACGCGGCGCATCGTCAGCCCGCCCTCTCGCCGTCCATCACGCGCAGGAACACGCTCTCCAGCGTGTCGCGCGAGGCGGACAGGTGCCTGAGCGGCGCGCCGCGCCCCACGGCCCAGCGCGCGATCTCCGGCAGCACGTCTTCGCCGGGGACGCGCAGCCGCACCGCGTCGCCGTCGCGGCGCACGTCGGCGCCGAAGCGCGCCAGCTCCGCGAGCGCCGCGTCGTCGAGCGGCCCGGCGCGCAGTTCGACCTCCACGCCCGCGGGCGCCCCCACGAGGTCGAGCGCGTGCACGACGCGGCCCTGCTTCACGAACGCGACGCGATCGCACGTCGCTTCGACCTCGCCGAGCAGGTGCGAGTTGAGGAACACCGCGACGCCGTCGCGGCGCAGCTCGCGGATCACGTCGCGCACCATCAGCCGGCCGAGCGGATCGAGCCCCGACGTCGGCTCGTCGAGAAACACGATCTCGGGACGCGGCAGCAGCGCCGCCGCGAGGCCGACGCGCTGCGTCATGCCCTTGCTGTACTCGCGCAGCTTGCGGTTCGCCGCGTCGAGCAGGTCGACGCGGGCGAGGAGCGACTCGACGCGGTCGGCGAGCGCGCGGCCGCCGAGGCCGAACAGCTGGCCGTGCAGGCGCAGCATCTCGCGACCGGTGAGCCAGTCCTGGAAGCGGAAATGCTCCGGCAGGAAGCCGACGCGCTCGCGCGCGCGGCGGTCGCCGATCGGCGCGCCGAGCAGGCGGCCCTCGCCGCCGCTGGGCTCGACGAGGCCGAGCAGCATCTTGAGCGACGTCGTCTTGCCGGCACCGTTGGGACCGAGAAAGCCGAAGACCTCTCCCCGTCGCACCGACAGGGAGAGATCCGCGACCGCCCGCTTGGCGCCGAACCACTTGCGCAACCCGCGGGTCTCGATGGCGAGGGTCCTCATGCGCGCGACGCTACCGCACCGACTCCGCCATCTCCATCAGCTGCACGCGGTCGAGGTTGCTCGCGAGGCCGTACACGCGCCCGGCGTGCGACCAGAGCACGACCGAGCCGCGGTCCTTCTCGGAGCCGCCCGCCACCGCCGCGCCCTTCGTCTCGACGATCACGCCGTGCTCGCCGTTCACGCTCACCGGCTGGAAGCTCGTCGCGTTCGCCAGTACCGGCACCACGAGCGTCGAGCGCCAGTCGATCGTGCCGGCGAGCCGGTGCGCCTCGTCGCGCGACACGCCGATCAGGCGCAGTCCGATCTCGCCGAGACGCGCCATGTCGACGCCCTTCGGCAGCTCGACCTCGGGGCTCGCGCACTGCATCAGCATCGCCCGCGCGCTGCCGCCGTTGCGGAAGCGCTGGCCCAGCATCGTCGGCATGTCGACGGTGAACGCGTGACCCTCGAGTTCCGCGGGCACCGCGAGGTCGCGCACGTCGAACGTGTCCATCAGCTCGCGCAGTGCGCGCGTGTCGACGCGGGCC
>JBDHZF010000212.1:0-2815 GCA_039811765.1 Thermoleophilia bacterium | reverse complement strand
AAGTCCAGCGCATGGCAAATGCGGGCGATGGTGCCGAAACGCGGATCCGTGTCTCCGCGTTCGAAACGGGCGATGGCGGGCTGCTGCAATCCAGCGGCACGGGCCAGATCGCGCTGCGACCAGTCGCGTGCGGTTCGGGCGGCGACCACGGCCCGCACGAGACGCATGCGCTCTTCCGCTGCGTCGTGCAGCGCGCGCGCGTCGGGATCTGCGTCGAGCACTCGATCTCGCAGGTTCTTGAACTTGCTCATGTCATCCGCTTCCTTGCCTGATCGATGTCTCGTTGCTGTGTGTCCTTGCGGCCCTGCGTCAGCACCCGCGCCGTCGTGCCGTCCGAGTGGTAGTAGACCCGATAGTTGCTGCGACCAGATTGCGGGCGTAGCTCCCACAGGTCGTTCTTCAGGCTTCGGCCGTGGGGCATCCCAATCGGCTTCGGCGCTTCATCCAACGTCGCAAGCGCTCGCAAGATTCGCACCTTTCCTGTGCGGCCAGCCGCACGAGCCACTTCTCGAACTCGGCCTCGTCGTAGAAGTCGATCTCCACGCTCTAGTGATAACGTACGTGTTATCAAAGGGCAATTCTCGTGGGTGACTTGGCAGTCAAACCGGCAGCAGCAATTCCCGCGTGGCGTCGTCGAGCTCGAGCTCGCGCAGGTCCGGCAGGTTGCGGAAGCGCTGGCGATAGTCGAAGCCGTAGCCCACGTAGAAGCGATCGGGCACGGTGAAGCCACGGAAGCGCACGGGATCGTCGGCGAGGCGACGATGCGGGCGATCGAGCAGCGTGCACACCTCGATCGACGCGGGCTCGTGCGTCTGCAACCAGCGGATCAAAAAGCGCAGCGTGAGACCCGTGTCGATCACGTCCTCCACGAGCAGCACGTCGCGGCCGGCGATCGGGATCTGCAGGTCCTTGAGGATCTGTGCCTGCACGCCGGTAGTGCCGTCGCCGTACGCGCTGAGCGCCAAGAAATCCATCTCGTGCGCGATCGACATGTGTCGCACCAAGTCCGCGGCGAACACCGTGGCGCCCTTGAGCACCGTCACCAACACGGGGATCGAATCCGCGTAGTGCTCGCTGATCTCCGCGCCGAGCGCCTGCACGCGCGCGTCGATCTGGTCGCGCGTGTAGAGAGTGGATCCCAGTCGAGGTGCGTCGCTCATGCGCGCAAGCCTATCGGTGACGCGAACGCCTGTCAGGGCAGCAGCAGATCGATGGCGAATCGGGCGGTGCGCAGGTGCGCGCTGCCGCGCTCGATCGTGGTCGGCGTGCCGAGCATGGTGGACGCCACGTGCAAGTGATCGGCGGCCTGGCGCACGACCTCGTTCGCGCCCAGCTCGTCCGCCGCGCGCGCCGTGCCGGAAACCAAGTCGACGAGCGCATCCGATGCGCCAGTGCCTCGCGCCAACGTCATCGCTTGGTCGATCGACGCCATCACCGTGCGCAATCCGGCATTCCAAGCAGATACGTCCACGAACGCGGCCCTTCCCCCTCGAGCTTCCTGCCTGAGTATCGGATCGCGCGCGACGGCGGTTTCAGCCCGCGAGCAGGCGGTCCACCGGCGCGGTGCTCGCCGCGCGCGAACGAAGCTTCTGGCCGAGCGCCTCGATGTCGCGGCGATAGAACAGGCGCACGTTCACGTCCGGATAACGCTGGCGCAGCTTGCGAACCTTGCGGTTCTTCTTCGTCACCAGTTCCTGCCGCATCGTCGTGACCTCGAGGAACAAGTTCAGATCCGGGAGGTAGAAGTCCGGTCGGAACGCTTCCGTGACACGCCCGTCGGCTGGATCCGTCTCCAGCACGAACTGCACGGGCTCGTACTCCCACGCGATGCCGTAGAAGTCGAGCAGCTCCGCGCACTCGCGCTCGCTGTCGTTCACGAATCGCGGCTCGCGATCGCCTCGGAAGCTGCGCCACAGCCGGCACGACGCGCCGTCGGCGACCTGCTCGTGCGTGCTGTCGGCCTGCTCGGGGAGTGCAGTGGTCATGCCAGCGCGTCCATCCATCGTCGGGGTGGTGATTCGCTGGTTCCGTGTTTCGACGAATGTAGTCGTTCCCCTGCTCGTGGACGACGAATTGCAGGGCAGCTGGAGCAGGGTCGCCCGCGTGGGGAAGAGGGTGACGGTCATGTGGTTGCGGCGGTCGCGAGATTGGGGGAGGGGGAGGTCGCGAACCGTTCGTGAAGCGTACGCGCGTGATCGGACTCGGACGCATGGGTAGTGCACCTGCATGGACCCCGCCTCCGACCGACGCCGCGTGATCGCCCACATCTCCGACCTGCACTGCGGGCACCCGCACTTCGTGCCCGAGATGCTCGACACCGCGATCGCCGAGGTGAACGAGCTCGCGCCGGACATCGTGGTGGTGAGCGGCGACCTCACCGGCTTCGGGTTCTTGCCGGACTACCAGCTCGCGCGCGAGTACGTCGACAAGCTCGAGTGCGAGCACGTGGTGACGATTCCCGGCAACCACGACGCGCGCAACGTGGGCTACCTGCACTTCGAGGACCTGTTCGGCCCGCGCAACCGCGTGCTGCACGTGGACGGGGTGAGCGTCGTGGCGGTCGACTCCAGCGAGCCCGACCTCAACGAGGGCTGCGTGGGGCGCGGGCGCTACGGCTGGATCCGCAAGCAGTTCTCGCACCCGGCCGAGCTGCGCGTGTTCGTGCTGCACCACCATCTCGTCCCGATCCCTCGGACCGGGCGCGAGCGCAGCATGGTGACGGACAGCGGGGACGTGCTCGAGCTGCTCGCCGAGTGCGGGGTCGACATCGTGCTGAGCGGCCACAAGCACGTGCCGTACGCGTGGCAGCTGGAGG
>JBDHZF010000211.1:0-2843 GCA_039811765.1 Thermoleophilia bacterium | reverse complement strand
GGGCCCGCTCGTCCGTCCCGTTCCCCCCTCGCGGTGCGGCCTACCGCAACCGCACCACGCGACGCGACGACACGGCGCCGTCGATCGAGGTTCGCAGCCAGAACACGCCGGCTCCCGCGTCGCGATCCGAGCGGTCGCGGCCGTCCCACGTGAACGCGTGCGCTCCCGCACCCGCCACGCGCTCGGGCGCGCGCGCGACGAGCCGTCCCTGCGCGTCGAACACCTCCCAGCCGACGCGCGCGGTGCGGTCGAGCACGAGAGCGAAGCTCAGCGCGCCGCGGAACGGGTTGCCCCGCACCTGCCATCCGCTCGCGACCGGGTCGTGCCCCACGCCGGCCGGCACGAAGTCCACGGAGTCGCGCACCATCTCGACCGGCGCCGAGCGTCCGTTCGCGACCCACGCGTCGTACATCGCCTGCCCCGCGCCGTTGGTGGTGTTCTGGTCGCGCAGGAACTCGACGTACTCGCGACTGGTGCTCTGGTAGAGCAGCTGCGCCACGACGCGGCGTGCCGTGCGCGGCAGCGCGTAGCCGGCCGCGTCCCAGTTCTGTCCGTCCGCGTAGCGCGGTTCCGGACCCGCGTGGGCCGGATCGACCGGCGCGCCGCCGAACGCGGCGAAGGCCGTGTTCGTGAACCCGAGCGGCGGGATCCGGTTGTCGAGCACGATCGTGTCGTTGAGCGCGAAGTGGAACGACGGCCCCGCGCTCGCGCCGAGGGCGGCCGCGAGCCCCGGCGAGATGCCGAGGTGCGTCTCCCACGTGTGCAGCGCCGCGTCCTCGGTACGGGAACCCGTCGCCGGGCTCCACGCTCCGCTCTCGAACACGACCGCGCCCGCTTCGTCGTACGCGACCACGTGCAGCCACATGCGGCGGCCTTCCGGATAGCCCGTGGGCAACTTGTGGCCCGTGAGGTTGGTGATGGTGATCGTCGCCCGCGTGCTGTCACCCTCCGGCGCGGTCGTGATCGCCATGGTGGCGGACTTCGCGAGCAGGTCCCGCGAACGCGTCGCACCCTCGGCGAGCATCGTCGCGTCGGTCTCGCCCGGATAGAGCGTCCCGACCACGCCGATCATCCACGCGCTGCCGCCGGTGAGGTCGTGGCGCGGCAGGTCGGCGCGCAGCGGCGCGAGCGGATCGTTGCAGCCGCGCGCGCTGGCGTCGGGCATGTGGCAGTCCTGGCAAATGCTCACCATGCCGTCGGGTTTCGTCCCCGCGAACTGAGGTGCGTACACGCCCGCCGGATACGCGCTGTGCTTCCACTCGCTGTACGTCCGCTCGAGCGGCATCACGTCGGTCGAGAGCAGGCTCGTGGCCGCCTGGTCGAGCGGCCCCGGCGCGTAGTCCGCCGCGCCGGTGCGCACGAACACGGGATTCGAGACGTCGTGGCAGGTGCCGCAGAACTCGCCGGTGCGGTGGAACGGCGAGACCAGCGTCTGGTGCGGAGCGACCGTGTCGCCGAAGGGTCCGCGACGGCGCGCCTGCGGATCGATCACCATCTGGCCGTCGGCGTAGTTGGTCGGCGTGTGACCCGGCAGCAGCGTCGCGAGCACCGAGGCGTCCTCGACGGGGCTGACGCCGGACTGGTAGACCGGGTCGACGAGCCGGTGGCAGAGATCGCAGTTCACGCCGTCGCGATCGTTCGCGCCGAGCTGGCTGCCGTCGGTGGGCTGGCTGCGTCCCGCCATCCAGCCGGACATCGAGTGACAGCGGATGCAGAGGTCGCCCGCGGACGGCGCGTCGCGGTCCGCGATGGCGAGGCACGCGTAGAAGAGCGGATCGCGTCCCGCCTGCGCCATCATGCTGCCGCGGAACAGCCGGCCCGGCTCGTTCGCCGGGTCGTAGCCCGAGTGGCAGGAGATGCAGTAGGTCGACGCTTCGGGCGTTCCGACCTGCAGCGGCTGGCTGCCGGCAAGTTCGAAGTCGCGCAGCGTCGTCGGGGCGATGCCCGTCAGAATGGCGGTGATCGAGAAACCGGTCGTGCTCGAGTCGCGCCCGGAGTTGCCGCGGGCGTCCCACGCCACCACGAGCACGCGGGCGGCCGTCGTGGGCATGTTGGGCACGAACCAGGTCACGCTGCCGCTGTTCGCAGCGCCGAGCGCGATCGGCGTCCACGCGGTCGCGAGTCCATCGCGCCAGTAGACGTCCACCGACGTCACGCCGACGTTGTCCGTCGCGGTCCACGTGATCGCGTGTGCCGAGCCGCCTGCCCACACGTCGCCGCCGTCCGGCGACGCCACGTTCACGACCGGCGGCGTCGTGTCGAGCGCCGACTGCGGCGTGAGGTACGGCGTCAGCTCGGAGAGCTCCGGGATGTTCAGGCAGTTGCCGACGTTCGCGGACGACAGGCCGGGGAACGTCGGCGTGTTGGCGTACGTGAGGTTCGTGATCTCGTCGAGCGCCGTGTAGCCGTCCGTCTCGGGATCTTCGGTCTCGATCGAGTGGATGGCCTGCTGACGGCCGGCGTCGTTGTTCGAGTAGTTGCCGATGACGTTGCCGAGTCGCACGCCGTAGGGATTGCGCGTGCCGCCACCGTTCAGGTTGTAGTGGCAGACGCCGCAGTGCCCCAGGTGGCTGGGCAGGTCGTCGAGCCTGCTGCCGACGGCGGACGGATACGCGTTGAAGAACGACGTGCGGATCGTCGGTCGCGCGAGCGCAGCGGGCACCAGGGCCACGCCGAGGGCGACGGTGAGGACGGGCGCCAGGACCAACGCGTGGAAGCAACGAGTGCGCATGGGGACCTCTTCCGGTGTGGGGATCCTCGGAGTCGACACGCGGGCGGCTGCATCGCTCGTGCCGCGCGTGGCCGGCGCTGCGCGCCGCCGCAAGGCATTGCGGCGCAGCCGC
>JBDHZF010000210.1:0-2852 GCA_039811765.1 Thermoleophilia bacterium | reverse complement strand
GGCGGCCCAGGCAGCGACGCGATCGACGCGGGCGCTGGCGACGACATGGTGAACGGCGGCGCGACGGTCGTTGGCAAACGACGAACGAGCGACGGCGCGGACCAGCTCTCCGGCGGGCCGGGCAACGACACGCTCTCGTACGCGCTGCGCACGACCGGCGTCACGATCGATCTCGAAGCACCCACGACGGGCGAGGACGGGGACGAGGACGCGATCGCGGGCGACTTCGAGAACGCCGTCGGAAGCAGCGCCGCCGACACGATCTTGGGCACCGAAGGCCCGAACGAGATACGGGGTTGGATCGGCGCGGACACGATCGACGGGCGCGGCGGAAGCGACCAGATCTTCAGCGACGACGACGCGGACACCGTGACGCTCGACCAGCTCGACATCGTCGCGTGGCGTGGCGATTGCGAACACACCCAGCGCACGAGCGACTCGTCCACGTTGGTTCGCCTCGGCACTGCGCACGCCGACACGCTGCTGGGCGAGCCAGGCGCGGACTCGCTCGACGGCGGCGCCGGCAGCGACGTGCTCGTCGCGCGCGACGGCGCTGGCGGCGACACCGTCGTTTGCGGACGCAAGCAGCGCGACAGCGTGCGCATCGATCTCGGCGACCATGTACGAAACCGCGCATGGTGCGCTCAGATTAGCCACCGCTGACGTTCGCGAACCCATTGCGGCATCGCGCATCGTCCTGTTTACCTCGCGCATCGTCCAACCCTCGAAGGGATTCGTCGTGATTCGTCGCCTGTCGATCGTAGTGTCCGCACTGGTGTGCGCGCTCGCATTGCCCGTCGCCGCGCAGGCCGCGCCGGTGTGGTCCACGTCCACGCTCGCGACGAGCGGCTCCTACACCTCCGGGGAGCTGCTCACCGTCACGGTGGACGTCGTCAACACAGGGAACGCCACAGGCGGCACCGCCGGCACGCTCACGCTGTCGGCAGGGTACGGCAACACGTTCGCCATCGAGGGCACGCCCACGCTGAGCGACGGACCTGGCGCCGGCGCGAACATGAGCAGCCACCTGACCGCCACCGCTGGCAGCGCCGAGATCGTCGTCGACAACTCCTTCGGCGCGGGCGACGCGCGCATCGTGTTCCAAGCTCGGTTGCCCAAGCGCTTCAAGGACGGCTTCCAATTCATGGCGACCGGCACGCTCGGCGCGGCGTACCTTTCCGCGTACGACCCGACGACGCACGCGGTTTCGAAGGCAGGCGGCTCGCAGCTGTTCATCACGACGCTCACGCCCATGCCGCGAGTGGCGAAGAAGGACCAGTCGTACACGGTGCGCTATCGGATCACCAACAAGGGCACCGGCGTGGCGCCGTTCGCGGCGATCCAATTGACGGGCGTGTACGGTACCGCGAACGCGCTGTCTCCGACGCCCCCGACGTTCACCCCCACCGCCACGTTCACGTCGGGATGCGCGTCGATGGTAGGCAGCGACTACTGCATCGTGGCGAACGAACTCGCCGCGGGCGCGTCGGCGGAGGTCGAGGTTCGCTTCGACAACCTCACCCATTATGGCGACGTCAACGCGTACGTGTATGGATACGCCGCCGATCGCAGCGACTACGCATACGGCTATTCGTCGTTCGACGTGACCGACGGGAGCTTCTCGCAGAACACGATGTGGATGACCGGGCCGGACACGGCCAGCGGCAACGCGGACTTCACGTTCGCCGGCGGGATCGCCGCGAGCGCGGACGCGGCGATCGGCCAATCCCAGCTGGAGCTGACGGTGACGGGAGTCGATGCGGATGGTCGCGATTCGAGCAGCGCCGACGCGACGCAGGTCGTGAAGTCGATCACGTTGTCGAACGGCGCGGCCTGCGCGAAGAAGGTCGTCGGCGCCACCACCTACAACAACACGTGGACGTGTCCGATCTCGGGAATCGCGGCTGGCCAGCGCGTCGAGTACACGATCGTCGCCAACGCGCCGAGCGCCATGCAGAACCTCGACATCGAAGCCAGCGCGCAGTTCGTGTCCACCACGGGGCTCGCGGACAACTCGTCGTACGCGTGGACGATGGTGAACCCGGCGCGAGCCACGAGCTACAAGGCCTCGGTGTCGGCGCCGAAAGTCGTTGGCGTGGATCGCGTTGCCACCGTCACCGTCACGTTCACGAACACTGGAACCGAAGCCATCGCCTACCCTGGACTCGAGCTGGCGACCGTGAACGGTTTCGGGCGGTTCCTCGACGCGGCCGCGAGCGGCTGCGCCCAGCGCCAGCACGACGATTCCGTCTGGTGCGGTGCGAGCGTCACGCTGGAGCCCGGCCAATCGCGTTCTTGGACGTTGCGCGTCAAAGCACCGTCCACGCGCGGAACGTTGATGCTCGTCGTCACCGACGTGGACTGGTCCACCCTCGTGGGAGACTCCTACTACGGGCACACGCCCGAGCTGTACGCCGCCACGGCGATGCAGGTGGTGAAGCCGAAGCTCGCGCCGTTCGTGGGGGTGAAGCCGGCGAAGGTGGCGTCGACGAACGTGTCGCAGCTGACGCAGAAGGGGTTGTCGAATTCGTTTACGTGCCCCGACTCGTGCAAGGCGTTGGTGCAGCTTCGTGTGTCGCGCGTGGTGGCGAAGCGCCTGCGGTTGGTGTCGAGTGGGAAGGGCTCGCCGTTCGTGGTGATCGGTTCGGGCGCGAAGTCGCGTTCGGGCGCTGGCAAGGTGACGGCCACGGCGAAGATCGCGGCGAAGTACAAGGCCGCCGTGGCGCGGCTGGGCGTTCCGCTGCCGTTGCAGCGCGTGGCGACGGTGACCAGCACGAGCGCTGACACCAAGGACGCCACCTGGACCGCGACCGCGAACCTCTCGATCGCGCCCAAGCCGCGCCGCTGAGCAC
>JBDHZF010000209.1:0-2868 GCA_039811765.1 Thermoleophilia bacterium | reverse complement strand
GCAATCGAACGGGCGCGTACCTGATCATGCTCGGGCTCGCGTCGGCGCTGTTCGCCACGTTCTTCTTCAGCTCGCAGTACCTGCAGGACGTGCACGGCTGGAGCCCGCTGCAGACCGGCCTCGGCTTCTTGCCGATGCCCGCGACGATCATGTTCATGTCGCTCGTGGTTGTGCGGCGCCTCATCCCGAAGGTGGGCGTGAAGCCGTTCCTCACGGTTGGTCCGCTCCTGGCGGGCACGGCGATGTTCCTGTTCTCGGGGCTGGATGCGGGCAGCGGCTACGGGCACTTCCTGGCCTGCCTGCTCACGCTCGGCCTCGGCATGGGCTGCGTGTTCGTGCCGCTCACGATGACCGCGGTGCAGGGTGTGGCGCACCACGAGACCGGCGTGGCGAGCGCGCTGCTCAACACGGGCCAGCAGCTCGGCGGCGCCGTGGGGCTGGCGGTGCTCGGAACCGTGGCTGCGCATGCCGGCAAGGACCGCGCGGCGGAGCTCATGGCGAAGGCGGGCATCCCCGGTGGCGCGACCATGGACGCGCACGTGCCGGCGCGGGTCGCCAACGACATCTTCGTGCACGCGCAGTCCGCCGCGTTCACCGGTGGCGTCGCGCTCGCCGGGTTCGCGCTCGCGATGTCGCTGCTGCTGATCCGCTCGCCCAAGCGCGCAACGAGCACCGAGGTCGACGCCGCCGTGGAGGAGACGCCCGTCGCGGTGGAGCTGTGACGAGCGTCTCGTGGGCCGTGCCCGGCTTGCCGGGTAGCCTATGGGCATGACGAACGCGGACACGAACGATGCAACAACGTACGCCCGGATGGGCGCGTCGCGGCGCCGCTCCGACGATCCGCGGTCGGAGGTGGCAGTCGATCGTGACCGCTTGGTGCACTCGCATGCGTTCCGGCGCCTGCAGCGCAAGACCCAGATCGTGGGGCTGCACTCGATCGACTTCTTCCGAACGCGACTGACCCACACGATCGAGTGCGCGCAGCTCGGGCGAGCGATTGCGCAGCGGTTGACCGACGGCTCGTGGCAACAGGTCGTCCCCGTCGCGGCGGATCTGCCCGACCTCGTGGAAGCGGCGTGCCTGTCGCACGATCTGGGGCACCCGCCGTTCGGGCACACCGGCGAGGAAGCGCTCGACGAGCTGCTGAACGAGCAGTGGCAGATGCGTTTCGAAGGCAACGCGCAGAGCTTTCGCATCGTCACGCTGCTCGAACCGAAGAAGTACAGGCGGCTCGAGAGTCCGGTCGCGCGCCCGCTCGGTTTGGACCTCACGCGCGCCACGCTGCGCGCGATGACGAAGTACCCGTGGACGGAGACCGATGCCGCGACGCGCGGCACGCACAAGTTCGGCGTGTACGACGATCCCTACGACGTGGCCGTGCACGAGTGGTTGTGGGATGGCGAGCCGGGCGGTCCCGCTCGCACGCTCGCGACCGAGATCATGGAGGCCGCCGACGACATCGCCTACGCGGTGCACGACATCGAGGACGGCACGTGGGCGCGGCTGATTCCCGTCGACCAGATCGTGCAGCTCGAGCCGTGGGCGATCGAGCGGGTGGCGGCGATGGCGGCGCGTCGCAATCCGGGCATGTTCGCCGACGCGGCGACGGAGGTCGAGCGCGAGCTTCGCGAGCTGTTCGGCCCGCTCGCGTCGAAGGGGTGGGCGCGCGGACCATTCGACCGCTCCCGCGCCAGCGAAGCAGGTCTCAAGAGCTTCTGCTCGGCGCTCACCGAATCATTGCTGCGCGCCGTCACGGAGGGTGGCGTGTTGCAGTGGTCGGGCAACGAGCCGGTGCAGCGTCGCATCGCAGTGCTCAAGGCGATCATCTGGGTGTGGCTCATCGAGCCGCCCGAGCTCGTCACGCGCAGGCACGGCCAGCGACGAATCATCCGTCAGTTGTTCGATGGCTACCTCGCGGAGCCGCGCATGCTTCCCTACCAGGACGAGTGGCGACGCCTTCCGAATGATGAACGCGCGCGAGCGCGCTTCGTGTGTGACCACGTGGCGTCGATGACCGACACGTACGCCTATCACGTGCACGCCGAGATGTACGGCGCGAGTGCTGGATCGGGCTGGGAGTAGCGACATGTCCCGTCAGTGCGGGGTGCCTGCCCGTACGACCTCGC
This sequence comes from Thermoleophilia bacterium, assembly GCA_039811765.1. GTDB lineage: Bacteria > Actinomycetota > Thermoleophilia > Gaiellales > SKUG01 > JAGQUL01. The sequence continues at coordinate 742 of JBDHZF010000209.1, read as the reverse complement.
GCCCCTGCAGCATCCAGTCGCGAATGCCGCCGCGCAGGTTGTGCGCGTCCGCGTAGCCCTGCTCGCGCAGCCACGCGACGAGCTGGCCCGAGCGACCGCCGGACAAGCACGACACGACGATCGTGGCATCGTGATCGGGCAGTTCGCGCAGCACCCATTCGGGCGACTGCTGCAGCGGCACATGGGTGGTGCCCGCGATGCGCGCCTCGTCCCACTCGTGCTGCTCGCGCACGTCGATCCACGCGGCGCCCTGCTCGCGCAGCGCGATCGCCTCGTCCGGGGTGACCTCGGGAATCTCCATGCGCGCAGTGTATCGGGGACCGCGCCCGTAGAATGCCGCGCACGTGGATGCCGCCGTCCTGCCCATAGCGCTCGCCCTCGTCGCGATCGTCGCCGCGATCGCGCTGGTCGACGGCGTGATCCGGCGCGGGCAGCTCGAGCGGCAGCTCGTGCGTGCGTGGGACGACGTTCCCCGCGACGACGAAACTGGTTTGTACGACCGTCGCGTGTGTTTGCAGCGCGTGGCGGCGGAGGTGAAGCGCGCTCGCCGTGGCAAGGGCCGCGTGTGGATCGCTGTGATCACAGTGCTTGACGGGGACGCGTCGCGATTCGGTCGTCTGGTGCACGACTCGATGCGGCTGCCGGAGGTTGGCTTTCGCATCGGCGAGCAGGTGGTGTGCATCGCGCGCCCGGATCTCGACGACGCGCGTCGCGAAGAGCTGCTCGGGCGCGTGATCGCGGC
>JBDHZF010000208.1:0-2869 GCA_039811765.1 Thermoleophilia bacterium | reverse complement strand
GCGCATCGCGATCGAGGGCGTGGGCACGGTGATCGTGAACGAGCAGGCGGTCGTCGCCAACGCGCCCGGCGGCGATGCGCAGACCGGGCCGCGCTATCGCACCGTCGGCGCGCTCGTGCACCTGCGCGTGAGCCAGCCCTACGCCGGGCTCGAGGCGGGCAGCGAGCTCGTGATCGGCCGCGTGGACGCCGGCGTGCGCGAAGGCAAGGTCAAGCAAGTCGAGCACGACGAGCCGGGCGTGGTCAGCGCCGCGCCGCAGCCGTTCACGCTGCAGACGGGCACGCCCAAGCCCGGCGACGCCTCGCTGCCGCGTCGAACGACCACCGTGCGCGGCAACGCGGCCGGCACGAGCGGGCCCGGCCTCGCGGGCTACCTGTTCCCCGTGCTCGGCTCTTCGAACTTCAGCAACGACTGGGGCGCGGCGCGCGCGAGCACCGGCATTCCGCATCAAGGAACCGACGTCTTCGCTCAGGAAGGCACGCCGATCGTGGCGGTCGCCGACGGCGTGCTCGACCGCGTGGGCTGGAACACGATCGGCGGCTACCGCTTCTGGCTGTTCGACGAGTACGGCAACAGCTTCTACCACGCGCACTTGAGCGCGTACTCGCCGCTCGCGGTGGACGGCGCGCGCGTCAAGCGCGGCGACGTGATCGGTTTCGTGGGGCACACGGGCGACGCCCAGTACACGCCGTCGCACCTGCACTTCGAGGTCCACCCAGGCAACGGCGACGCGACCAATCCGTATCCGTACCTGCTCGCGTGGAAGCACGGCGTCGCGGCTGCGATCGGACTCGTCGCCACCGGCGGCGTCGAAAAGACCGCGCCGCTTGCGCTGCTGAACTTCACCGACATCTCGTCCAACAGCGGGCTGGGAGCGGACGTGCTCTCCAGCGTGCCGGACACGCACGCGCGCGGCATCGAGCACGAGAACGATCCGCGCCCCACCGACGAAAGCCTCGCGGGCGCGATCGCGGGGCCGGGCACCAGCAGCGCGAAGTAGCTACGCGCGACGCGCGAGCAGCACTCCGTCGCCCACGGGCAGCAGCGTCACGTCAGCGAAGCGCGGATCGGTGGCGACGCACCGATTGAGCGTTCGTTGCCGCTCCGCGTCTTCGTCCTCGCCCCATGCCGCTTCGTTGCTGGCCACTCGACCGCCGCGCAGCGCCCATGGCACGACGAGCAGCGCGTCGGGCGACATCTGCGGCGCGACGAAATCAAGCAGCTCCAATCGCGGCGCGGTCGGATCGCCGAGCAGCACGATGTCCCACTGCGCGCGGGCCGCGCCGTCGCGCAGCACGCGAAGTGGATCGCCGAGCCGCAGCTCGAGCGCGCAGCGCACTTCGGCGCGTTCCAGGAACGCATGCGCATGCGTTTGGCGCTCCGGATCGGCTTCGATGCTGGTGATGGTGCAGTCGTCGGGCACGGCGCGCGCCATGTGCACGGTCGCGTGGCCGATGCCGGTGCCCACCTCGAGCACGTGATGGGGACGATGCGAGCGCGCGAGCAACGCGAGCAGCGTCGCCGAATCCTGGTCGAGCACGCGCAGATCGAGCGATTCGGCGACGTTGCGCATCGCGAGCGTCACCGCGTCGGGCGGCGCCTGCAGCACCTCGGCGTAGCGCGCCACTTCCGGAGCGGTGATCCCGAAGCCGTCCACCCATGCGCCGCCGTCGGAGTCGTGGAGGACTGGAGCGGCGCTGTCCGCGTCGAGCATCGTCATGCGTGCCGTTCCTCCCGGGCGTCCAGTCAGTAGTTGGGCGTGGAGTAGTCGAACTCTTCTTCCGAACCGATCAAGTGATCCTTCAGCCAGCGACGCGTGTCCGCGCCCGTGGCCGGGTTGAACAGCACCACCACAAGGCCGGCGAGGAACAAGAACCAGCCCCACCCGTGCCGGCGCTTGGGTTGCTTGCCGCTCAGCCGCACGATCGCTTCGGACAAGCTCTGCACGGTGGTGTCGAGCTCTTCGCGAACGGATTCCTTGGAGCTGAGCTTGCTGGCGGCACCGAGCGGTCCTTCGCCGCCGAGCTCGCCGTACACCTTGCGCGCGGCGTTCCACGCGCGAAACACGTTGTTTCGCACCTCGTCGTCCTGCAGCGCCCGCTTCACGTACGGGCGGACGGTGTCGTATGCGGCTGCGCCTCGGTCATCGCGGAACATGGTTGGGAGCTTCCTTCTTCGATGCGTGCAATCGTCGGGAATGTGCCTACCCAACCGGTGGTGAAACGTATCGCCCGCCGCACCCGCAAGCGCGAGCGTGTAGCATTCCCTATGTCCCCGATAGAGAAGTATGGAAGGAAGCAACGCATGTCCGACACCTTCAAGGGCGTCACGCTCTGGTTCACCGGTCTGTCGCAGAGCGGCAAGACGACGACGGCGCAGCTCGTCGCCGAGAAGCTGCGCGCGCGCGGCGTGAACCGCCTCGAGAACCTCGACGGCGACGTGATGCGCATGGGCCTGTGCAAGGGCCTCGGCTTCTCCAAGGAAGATCGCGACGAGAACATCCGCCGCTTCTATCTCGTGGCGCAGCTGCTCACCCGCAACGACGTGGTGACAATCGTCTCGGCGATCAGCCCGTACGCGGAGGCTCGCGACACCGCTCGCGCGCTGATCGGCGACTTCGCCGAGATCTATGTGAAGGCGCCGCTCGAGGTGTGCGCCGAGCGCGACACCAAGGGTCTGTACGCCAAGGCGATGGCCGGCGAGCTGCAGGGCTTCACGGGCGTGAACGATCCGTACGAAGCGCCGGAGAACCCGGAGCTGGTGCTCGACACCGAGAGCAACTCGCCCGAGCAGAACGCGGACCTCGTGCTCGCGTGGATGGAGCAGCAGGGCTACCTGCAGCCGGCTCGCGAGCTCGCGAACGCCTGAC
>JBDHZF010000207.1:0-2878 GCA_039811765.1 Thermoleophilia bacterium | reverse complement strand
GCTCTCGCCGGTGATGGTTTCGCTGCCCTTCAAGCTGATGCTGTTCGTGCTGGTGGACGGCTGGTCGCTCGTGATGGGCACGCTCGCAGGGAGCTTCTTCCGGTGAGCCCGGAAGAGGTGCTGGCCGTGGGTCGTCATGCACTCGAGGTCACGCTGCTGCTCGCAGCGCCCCTGCTTCTCACGGCGCTCGTCGTCGGCCTCCTCGTCGGCATCTTCCAGGCGGCGACGCAGGTCAATGAGATGACGCTGTCGTTCATCCCGAAGCTCATCGCCATGGCCGCGGCGCTGATGCTGGCCGGCCCCTGGATGCTGAAGCTGATAGTCGCGTACACACGCGAGCTCTTCGAGAGCATCCCCGGGCTCCTGCGCTGAGGTCGTGATGGTGACCGTGAACGCCAGTGAGCTTCTTGCATTCGTCGCGAGCTGGTTCTTTCCATTCGTGCGCATCGGGGCCTGCCTGATGGTGGCGCCGGTATTCGGCGCCGGCTACGTGCCCGCCCGCGTGCGTCTCGTGCTCGCGTTCGCGATCGCGATGCTCGTGGGGCCGCTCGTCCCCGTGCCGCAGGTCGATCTGCTGTCGATCGCAAGCGTCCTGATCACGGTGCAGCAGATCGTGATCGGTGTTGCGCTCGGTTTCGCGCTGCAGATCGTTTTCGATGCCGTCGGGCTTGCCGGCCAGCTGCTCGCCAACAGCATTGGGCTCTCCTTTGCATTCAACCAGGATCCATTGCGTGGCGTCAGCACGCCGGTGGTCGGGCAGCTGTACGTGTTGCTCGTGGTGCTCACCTTCCTCGCGCTCGACGGGCACCTTGCGCTCATCGAGACACTCGCCGACGGCCTGCGGACGCTGCCGCCGGGAGCGGGAGGCCTTGGCGCAAACGCGCTCTGGGCGCTTGTCCTCTGGAGCGGGCAGATCGTGTACGGTGCACTCGCCGTCGCGCTGCCCGGCATGACGGCAATGCTGATCGTCAACCTCGCCTTCGGCGTGATGAGCCGTGCGGCGCCCACACTCAACCTGTTCGCGGTCGGCTTTCCCGTCACCCTCGCGTTCGGACTCGTCGTCGTGCTCCTTTCGTTGCCTGCCGTGCAGTCCGGCTTCGTGCGACTCGCCGGCGAGGCGTTTGCAACGCTTGCGGCGTTGCTGCGCTAGGTCGCGCCATGGCAGAGCATTCCGCCCAGGAACGTACCGAGAGCGCCACACCGAAGCGCCTCGAGGAGGCGCGTCGGGAGGGTCGAGTACCTCGCTCGCAGGAGCTGACAACCAGTGTTGTGCTGCTCGCTGCCGCGAGCGCGCTGCTCCTCCTCGGCGATGGGGTGGGGCAATCCCTCGCCGCCGTGATGCGCGAGGGCCTCGAACGCACGCGGGCCGAGGCGCTCGACGAGTCGCAACTCGTGCCGGCACTGTCCGCAGCCCTCTACCATGCCGGGATCGCCTGCCTGCCGATCCTGGGCATCGTGATCCTGGCCGTCATCGCGGCACCCTTGACGATCGGCGGCTGGAACGTCTCCGGCAAGCCATTGGTGCCGGACTTCAAGCGCCTCGATCCACTGGCAGGATTCGGGCGCGTATTCTCGCTGCGGGGCGTCGTCGAACTGGCGAAGGCCCTCGCCAAGTTCGCGCTCGTCGCCACGGTCGCGGCCCTGCTGCTCTGGCGCAGTGCCGGCGATCTGCTCGCACTGGGGGGCGAGGCCACCGGGGCCGCGATCGGGCATGCGACCCGGCTCGTCGGCACGACACTCCTGGCGCTGGCGGGCGCATTGCTCGTCATCGCCGCCATCGATGTTCCGTACCAGCTCTGGCGGCACGCCCGCGAACTGAAGATGTCGCGCGAGGAAGTGCGCCAGGAAGCGAAGGAATCCGACGGATCACCGGAAGTGAAGGGGCGTATACGTCAGGTGCAGCAGGCGCTGGCGCGCGGCCGCATGCTGCAGGACGTGCCGACCGCGGATGTGATCGTCACCAACCCGACCCACTTTGCGGTTGCGCTGCGCTACGACGACAAGCGCGCGCGTGCACCGGTCGTGGTCGCCAAGGGCACGGAGCTGATTGCAGCGCGCATCCGCGAAATCGCGGGCGCGCACGGAGTGGCCATCGTCGAGGCGCCACCACTGGCTCGCGCCCTCTATCGCAGCGTCGATATCGGCCACGAGATTCCGGCAGCCCTGTATGCCGCGGTCGCGCAGGTGCTCACTTATGTCTACCAGTTGCGCGCGGCGCGCCGCTCCGGGACGCCGCCGCCGACTGCTCCAGTGATTCGCTGATGATCGGGTGACCCGTACCATGGCTGACTCCACCACTTTCAGGATGCCTTCGCTCCGGACGCTCGCGCGGTCGGGACTTGGCGTGCCGGTCGGGCTGCTCGCCATTCTCGCGATGGTCGTGGTGCCATTGCCGCCGTTCGCGCTCGACGTGCTCTTCACGTTCAATATCGCGCTTTCGATCGTGGTGGTGATGGCCGTGTTCTACGTGGCGCGGCCGCTTGAATTCGGCGTGTTTCCGACCGTGCTGCTGCTCGCGACGCTGCTGCGCCTCGCGCTCAATGTCGCCTCGACACGCGTCGTGCTGATGCACGGTCATCAGGGCACCGGAGCGGCGGGTCACGTGATCGAATCCTTCGGCGAGTTCGTCATCGGTGGCAACTACGTGGTCGGTGTGGTCGTGTTCGTGATCCTCACGATCGTGAACTTCGTCGTCGTGACGAAAGGAGCGGGTCGCATCTCGGAGGTGAGCGCGCGCTTCACCCTCGACGCGATGCCCGGCAAGCAGATGGCGATCGATGCGGATCTCAACGCGGGTCTCGTCACGCAGGATGAAGCACGCAAGCGCCGCGCGGAAGTGCGTGCCGAGGCGGACTTCTACGGCTCGATGGACGGCGCC
>JBDHZF010000206.1:0-2886 GCA_039811765.1 Thermoleophilia bacterium | reverse complement strand
CTGATCGGCGGCGTCTGCACGGGCATCGCGTACGCCACGATCGCGCTCGGGCAGACCGGCGCGTCGAGCACGATGACTGGCGTGATCCTCGGCACTGTTCCGGTATGGACCGCGCTCATGGTGGCGCTTCGTGCGGGCGCCGGCATGCGCGCGATGTCGCCACGGCTCGTCGCCGCGCTCGCGATCGGCTCCGGCGCGGCCGCGGTGCCAGCCCTGCTCGATCCTGCCGGCGTGCCGCCATGGAGCGCCGCGTTGTTGATCGTCGCCGCGCTTGCGCACGCTGGATCGATGTCGTCGATCCAGTCCGCGGTGATGCGCTTCGGTCCGCTTCGCAGCACCGCCGCCGTCAACCTGATCTCCACACTGCTCGCAGTGCCAGTGGCGATGGCCACCCCACTGCCGGGCATGCCGTCCCCCGCGACGATCGCCTGCGTGCTCGCGCTCGGGCTGTTGCCCACGGGCATCGCGTACGTCGCCTTCTTCGAAGCGGTGCGCCGGCTCGGCGCTCGCACCGCGGCGATGGCGGTCTACTTGATCCCGGCGGTCGCGCTCGCAATCGGCGCGCTCACGGGCCGGGGCCTCGTCGACGGTCCGGTCCTCGTCGGCGCGATGCTCGGCGTTGTCGCCGTGATCGTGGGCGTGCGCGGCGCGGACGCGCACCGCGTCGAGCCGGCACGCGTCACGCAGCGTGCTGCTGTTGCTGCTGTTGGAGCTGCACGCCATCCGGCAGGGTGAGCCGCACGTGCAGCTGCTGCGGCGCAGCTTCCTGCGACGCCAAAGCGAGGTAGTACCACGCGTCCGCAGGCGAGACGAACACGTTCGTGCCATCGGCGGCCACATGCGTGGCCGACCACGCGCCAGCCTGATCGGCCACCGCGACTCGCGGTGCCGCGCCGGTGCCGACCCACACGCCAATTCCAACGGTGGCTCCTGCGGGCGCGAACACCCACCACCCGTTCGTCGCTCCCGGATTGATGATCTGCGGCAGGTCCACGACGGTGGGCTGCGCGGCGGCCTGTGCCGACGCCGGCGCCGGCGCCGGCTGCGTGACTGCCTGCTCGCCGGCTACTACGCCGATGGGCTCAGCCGGCAACTGACCGTCGTCGTCTCCCGGCGTGGCAGCGCACAGATCGTCGCCACCAAACAGGCTCACCCACGTCACGGCAACCGCCGAGATGAACGCGGCGCACACGATCGAGAATAGCGCGACCACCACCACACTGGACGCTTCCGCGCTCTTGCCGTCGAGCGAAGGGACGATTCCACGCAGCGCGCCACTCAACGCATGCCGCAGCGCTGGACCGAGCACCAACGCCGAGACGAACGCCAACACGCCAACGGCAAGCGGGTGTCGTGCGATCAACGGCCGCGGATCCCCCGGCAGCACGCCACGCTGGATCCGAAGCGCATCGACCGCGGCGTACATGCACCACGCACCGACGAGCACGATCACCAGCGCCCAATCGATCGGGTGCTTGCCGAGCGCTCCGATCACGCGCACCGCGAACGGCATGCCCGGTTCGCCGCCAGTGCCCGTCTCCCCCGACATCGCGCTCTCGAACAATGACGAGATCGCGGAGAAGATCGAATGCACCGCCCAAATCGCCAACAGCAAGAACGGCGACAGGATCACGGCCAGCCGCAACCATTGGCGAAACGCCGCCGGGATCGCCGCCAGCAAGAATCCGTGCGGCGTTTCGTCGTCGCCTTCCACCAACGCGCTGGTGGCGAACGCCATCGGCAGCGAGACATACGCCACCACGATCAGGTACCCGATCGTCACGGTGAGCGCGATCGCGCCGAACGACGGTAGCTTGGCCGCGGCATCGCCCGCCGAGCCCAATCCGCCGCCGAGCTTGCCGTGCACGAACAGCTCGAGCAGCACGACGTTCACGAGCGCGACGACGCCGATGCCCACGAGCAACTGGCGCCATCGTCGCAGCACGAGGTCACGTGCTCGAACAGGCAGCTCCACGAGGTCGTTGACATCCATGCCCGCCCAATCGGCACGAGCGTTCGATTCCTGAAGCTCCGAACCAGCGGCGCCGCTTGATTCAGGCGAGCAGCTTGGTCTTGAGCGAATCGAATTCCGCCTGCGAGATCGCGCCGGAATCCAGCAACGTCTTCGCCTTCGCGAGATCGTCGACCTTCGATCCGCCCTCCATCCGGCGATGCGCGTTGATCGCTGCTTCGCGCAGCTGACGATCTTGCTCCGTCTCGCGCGGGCGCGCGATCATGTAGCAGAGCGCGCCGAGCAGCGGCAGGAACACGATGAAGATGGTCCACAGCGCCTTCGCGAACCCGCCGTGGTCGTTGCGGCGGAAGTTGTCCATGAACACGGAAATGACCACGAACACCCACATCACGGCGATCGAGAACACGATGATCGTCCAGATCAGGTTCAACAGCGGGTAATCGTCCGCCTCTTCATGCTCCTTGGCGTGGCGTCGTTGATGCCTCCGACCCTACAACACGAGTTCCGGCAGTCCGAGCTGCGGGCCGTTTTGGCGCACGTCGTTCACCGCGCGCGACACCGGCCACGCCTCCATGCGCTGCGCGGGGAACGGTGGGAGCGACGTCACGAGCAGCTCGGTGGCTTCCGGCGGCGTGGCGAGCCATGCGTGCGCGTCGTCGCCATCGAGGATCACCGGCATGCGATCGTGGATCGGCGCGCACAGCTCGTTCGGCTCGGTGGTGAGGATCGTGAACGTGAGCTGCGGCACGTTGTCGGGCGTGGTCCACTCCTCCGCAATCGCAGCGATCAAGAACGGCTCGGCCGTCTCCTGCTCGCTTGCAACATGATCGAGACGAACGCCACGCTCCGGATCGATCGCCGTGCCGCGCACGCGAATCGCATGCGGGACTTTGGCGCCTTTCGCCCCCGCC
>JBDHZF010000205.1:0-2909 GCA_039811765.1 Thermoleophilia bacterium | reverse complement strand
CCTGCGCGGCGGGTCGACGGCGAGGAGGGCGCGTTCCTGCTCGGGTGAAGCGGCGGTCTTGCGCCTGCCGCGAAGGGGTTCCTATGATGCGCCGTCACGATTCCCGGCGGTGCACGGCAGGAGGAAGGGGATGCGCGGACTGATGCGGAGGTGGATCGCGGCGGGCCTGCTGGCCGTCGCCGTGGCGGGATGCGGTCGCGCGGGAGGCCCGGGGAAGTTCGTCGACCGGAATCCGCTCCCGGCCGACACGATGACCGTGCGCATGCTGGAGCCCGGGGAGTACGGCGGCCGCTTCGTGGTGGGCGCCACTTCGAGCCCGAAGACCTTCAATCCGCACATGGCGAACGAGCGGCCGTCGAACGACGTCTGCAACCTGCTCTTCGTCTCGCTCGCGGACATCGACTACCCGACGCAGCAGGACATCCCGATGCTCGCGAAGTCGTGGGCGTGGTCGGCCGACGGCTGCACGCTGACGTTCGCGCTGCGGAAGGGACTGCGCTTCAGCGACGGTCATCCGCTCACGAGCGCCGACGCGGAGTTCAGCTTCGCGGTCGCGACCGACACGTCGATCGCCTCGGGCAGCGCCGAAGGGCTCGCCATCACCGACGAGCGCACCGGTGAGCGCCACCCGTTCGCGTTCTCCGCGCCCGACTCGTACACGTTCGTGGTGTCGTCGTCGCGTCCCTACGCACTGCTGCTGTCGGCGGTGAGCGCGGTGCGCATCCTGCCCAGGCACGTGCTCGAGCCGGCCTGGAAGCAGGGCCGCTTCGCGTCCGCCTACGGCGTCGACACGAAGCCCGAAAGCCTCGTGACGAGCGGCCCCTGGACGCTGCGGCGCTTCGTCGACGGCGAGCAGGTCGCGCTGGCCCGCAACCCGTGGTGGCACGGCGTCGACGCGAAGGGCCGCCGGCTGCCGTACCTCGACGAAGTCGTGTTCCTCATCGCGAAGGACCAGGACGCGGCGGCGCTGCGGTTCCATGCGGGCGAGCTCGACGGGCTCGACAACGTGCGCCCCGAGGACTACGCGGCCTACGCCGCCGCGCAGGAGCGCGAGAAGTTCAAGCTCTACGACATCGGGCCGTCGTTCAACACGTCGTTCCTCTGGTTCAACCTCAATCGCGCGAAGCCCGGAATGGAAGGCCGCAAGGCCGGCGAACCCATGGTCGGGCCGGTGAAGTACGCGTGGTTCTCGCGGCCGGAGTTCCGCCGCGCGGTGTCCATGGCGATCGACCGCGACGCGCAGATCCGCGGGCCGTTCCGCGGAGAGGGCGTGAAGGCGTGGTCCACCATGTCGCCGGCGAACCGGCGCTGGTTCGATCCCGCGATCCAAGGCTACGACTATGCACCCGAGCGCGCGAAGGCGCTGCTCGCCTCGCTCGGCTGGAAGGACACGAACGGCGACGGCTTCCTCGAGGACCAGGGCGGACACACGATCGCGTTCACGATGCACACGAACGCCGACAACACGATGCGCAAGGAGATGCTGAACCTGGTGCGCGACGATCTCGCGAAGGTCGGCATCCGCGTGGACGCCGTGCCGCTCGAGTTCAACACGCTCACCTCGCACATGCGCTCGGACCTCGACTACGACGCCGTGCTGCTCGGGCAGGGCTCCGCCGTGCCGGCCGAGCCGGGCATGGGCCAGAACACGTGGCGTTCCTCCGGGCTGCTGCACTACTGGAACATCCGGCAGGAGACGCCGGCGACGCCCGAGGAGGCGCGCATGGACGCCTGCATGGACCGCATCGTCTACGACACCGACGAGCAGGCCCGCAAGACGGCGTGGCGCGAGCTCATGAGCATCGTGAACGAGCAGTGCTTCCTCGTGTGGCTGCCGACGCAGGTCATCCGGCTGCCGGTGCGCGCGAAGTTCGGCAACGTCCAGCCGAGCCCGATGCCGCATCGCATCCTCTGGAACATCGATCGCGTCTTCGTGCGGCCCGGCGCGGAGCGCTGAAGGCGCATGCGGACTTACGTGCTGCGCCGGCTGCTCGAGGCGGTTCCCGTGCTCCTCGGCGTGTCGGCGCTCACGTTCCTGCTGCTGCAGCTGGCGCCGGGCAACTTCCTCGACGCCTTCGCCGAGAATCCCGCGATCTCGGCCGCGCAGCTCGACCGCATGACGCGCGCGTTCGGCCTCGACCGCCCGTGGCACGTGCAGTGGCTGCTGTACGTGAAGAACGTGGTCCTGCACCTCGACTTCGGGCAGTCGTTCTCGTACCGCCAGCCGGTGTTCGACGTGCTCCGGCGCGGGATGGGCAACACGTTGCTGCTCGCGCTCGCGGGCGCGTGCGTCACGTGGGGCCTCGCGATCCCGCTCGGGCTCGTCGCCGCGGCCCGGCAGGGGACGTGGGTCGACCGCGGGCTCTCGCTCGCGAGCTTCGCGCTGCTGTCGGTGCCCGAGGTGCTGTCGGGGCTGCTGCTGCTCGTGTTCGCCGCTCGCACGGGCTGGTTCCCGATCGGCGGCATGCACGACCTCGATCACGACCGCATGGCGGCGCTGCCGCGGCTGCTCGACACGCTGCACCACCTCGCGCTGCCCGCGCTCGTCGTGGGGCTCGTGCCGCTCGCGAGCCGGCTGCGGCAGATGCGCTCGAGCGTGCTCGACGTGCTGAAGCTGGACTGGGTGACGACCGCGCGCGCGAAGGGTGCGCCCCCGTCGCGCGTATTGCTGCGGCACGTGCTGCCGAACGCGATCAATCCGCTCGTCACGCTCTTCGGCTTCACGCTCGGCAGCCTGCTGTCGGGCTCGTTCGTCGCCGAGACGATCTTCTCGTGGCCCGGCCTCGGCTCGCTGACGCTGGAGGCGATCCAGCGCCAGGACCAGTACCTCGTTCTCGGCGCCGTGCTCTCGGCGAGCGCGCTGCTCGTCGCGGGCAACCTCGTCGCCGGCCTTCTGCTCGCGTGGACCG
>JBDHZF010000204.1:0-2978 GCA_039811765.1 Thermoleophilia bacterium | reverse complement strand
CTCGACCTCGGCCTCCCGGACATCGACGGCATCGAAGTCATCCGGCAAGTGCGCAGCATCGACCAGCGCACGCCCATCATCATCCTGAGCGCGCAGCTGGAGCTCGACACGAAGATCCGAGCACTTGACCTGGGTGCCGACGACTATGTGGAAAAGCCGTTCAACATGCCCGAGCTGCTCGCGCGCGTGCGCGTGGCAATCCGCAGACACTCGCACGCCGCCGACTCAGCCCACGACTCCACCGTCATCCACGCCGGCCCGCTGACGATCGACCTCGACAGGCGCACCGTCCTCGCGAGCGGCACCGAGGTCGAGCTGACCCGCACGCAATTCGACGTGCTCGCCTACCTCGCCCGACATCCCCACCGCGTCCTCACCCACCGAGCGATCACCACGAGCGCATGGGGCGCCGACCACGACGTCGACCCCACGAACCTGCGCGTCGTCATCTCCAACATCCGCAAGCGGATCGAGCCCGACCCCAGCCACCCGACGCTCATCCGAACCGTGGTCGGGATCGGCTACACGTTCGACCCCTGATCGGGAAGCGCCCTGTCCGGCACGGCGGCTTTGGGGCGCCACGCGCAACGTCGGTAAACGAGCAGCGTCGCCGCGCCCGCCACGATCATGCCTGAGAGATTGAGTAGCAGCGTCGCCGTGCCGTTCTCCACCCGAGAGACGTCCGAGGAAGCAAGGCCGATCGCGACTTCTGCCGCTGCCGGAATCGTCGTGACGCTCACGAGGACGCCGATCAGCGCCTCACCTTTCGCGCTCGTGAGCGTGAGCACGCCTGCGATGCCAGCGATGCACGCGATCACGAGCCCGATCCACGTCGGCGACACGATCGTCTCCTCGAACGATGCTGCGACCGTGTTCGATACCGTGACAAGGCCAGCCTTGTCCGCAACCCATGTGGCAGCCGTTGTCACAGCGATGGCGCCGACGAACCCCACCACCAGTTGCATCGTGGCAGCACCCGCACCACGAGCGTCACGTCCGAGCGCCGAGACGCACAGGTGCGCGAGTGCGCCGAACTCGGGACCGAGGATCATCGCGCCCACGATCAGGACGCTCGACGATGTGAGCAGCCCGATGGCTGCGAGCATCGTCGCGAGCACCATGAAGGCCAGGTAGGTGAACGAGAACTCGCTCGCGACACTCGTCGACGCGCGCAACGCCGGCCACACCAGCGCGTCCGCAGGCGCTCCAGCCGCCTTGCGCGCCGCGCTCGCCGTAGCCTCACCGAGCACCGTCACCTTCTCGTCGAGCGAGATCGTTCCCACGCTCTCGTCGAACCCCACGCCGCCGAGTTCATCAAGCAACGTCGCAACCGATTCGCGCGGAACCATGCACGAGATGACATCGCCGCTGGGATTGGAGCACGCGCCTCGCAACCGCACGACGTTCAACGCATACGGGTGGTGCTCCACGATCTCGGCAACCGGATCGCCGAGATCAGTCGGGACGTACAGGGTGAGGTTGAGCATGAGCGAAGTATCTCGACTCGGCTCCTCGGCAAGCGACTGCATAACGGCTGTGTGAAGGAACGGAACCAAGTCGTGAACCGGGCATAAATCCGCTTCCATCGCCGAGTTCGGAGGACGAACATGGGCTTCGAGGAGCATCGAACATGCCCGCATGGTTCGTCATCGTCATCTCCACGCTGTTCGCCGCGCACACGGCGCTCAACGTCGGCTGCTTGATCTGGCTGTGGTGCGAATACCACCCACGACGGGACGATGGACCTGATCTCCTCGGGTCACACGACGACAGGCAAGGAGCATTGGAATGAACACCCCCGCGCACTTCATCATCGTGGACGACGAGGCCGACGAAGCCACCGACGAGTGCTCGCCGTTCTACGGCCCGTACCCGACCCGGCAGCTCGCGGAAGCCGCACTCGAGAACCACCCGCGAGCCACCCACCTGCACATCACCGGGCTGGGGAGGCTCGCACGGCACATCGACCCCTGCGTCATGCACGCCAATTCGGGCGGCGTCTGACCCTCGACATTACCGTCCCCTTCCGATGCCCCGATCGGCGCGCTCCTTCTGAGCATGATGCGTCGCGGCGCGAGCACGATCCGGCGCGTCCATGAGCTGTTGCCGGTTGAGGTGGCGCCTCAGGTCGTTGCGGTCAAGTCGGTCGGGGTCGCCGATCGGTCGCTGGTCGGTGGCGAGGGTGTGGGCCGCGCTGCGGCTGGCGAGGTCGTGCAAGTCAAGGATCGCGGCGTCGTGTTGCTGGGCAGGGCTGAGGGGGACGGCGGTATCAGGGTCGCGGTCAAGGGTGTCGATGTAGATGCGGCTTGCGTCCTTGGCTCGGCTCATGGCGACGTACATCCATTCGCGACTGACGTACTCTGACGCGAGCACGAATGCCTCGCCGTTGATCGTCGCGCCCTGGCTCTTGTGGCCGGTGGCTGCGTAGCCGTGGGAGGCGTGACCGCGGTCGAGGTAGTCGCGGGGCACCGTGAGGGTGCGGTTGTCAGTGGTCTGGATCGTCAGCGCGCGCCTCGTGGCGCGGGTGACGGTGCCTCGGGTGCCGTTGGTGAGGCCCAGCGCACGGTTGTTCTTGGTACAGATGATGAGGTCGCCTTTGGCCCATTCGATGCCCGCGATCGTCACGCGCCTTCGGCCGAGCTGTCCCTGCTGGTCGAGCAGCGCGCGTGCCGCTTGATTGAGCGCCTGTACGTCGTGGTTGGTGTAGGCGACCATCGCGACCTGTGGACGGACCTGGCGGGCCGCGAGCCAATCGGCGGCGAGGCGCTCGCGAAGCTCGACGGGATCGGAGTGGCTGATGATCCGATCTCGCTGGACGTAGCTGGCTATGGCCTGCTCGACGCTGCCCGATCGTAGTTCGGCGAGCGTGTTCTTCTCCCATGGTGCGCGTTGGCGGCGGTTCTCGGTGAGGCGCGAGACGCGCCCGTCGCTGTCCATGCGGTGAACGAGGCTCTTGAACATGCCGCCCGCACCGATCT
>JBDHZF010000203.1:0-2983 GCA_039811765.1 Thermoleophilia bacterium | reverse complement strand
TCCCCGATCGTGAACCTCCTCAAGGCCGTCTTCACCGTCAGCGGCATGACGCTCGCCTCGCGCGTCACCGGGCTCGTACGCGAGAGCCTCAAGGCGGCGGTGTTCGGCGCGGGCGCGTCGATGGACGCCTTCGAGGCGGCGTTCCGGCTGCCCAACCTGCTGCGCCGGCTGTTCGCCGAGGGCGCCTTCTCGCAGGCGTTCGTCCCGATTCTCGCCGAGTACCGCCGCACGCGCGGCCACGACCAGACGCGCGACCTCGTCTCGCGCGTCGCGACGCTCATGGCCGTCGTGCTCCTCGTCGTGACCGCGCTCGGCATCCTCGCGGCGCCCTGGCTCGTCTACCTGCTCGCCGGGGCGTTCGCGCGGGAGCCTTCGAAGGCCGCGCTGACCGCCGACCTGATCAGCGTCGTCTTCCCGTACATCCTGTTCATCTCGCTCACCTCGCTCGCCGGCGGCGTGCTGAACGTCCACCGCCGGTTCGCGATCCCGGCGTTCACGCCGGTCCTGCTCAACCTCGCGATCATCGGGGCCGCGCTGTTCCTCGCGCCGCACGTCGACCCGCCGATCATGGCGCTCGCGTGGGGCGTGTTCGCCGGCGGCGTCGCGCAGCTCGCGCTGCAGATCGTGCCGCTCGCGCGGCTCGGGATGCTGCCGCGCCCGAACTTCGGCTGGCGCGACGAAGGCGTGCGGCGCGTGCTGGCCGCGATGGCGCCGGCGATCCTCGGCGTCTCGGCCGCGCAGATCTCGATCCTGATCAACACGCAGCTCGCCGCGATGCTGGGCGAAGGGCGGATCGCCTGGATCAGCTACGCGGACCGGCTGATGGAGTTCCCGACCGCGCTACTCGGCGTCGCGGTCGGCACGGTGCTGCTGCCGACGCTCGCGCGCCACGGCGGCGAGGGCGACGAGACCCGGTACTCGGCGCTGCTCGACTGGGGGCTGCGGCTCGTCGTGCTGCTCGCGGCGCCCGCGGCGATCGCGCTGTGGCTGCTCGCGCTGCCGCTCGTCTCGACGCTCTACCAGTACGGCCGCTTCGGCGCCGGCGACGCGCTGGCCACGCGCGCCGCGCTCGTCGGCTACAGCGTCGGGCTCGTCGGCATCGTCGCCGTCAAGATCCTCGCCCCCGGCTTCTACGCTCGCCAGGACCTGAAGACACCGGTCCGCGTCGCGATCGCGGCGGTCGGCGTGAGCGTCACGCTCGGGTTCCTGCTGATGCAGGTGATCGGCCACGCGGGCCTGACGCTCGCGACGAGCGTCGCCGCGCTGTTCAACGCGACGACGCTGCTCGTGCTCCTGCGCCGCCGCCGCATCTACGTGCCCTCCGGGGGCTGGCTCGCGTTCCTCGCGAAGATCGTCGTCGCGACCGGCGTGCTGGCCGCGGTGATCGTGGCGGCCGCCGGGCCGGCGGGCGCGTGGCTCCACTCGGGTCCCGCGGAGCGGATCGCGCGGCTCGTGCTCGTCGTCGCCGCGGGTGCGGCGGCGTACTTCGGCTCGCTCTGGCTGCTGGGATTCCGGCTGCGCGACTTCAGCCGGCGCGACGACGTGCCGCCGCCCGGTCCGCCGCTCGACGACGGCGCCGGGCCGTGACGGGGGTCACTGCCCGCCCGACTTCCTGTGCGGGCAGCGCGGCTTCGTGCAGTCCGCGTACAGGTAGAGCGCGTGCTCGCTGATCTCGAAGCCGCGATCGTGCGCGATCCGCGCCTGGCGCTTCTCGATCTCGGCGTCGTAGAACTCCTCGACGCGGCCGCATTGCAGGCACACGAGGTGGTCGTGGTGCTTTCCCTCGTTCAGCTCGAACACCGCCTTGCCGGTCTCGAAGTGGTGGCGCACGAGGAGCCCCGCCTGCTCGAACTGCGTGAGCACGCGGTAGACGGTCGCGAGCCCGACGTCGACGCCGTCGGCGAGGAGCTGCCTGTAGACGTCCTCGGCGGACAGGTGGCGCTGCCGCGACTGCTCGAAGACGTCGATGATCTTGAGCCGCGGCAGCGTGGCCTTGAGGCCGGCGTTGCGGAGGTCGTCGGGTTGGCTCATCTCGTGGTTGCGGCCGGGCGGGCGCGCGTCGGGTCGCGTCCCCGGTGGCTATAATAGCGAGATTCCGATGCCGCGCCACCCGAACCCGTCCGTGATCTCCGGTCGCCGCCTCCTCGCGGTCGCCTCGTGTGCCGCCGCCCTCGGGCTCGCGGGGTGCCAGACGACCGAAACCTCCGCGCCATGGTGGGGATCGTCCATCGTCTATCGGATGGACATCAACCAGGGCAACTACATCACGCAGGACATGGTCGACCGGCTCAAGGTCGGCCAGACGCGCCAGCAGGTGCGCCTCGCGCTCGGGACGCCGCTCGTGCAGAGCGCGTTCCACGACAACCGCTGGGACTACGTCTACCAGTTCCGGCGTCGCGGGCGGATGGTGGAGAGCCGCCAGTTCGCCGTATTCTTCGTCGACGACAAGCTCGCGCGCTGGGAGGGCGACGAGATGCCGAAGTCGGTCGCCGAGCTGAACCGCGCGGCCGCCGAGCGCCGGCTGGGCAAGATGCCGCAGGCGGACGACCCGGGCCTGATGGGCTGGTTCGTCGACCTGTTCAAGCAGTAGCGCGGCGCCGCGTCCGATGGCGTCCCCGATCCGCATCGCGATTGCCGGCGCGGGCGGCCGCATGGGCCAGGCGCTCGTCGCGGCCGTGCTGGGCGCGCCCGATCTCGTGCTCGCCGCGGCGCTCGATGCTCCGGGCGCCGGAGCGTGCGGACACGACGCGGGCGCTCCGATCGGCCGGACGACGGGCGTCGCCGTCGGGTCGGACGTCGACGCCGCGCTCGCGCGCTCGGACGTGCTGATCGACTTCACCCGGCCCGAGGGCACGATCGCGCACGCGGCGGCCTGCGCGCACCGCGGCGTCGCGCTCGTCGCGGGCACGACCGGCCTCACGCCCGAGCAGAAGGCCGAGGTCGCCGCGTACGCGCGCGCCGTCCCCGTCGTGTACGCGCCGAA
>JBDHZF010000202.1:0-2999 GCA_039811765.1 Thermoleophilia bacterium | reverse complement strand
ACCGACCGACAGGACGTCGACTGACATGACTGCCACGATTTCCCACCCGATCGCCCGAGCCGCTCAACCGCGCGTCGCCACGCGCGCCGCGGCCCGCTCGTGGCGCGTCGCGCTCGGCACGCTCGCGCTGCTGACCGCCGCGCTGTACGTGCTGGGCCTGTGGAACTCCGGCTACGGCAACGACTACTATGCCGCCGCGGCGTGGTCGGGTTCGCAGAGCTGGACGGCGATGCTGTTCGGCTCGCTCGATCCATCGCTCGGCATCACGGTCGACAAGCCGCCGCTGAGCCTGTGGCTGATGTCGCTGTCGGTGCGCGCGTTCGGCCTGTCGGGCTTCAGCGTGATGCTGCCGCAAGCGCTGTGCGGCATCGCAGCGGTGGCGTTGCTTGCAATCACAGTGAAGCGCGTGGCGGGTCCGGCGGCGGGTATCGCGGCAGGCGCGATGCTCGCCGTCACGCCAGTCGCGACGATGATGTTCCGCTACGACCATCCGGACGCGCTGCTCGTGCTGCTGCTCGTGGGCGCGGCCGCTGCGCTGCAGCGCGGCCTCGAGCACGGACGCTGGCGCTGGGCGCTGCTCGCCGGCTCGCTCGTGGGCCTCGCGTTCCTCACCAAGATGCTTCAGGCATTCCTGGTGCTGCCGGCATTCGCCCTCGTGTGGATGGTGGCAGCGCCAGGATCCGTCCTTCGCCGCGCGGCGCAGGTGCTCGGCGCGGGAGTCGCGCTGGTCGCAAGCGCGGGATGGTGGGTCGCGCTCGTCGCGCTGTGGCCGGAGAGCGCGCGTCCGTACATCGGCGGATCGTCCACCAGCAACAGCGCGCTCGAGCTCGCGCTCGGTTACAACGGCCTCGACCGCATTTCGAGCGGCGGGTTCGGCGGGCCAGGCGGCAGCTTCAGCGGTGCCGCGGGGTGGACGCGACTGTTCAACTCACAGATGGGGACGGAAGCCGCGTGGCTGATTCCAGCCGCGCTCGTGCTGCTCGTCGCTGGCCTGGTGCTGCGGGGCGGCGCGGCGCGAACCGATCGCGCGCGCGCCGGGTTGATCTTGTGGGGCACGTGGATGCTGGTGACGGGCGCGACGTTCAGCTTGATGAGCGGCATCATCCACCCGTACTACACGGTGGCGCTCGCGCCCGCGCTCGCCGCGGTGGTCGCGATCGGCGGCGCGCTCGTATGGAAGGCGCGCGACCTGATCGAGGCACGCGTGTTCGGCGCGCTCGCGGTGCTGCTCACCAGCGGCGCGGCATGGGCGATGCTGGGACGCTCCGCGGCGAGCTGGCATCCGGAGCTTCGCTGGGCGATTCTGATCATCGGCATCGGCGCGACGATCGCCTGGCTGACGCCCCTGGCGACGAAGCGACATGGATCGGCGCCGATCGGCGCAGCGGCGCTGGCGGCGTCGCTCGTTGCGATGCTCGCCGGACCGACCGCATGGAGCCTTGCGACCGCGTCGCACTCCTCGAGCGGTTCGATGGCAAGTTCCGGACCCGCGTCGACGAGCGGATTCGGGAGCGGCGGCATGGGCGGCCCTGGTGGGCAGTCCTCGTCCTCATCGTCGTCCTCGACGTCCGAGTTGACGAAGCTGCTGCAAGCGGACACGAAGAGCGATTGGGTCGCCGCGGTGAGCGGCGCGCAAAGCGCCGCGTCGCTGGAGTTGCAAACCGGCACGAGCGTGCTCGGCATGGGCGGCTGGAGCGGCGACCCATTCCCCTCGCTCGCCCAGTTCCAACAGTACGTCGAGGACGGACGCATCCATTACCTGATCTCGGGCGGCGGCATGGGCGGCGGCCCCGGCGGCGGCTCGTCCACGTCCGAGATCCAGCAGTGGGCGGCAGCCAACTACGAGGCGCTCACCGTGGACGGCCAGACCGTGTACGACCTCACCTCGCCGCTGTGACGACCACTGCCTGCCGCCCCGTCGCGCCGTCGTCGCCGCGGTGACTGAAACAGCGCGGATCGCACTTGGTGCACACGTCCACGTGTTCGACGCTCGCGCCGGCGTCCCGCAATCGCCGCTCGGCGTCTGCGCGCGCGTCCAGATGCGGGCGTTTCCAGCCATCGGCGCGCACGATCGAGCACTCGTCGAACAGCGCGGCAACGTCCTCGCCAACCTCCATGCAGCACGCGCCGAGCGCCGGACCGATCACTGCCCGTGGCTGCTCGGTCGCGACTGCGCTGCCCGCCACGCGCCCAAGCGCGCGCATCGTCTGCTCGATCACGCCCGCCTCGAGCGAACGCCAGCCCGCATGGATCGCCGCGATCGCCGGACCCCACGCGACCGCGATCGGCATGCAGTCGGCCGTCACCACCGCGAGCCCGCGCCCCTCGCGCGCGCTCACCAGCGCGTCCGCCTCGATGGGCGACGGCTCGGGCGAGTCCCACCGCACGGACGAGTCGAGCACGCCCGGTTCGACGCCGAGGTCCACCCACACGTCCGCGCCGTGCACCTGATGCACCGCCGCCACGCGCGACGCATCGAGTCCCGCGAGTACCGCCACCACTTCTCGGTGCTCGACATCACGCACGCTGCCCAGCTCGCGACTACTGAATACGGCTCGCGCGCCGGGTGCGATCCAAATCCAGTGGTCGTCCTCGTCGAGGATCACCCGACGCCGATC
Organism: Thermoleophilia bacterium; assembly: GCA_039811765.1. Lineage (GTDB taxonomy): Bacteria > Actinomycetota > Thermoleophilia > Gaiellales > SKUG01 > JAGQUL01. The sequence continues at coordinate 381 of JBDHZF010000202.1, read as the reverse complement.
CCCGCGGTGTTCACGAAATGCGCGACGAGATCCAGCAGCCACCCCTGCAGCGTCTGCAGGAACGCGGTGAACGACGAGCCGCCCAGAAACGCCAGCCCGAGAATGATGAAGATCCCGTACTCGCCGACCTTCGCCCATTCGCGCGCCAGCTCGGGACGCATCATCGACCCGACGATCCGTCCACCGTCGAGCGGCGGGATCGGCAGCAGGTTGAACACGACCAGGAACGCGTTGAACACCATGCCGTAGTAGGTGGCCTCGATCACGAGCGGCACCGTCGAATTGCCGAGCGTGAACGAGTCCGGGCCGACGTGGTCGATCGCGATCGCGAGCAGCGCAATGCTGATCGCGCACAAGACGAGGTTCACCATCGGTCCCGCG
>JBDHZF010000201.1:0-3015 GCA_039811765.1 Thermoleophilia bacterium | reverse complement strand
GAGTCGCGCAGCGGCTGCGCTTCGGGCAGGCTCTCGAGCTTCTTGAGCGTGTTGTTCTCGATCTGGCGGATGCGCTCGCGGGTGACGCCGAACTCGCGTCCGACCTCCTCGAGCGTGCGCGGGTGCTCGCCCTTGAGGCCGAAGCGCAGCTCCATCACGCGGCGCTCGCGCTCGGGCAGCGCACCCAGAGCGCGATCGATGTCTTGCTTGCGAAGCCGCAGCTGCGCCTGCTCGAACGGGCTGATCACGGTCTCGTCCTTCACGAAATCGCCGAGCTCCGACTCTTCCTCTTCGCCGATCGGCTTCTCGAGGGAGACGGGCAGCTGCGCCATGCGCAGGATCTCGCGCACCTCGTCGGGCTGCATGTCGAGCTCGTGGGCGATCTCCTCCGCCTGCGGCTCGCGACCCAGCCGCTGCACGAGCTGGCGCTCGATGTGCACGACCTTGTTGAGCTTCTCCACCATGTGCACGGGGATGCGGATCGTGCGGGCCTTGTCGGCGATCGCTCGCGTCACGGCCTGGCGGATCCACCACGTGGCGTACGTGGAGAACTTGTAGCCCTTGCGGTAGTCGAACTTCTCGACCGCACGGATCAGGCCGAGCGAGCCCTCCTGGATCAGGTCCAGGAACGACAGGCCGCGCCCGAGATAGCCCTTCGCGATCGAGACGACGAGGCGCAGGTTCGCTTCGATCATCTGCGTCTTGGCGGCCATGTCGCCGCGCTCGATGCGCTTGGCGAGGCTGACTTCCTCCTCGGCGGTGAGCAGCGGCACCTTGCCGATCTCGCGCAGATACAGGCGCAGGCTGTCGAGCGACGGATCCACCGTCAGGTCGAGCGCGGGCGCCGGAACGGGAGCGGCCTTCTTCTCCTTCTCCTTGTCGTCGGCGCCGAACGCGCCGTCGGAGCGAGCGTCACCCGCGTCGATGAGCTCGATGTCGTGCTCGACGAGGTAGGTGTAGAAGTCCTTGATGTGCTCTTCGGCAATGTCCTGCTCGTAGAGCTCTTGGGCGATCTCCTGCATCGTGAGATAACCGTTTTCGTGTCCGCGATCGGCGAGCTTCTTGAGCTCCTCGACGTCGGGCACGACGATGTCTGAGACGGTGAGCAAGCTGATGCCTCCTTGGCAATGGGGGAGCGAGTCTTCCTGACAGGGGATGCGAGCCAGCCTGCTCCGACACCGCGAACGCGCGTGAACGAATGGCGACAGGATCGGGCGTCAGTGCCGGATCGCATCGCATCCTATACCCGCCCCGGATTGACTGTCGCAGCTCGAGGCTCGAACTGCGGGGCGCCGCCCGGGGAGAGTGGCAGATGCAACCGTGTATCCCCGAAGCGCACCCATCCTGTAACCGGGCAGCTGCGGCCAGGCGCGCGGCCGACCCCGTGGCCTCGTCGAAAACCCACGCAAACGCGTGTGTCAGCCGGCGCCGATCACATCGAGCAAGCGCCGAACGATGTGCGCAGCGATGCGATCGCCGGCGCCCGAGTCGAGCGCGGAGGCGATGCCCGTCACCAGCATCGTGGCGAGCGCGCCGAGGCCGACGTACTCCACCACGCTGGACGCGGTCTCCGAATCGCGATGTCGTGAGGCGGTTTGCATGCGCACCGGTGATCGTACGCCAGATCATCGGGTTCGCGACACCCCTGGGCGCCACGGAAATTGCAACGATTCCGTGACACTTTCAGCCGCGCGGCAGCACGATCACGACGCGATCGCCGGAACCGTCGAACGATCCGCCCATCGCCACCACGCGGATGCGCGCGAGCGAAATGCCGAGGCCGGACTTTTCCGGCTCCACGTCCACCATCGGAAACGACGAGTTGGGCATCAGCTGCAGCTGCACCTCGTGCGGCTCGTGACGCCAGGTCATGCGAATGTCGATGCCGTCCTCGAAGCAGAGCCCGTCCACCACCGCTTGCAGGCTCTCCGACAGCCACGCGGGATCGACCTTCACGGTGACGTCCGTGCCCGCGTCCACGCGCAGGCGATCGGCGTTTGCGTCCAGCGACGCCACCCCGTCGACGATCGCGCGAAGGGACGCATGCTCGATCTGCGGGTGGATTCGCCCCGCGGCGATGCGGCCGATCTTCGACAGGTCGTCGAGCATCGTGTCGAGCCGCTCGGCGCTGCGCACGATCTGGCCGACGTACTTCTCGCGCGCGGCGGCGTCGATGTCGTCGGCGCCTTCGAGCATGCGTGCGAACCCGTAGACGACCGCGAGCGGGCTGCGCAGTTCGTGGCACGCCGGACCAATGGCCATGCGCAGCAGCGCTTGGGTGTCCGAATCCGTGGTGGCGCTGGTCATCTGGGGCACTCCTTGCGAAACACGTGCGAGAATGCGACGAGGCGCCGCACCGCTTCCGCTACCCGGCCCGCAACGGCGCGACACCTCACGGGTCGCACGCTCCACGAATCGAATCGCCCGATGACGACGTCGTCCCACGCAACAGACCTGCAGGCCACCGCGCCGATGATCCCGCTCGCGCTCGACGAGGTCGGGGTGACGGGCGTGCAGCGCGGGATCGTGCTGGGAGACGAGGGCGCGCCCGCGACTGCACGCTTCGACGTGGCGGTCGCGCTCGGCTCCGACGCGCGCGGGGCGCACATGTCGCGATTTCACGAGGCGATCGACCAGGCGTTGGACTTGGTGGCAGATGGCGGGCGCGACGTGCCGAGCTTGGCCGTGCTGGCGACGGTGGTGGCGACGCGAGCGGCGGACATGCAGGGCGTGACGCGAGCGCGAGCGCGAATCGAGGCGACGATCGCGGCGCCGCGCGTGGCGCCGGCGAGCACCCGGCGCACGATCGATCCGTTCGACACGTGGGCGACGGTCGAGGTGGATCGCAGCGCGGGCGCGCCGCGCACGACGGTGACGATCGGCGTTCGCGCCATTGGCATGACCGCGTGCCCGTGCGCGCAGAACCTGGTGCGCGCCGCGGCGAGCGAGCGCATGCGCGAGGCGGGGCTGGATTCGGAGACGATCGAGGCGGCGCTGGACGCGATGCCGGTGGCG
>JBDHZF010000200.1:0-3036 GCA_039811765.1 Thermoleophilia bacterium | reverse complement strand
GCCGGCGCCGAAATCGGGGTCGCCTCGACCAAGGCCTTCACCACCCAGCTGGTCGCGCTGTTCGCGCTCGCGGCGACGGTGGCGCGGCTGCACGGCAAGCTCGACGCCGCCGCCGAGGCCGCGCTCGTCGAGGACCTGCGCCACCTGCCCGGCAGCGTGCAGCACGCGCTCAACCTCGAGCCGCAGGTCTCGGTGTGGTCGGAACGCTTCGCGCCGAAGCACCACGCGCTGTTCCTCGGCCGCGGGATCCACTATCCGATCGCCCTGGAAGGCGCGTTGAAGCTCAAGGAAATCTCCTACATCCACGCCGAGGCGTATCCGGCAGGCGAGCTCAAGCACGGCCCGCTGGCGCTGGTCGACGCGGACATGCCGGTCGTGGTGATCGCGCCCAACGACAGCCTGCTGGAGAAGGTGAAGTCGAACATCCAGGAAGTGCGCGCCCGCGGCGGCGAGATGTACGTCTTCACCGACGCCGACAGCCACTTCAGCGACTCCGAGGGCGTGCACGTCATCCGTACGCCGCGCCACGTCGGTACGCTCTCGCCGATCGTGCACGCCATCCCGGTGCAGATGCTCGCCTACCACGCCGCGCTCGCCCGCGGCACCGACGTGGACAAGCCGCGCAATCTGGCGAAGTCGGTGACGGTGGAGTAGGCTTCGGACGCGGGTGTCCGTCGTCGTGCCGCCTGTGCGGATGTCCGCCCGATGAGCGAGGCCCCGTTCAACGCGTGATGCAGACAAGGAGAGTGCGATGATCACGATGCGCCTGCCGTTGGATTCGCTGGTGGTCGAAGTCGCGGCCACGACGGAGGAAGCGTTCGCGGCGACGGGCGGCGACGAGTTCCTGCCCGTCCTGGTGGCGCCGATCGCGGATGGTCGCTATCTCGTGGTCGATTCGGTCGCGAAGCTGAAGGCGGCGTCCGGGCGCGAGGGGGATGGCGTCGAATGCATCGTCGCGCCGCCGATCTACGGTGATCGCGGGCCCGAGACCTATCTGCCGGCACGCGATGCGCAGCGCGCTTCGCCGCTGGCTTCGTACAAGGAGCTGGTCCGGCTGCAGATGTCGGCATCCGATCGCTTCTCCCGCCGGTCGGCGGTGCGCAGCCACCGCGGCACCATGGTCAAGGTCGTGCTCGAGGTCGACTTCGCGGGGCGGCGCCGGCGCTACTTCATCAACCCCCTGGAGCGCGACATCGGTGGCCTGCTGTTCGATCCGGTCGAGGCGGTCAATCGATTCGAACACGGTACGCTCGACGCCGCCGCCGCCGTGCGGGCATTCGGACGCGAAGGCGAACACGAGGCCGCCACCCTGCCTGCGGCCGTCGCGGTCAGCGACGACGGTCGTCGTTTCCAGGGCGTGGGCAGTTGGTTCGACAAGCGGTCCGCCTACCGGAAGCGCGTGCAAACGAGCGCGGATCTCGAATTGACGCGGGACGAAATGCTCGTCGACCTGCCGGAGCGTCGCGGCCGAGTGATCGGCTGCGAGGTATTCGTGCTGTATCCCAACGGCGCGACCTACGAGGGTGCCGCGCGGGTCGATGGCGCTTCGTTGCTGATGCTCTGGTCCGAACATCTCGTGCGCGGCCTGATCGAGGAAACGTCGAAGGCATCCTATTTCCGTTCCGACTGGTGGGACAACCCGACGTCGTTGATCATGGCCGACATCGGCGGCGGGGAATGCGCCCGCATCGAGCACACCTGCAACGACTGCGCGATGGTCAAATAGCGGCTGGCGCGGCGATGCGCGACTATCCGCTGCAGTTCCTGGTGAAGCTCACGAAGTTCTGCAACCTGCGTTGCGGTTACTGCTACGAATACGCCCACCTCGGCAAGCGCGAACGCATGTCCCCCGCCCTCCTGCGCGGCCTGTTCGCATCGACGGCACGCTTCCTGTCGTCGCCGGCGGGACGGCGGATCCATCCCACGTTCGTCTTCCACGGTGGCGAGCCGTTGTTGCTCGGGCGGGCGTACTTCGAGGACGTGCTGGAAGCGCAGCGGCCGCTGCGCGAGGCCGGAATCGCGTTCGCGAACTCGGTGCAGACGAATCTTTACGCGTACGACGGGCCCTTGATCCGTTTCCTGGCCGATGCCGGCTTCTCGATCGGCGTCTCGTGCGATGTCGCCGGCGATGCGCGGCCCGATCGCCGCGGCAAGGACAGCACGGATCGCGTCGCCGCCAACCTCGACGCGCTGGCCAGGGAGGGCATCGCCACGGGCGGGGTCGCGGTGCTCACCCGCGACAACATCGGCGACGCGGTGCGGGCCTATGGGTTCTTCAACGCGCGCAGGATGGCCTGCCAGTTCATCCCGGCGTTCTGGCAGCCCTACATGGCCGAGGACCAGCGAGGGTATGGCCCGACATCGGACGCGGTGGTTTCCGCATTGATCTCGGTCGCCCGCGAGCAGCTGTCGTCGCCCGACAACGTGCTGGCGTATCCGGTCTACGACCATGCGATGGCGGCGTTGCGCAGCCTGCGCGGCGAGCCGGCCTGGCAATTCGATCCCGTCGCAGGCGAGTGGTGCCTGGTCTGCGACCTGGACGGCGACATCTATTCGTACGGCGATGCCTACACGGCCGTCGGCCGGCTCGGCAACGTGATGCAGGACGAGCTCGCGACGCTGATGTCGCAGGCGCGTCGCGCGCAGTCGATCGCGTCCCGCCGCGCCCGTGCGGGCACCTGCGAAGGCTGCGAGTTCGGACGTCATTGCAATCGCATCCCCGTGATCGAATCTCATGCAAGCGATCGTTCCGGGGCGGCCTTGGGGAGCGGCGACTGCCGGGTCGCCAGGCGGGTGATCGCGGCGATCCGCGACGATCTCGCCAGGGAGCCGGCGCGCGTGGGCCATCTTCTCAGGCAGCGGCTCGCGTCCAGACGCGCCACCATCGTGTTCGACGGATAGGCCGTCGCGGGGCGGCGCATCGACGAAAAAAGACCCCGGCGCGAGGCCGGGGTCGATCGGTGCCGGGCGTCCAGGGGGAGAAACGGCCCCCGGCACCGCGAGAGGTGACGCTTACGGCGAGATGGTCGCCTTCAG
>JBDHZF010000199.1:0-3044 GCA_039811765.1 Thermoleophilia bacterium | reverse complement strand
AGCCGAGCAGCACCTCGAGGTCCTCCAGGCGCAGCAGCCGTTCCCCGCCGAGGCGGCCAAGCCGATCCAGCACCTTGCGATGCGTCTCGGGACTCGTCTCCACCATGTAGTCGCGCACCACCGCGCTGCGGTCCGGCTTGATGCCCACGCTCAGCTCGCGCAGCTGCATCTCCGTGAGACGCCCCTCGTCGCCGAGCTCGATCTGGTGACGCTCGATCTCCGCCACCATGCGCTTCGCCATCTCCGCGCGTTGGATCACCACGAGCGCGTCGAGCAGCGTCGCCGCGCCCGACAGCTCGCGACTGAGCAGCCGGTGCGACACCTGGTCCAGGCGCATGCGGTACGTCTCGAGCGTGGCGAGCGCCTGGTTCGCCTTGATCAGCAGCGAGCGGATCGGCTCGAGCTGGTAGCTCGTCTCGCCCTGGTAAAGCGTCACGACGTCACGTGACGCGCTGACCGTGACGCACAGCGCCTTCACTTGGCGCGCCGTGCGCTCGGCGCTGCGGTGACGCGTGCCCGTCTCCTTCGACGGGATGTCGGCGTCCGGCACGAGCTGCACGTTCGCCCACTTGATGCGCTTGGCCGCGCGATCCAACACGATCGCGCCGTCCATCTTCGCCAGCTCATACACGTGCTTGGCGCTGAACTCCATGTCCAGCTGGATGCCGCCGCTCAGCACGGGGCGGATCACGTCCTCGTCGGCGAGCACGAGCAGCGCGCCGGTGTTGCCACGAATGATGTCGTCGATCGCCGTGCGGATGTCGGTGCCGGGCGCGATGTCCTTCAACGCGCGAACGAGCGCGGCGTCACGACGGGAGTCTGCGGCGGGAGGCATCCCGCGTGCGGTACCCGCTTCGAACGAACTCCAACCTGTGCATCACACACGACGTGCAAGACACAGCGCGAACAGCTCGCTCGGATCGGTCCACCAACCGTCGATCGCGAACCCTGATTCGGCGAGTTCGCCCTCCACCCCGTTGCGCAAGAACTTGCAGCACACCTCGAGGTGCAGCAGCTCGCCATCGGCGAAGGACACGTCCAGATCCAGCGCGTCGAGCCGCGCGCGCTGCTTGCCCCGCGCACGCAAGCCCACGCGCACGAGCTGCTCGTCGGCGAGCCAGCGTGCGTCGTGCGCGAACCCGTCCACGTCGAAGTTCCCGTCGAGCTCGCGATTGAGCATGACGAGGACGTTTCTCGTGAACGCCGCGGTCACGCCGGCGGAATCGTCGTATGCCGCTTCGAGCACGGCCGGGTCCTTCACGAGGTCGTAGCCCACGAGCAGCCAGCTGCCAGGCTGCAGCCGCTCGGCCACGTCGCGGTAGAAGCCCACGCGCTGGTCGTGCAGGAAGTTGCCGATCGTGCTGCCGAGCAGCGCGACGAGCACGCCCTCGCCGCCGGGCAGCAGATCCAGGTCGCTCGTCATGTCGGCGAGCATGCCCTCCACCCGCACGCCCGGGTGTCGCGCCGCGAGCTCGCGCGTGGACCTGCGCAGCGACTCCTCGTCCACGTCGAACGAGACGAAACGCTCGAGCGTGCCACCTGCCGCGCACGCGTCGACGAGCTGACGGGTCTTCGGCGAATCGCCGGCACCGAGCTCCACGATCGCGTGCGCAGGCGCCGCGGCTGCGAGCTGTGGTCCGATGGCAGCGAGCAGCGCCGCTTCGGTGCGCGTCGGGTAGTACTCCGGCAGCTGCGTGATCTGCCCGAACAGCTCGCCGCCACGCGCATCGTAGAGCCACTTCGCCGGCAGGCTCTTGTGCGCATCGGTGAGCCCGCGGCGCACGTCCTGCTCGAGCAGTCGCCGGCGATCCGCATCCGTGATGCGCAGGGTGATCGCGGGATCGCCGATCGGAGTCACGTCGTCGTTCACCAGATCCTCGTTCCCACCCGTCACACGTCCCAAGCCAGTCGCAGGCCAGCGAACAGCTGGCGGCGTTGCGGGTGGTCCCAGTTGCGGAACGTCGTGCGGATCGCGCGCGGATGCGTCGCCCACGAACCGCCGCGCAGCACGCGATACCCGGACCTGAAGAACACCTCGCTGTACTCGCGGTACGGGAACGCGCGGAACCCCGGGTACCCGTCGAACTCGCTGCTCGTCCACTCCCACACGTCGCCGAGCATCTGCTCGCAGCCCGCGTTCGACGCGCTCGTCGGGTGCGAGCCGATGCGCGACGGGCCGCCACGGAGCCCGCCGAGGTTCGCACCGGACAGGTCGGTGCCGCGCGCGGCGACTTCCCACTCGGCTTCGCTCGGCAGGCGCCCGCCGCTCCACCGCGCGAACGCATCGGCCTCGAACCAGCTTACGTGCTGCACCGGTTCGAGCGGATCCAGGGCGCTCGTCACTCCGAATCGCGCGACGGTCCACGAGCCGTCGCTCGCACGTTGCCAGCCAAGGGGAGCGCGCTCGTCGTCGGCAGTGCGCCACGCCCAGCCGTCGGCCGACCAGACGCGCTCGTCGTCGTAGCCGCCGCTCTCGGCGAACTCGACGTACTGCGCGTTGGTCACCGGGTAGCGATCGATCTCGAATGCCGCGAGCTGCACCTCGTGCGCGGGCCGTTCGTTGTCGTAGGCGCGCGGCTCGAGGCTCGTGCCGATCATGTGCGTGCCCGCTTCGATGCGAACGCGAGCGCCGGGGACGGCCGCGGTCGCGAGATCGTCCTCGCCGTTGGATGGCACGGGCGCGAGCGCGAGCGGTGCCACGCGCGCGCCGAGCAGGTTGCGAGTCTGCAGGATCGTCTCGCCGTGCTGGTGCTCGTGTTGGGCGACGAGCGCCAGCACGAAGCCGTCAGCGAGCAGCGGATCGTCCTGCCCGGGCGCATCCAGCTCGAGCGAGTCGATCGTCGCCAGCACGCGTTCGCGCACCGCGGCGAGGTAGTCGCGAGCCTGCGCTCCGCGCAGCAGCGGCAACTCGTCGCGCACGAATCGCTCGTGGCGGAACGCGTCGTACATGTCGTCGTACTGCTCGTTCGTGGGCGCGAGACCGGCAACGCGCTGCAGGATCCACAGCTCCTCGTAGTTGCCGACGTGCGCGAGATCCCATGCGA
>JBDHZF010000198.1:0-3068 GCA_039811765.1 Thermoleophilia bacterium | reverse complement strand
GGTCGCTACTTCGACCTGCGCACCGCGTGCTTTCGCGGCGGCACGCTCACCGGCCCGCAGCACTCGGCAACGCAGCTGCACGGCTTCCTGGGCTACCTGATGAAGTGCACGATGAGCGGCACGCCGTACACCGTGTTCGGCTACGAGGGCAAGCAGGTGCGCGACGCGATCCACAGCGTCGACCTGATCGCCGCGTTCGAGCAGTTCTTCCGCGCGCCTCGAATCGCCGAGGTCTACAACATCGGCGGCGGGCGCTTCTCGCACTGCTCGATGCGCGAGGCGATCGCGCTGTGCGAGCAGGTCACCGGGCGCGAGCTCGACTGGACGTACGTGGACGAGAATCGCATGGGCGACCACATCTGGTACGTCGGCTCCAACGCGAAGTTCGCCGCGCACTACCCCGGCTGGGCGCAGCGATACGACGTGCCGCGCATCCTCACCGAGATGCACGAGGCGAACGTGGAGCGCTGGGCGCGATTCGAGTAGCGTTCGACGCCACGCGGGTCGGCACGTTCCCCGGCGTGAACGTGCCGTGGGCGGCGCTCGAGCTGCTCGTGCTCGATCGGTTCGACGCGCCCGCCTGACGCGCGTCGCCGCGCACCGAAGGATTTTCGAATGTCGTGCCTCGCGGTTTGAACATGGGACACGTGCGGTAAGCCGCCGTTCATGTCGAATCCTCGCTCCATCCGTGCCCTGCGCACGGCCCGTCTCCTCGCCCTGTCGATCGTCGCCGTCTGCGGGCTGCTGATTGCCGCGCCGGGGGCGCTGGCGGCGGACCCTGGAACGGGGTCTCTCACTTACAAGACAATGGGACCAGACGCGTCGTTCGTCGCGCTCGACACCGCTGGTGGTAGCTCATGGATCGGTCCGAGCACGATGATTGCCGGTAACGTGCTCTCGGGCGACGGCACCGCGATCCAGGGCGTCCGCGTGGTGCTCGAAGGTGGTGGTGGGTGCAATCCGGCCCAGATCACCGACTCGTTCAACGGCGGGCTGACGAAGCAGTTCCTGTGCGACAGCGTCGGCGGCATCAGCGACCACGCGGAGGGACCGCAGAATCTGACGATCTTTGTCACCACGGAGGCATCGGGCGACGCGTGGCTCACGGCAGCCTCGTTCTTGGTGAAGGTGGACGTCACCGGCCCGGTCGGCGCCGCGATCACGCCGCCCGGCGCGCTCGTTGCCGGCGGCCCGATCGCGCTGACGATCAATCCCGGCAGCATCGCCGGCGGCGCCTTGTACCAGGCGTGGGACCTTCAGCGCCGCGAGGCGCCGCTCAACAATCACGACTGCGCGGGCCCCTACTCGGATCAGTGGTCCGACTGGGAGTCCATCCACCACGGCGGTGGCGCTACCTATTCCGACGCGGATGTGGAGGACGGGTACTGCTACCAGTACGAGCTGCGCTCGTTCGACATGGCTGGCGCGGTGAGCTCTGCCAGCACCCAGGTCGTCGTCGATTCCGCGTCGCCGCCGCTCCTGACGCTCGGCGTCGACCAGCTCACGCATGCGTTCTACGAACCGAATTACAACGGGTTGCCCACCGTGTTCTACGACGCGACCGGAGCCGGGTCGTTCCGGGTGACGGCCGACGCATCCGACGCAGAGTCCTTGCTTGGCGACATCACGTTCGAGCAGGTTGCCGACGGCTGGAGTCCGGCCAGCGATTCGGTCGAGGACCTTTCCGGCCTGTCCACCCACTCGGCGTCGCGCTCGTTCACCTACGAGTGGGACGAGGATGCCGACGATGCGGAATTGGTGCGGATCACGTCGACAAATGTCGACGACCAGACTCGAACCCGCGACATCGCGCTCGTCGCCGATCATGGCGCGCCCACGGACGGCGGCTTCGACTACACCGGCCCGAATGCGTGGAGGGACCTCAGCAACAACGAGTCGCCGATGAATCTCTACGCGAATCCGGGCGAGGATGAGACGTGGCCCTCCGCGATCGAGGCGCAGAAGCGCGTCGGCACCTTCGACGCGGACGGCGTCTGCGGCGACTTCGGCGACTGGTCTACGCTGAGCCACCCGGTCGGCGATGAGGAGGGCGAGGGTGGCGAGCCCGGCGACGAGGACGCCAGCCCGGACTTCGAGCTCGACACCTCGGACTTCGAGAGCGGCACCTGCGTGCAGCTGCGCTCGAAGACGATCGACTTGCTCGGCCACGAGTCCGCCTGGTTCGACGACGCCGCCACGAGCACCCTGTACTTCTACTCGCGCTCCGCGAATGCCTCCGTGTCTGTCACCGACGACGACGGTTATGGCCTCCTGCACTTTGTCCCGGCCGTGGCGTGCGATCCCGACGACGACTGTGACGACGACCCTGGCAAGCTCTACCTGAACGCACACGAGAGCGGCACGCTGTCGGTCGCCGTGCACTCCGTGCCCCCGCTCGCCGAGCTGGAGCTCTACGACGGCTCCGACGTGTTCGGACCCGACAAGGTATTCGACGTCGACGACTACGGCGACTACCCCTTCTCCCTTGACGCAGCACCGTGGACCTACGAGAACATCCACTGGGACGGCTCGAACGTCGACGAAAGCAGCGGCCTGTGGTTCGAGTACGACGACGTCACGAATCACGGGGACGATGCCGGAGTGCAAGCCATCGCCGACGGCGACGCCCCGACCGGCCAGAGCGTCTCGTACCACGCCGGCGCCCAGGCGGCCGGTCCGATCGCGGTGACCGTGGACGAGGGAACGGACGCGCTGTCGGGCATCCGATCGCGCCAGCTGTACCGCTCGGTGGCAACGCTCACGGGTGACACGTGCGGTGCGTTCGACGAGCCCGTCGCGGTCGGCCCGTCGCTCGTCGGTACGAGCTACTCCGACACCGGCGTGAGCACGGGGCACTGCTACGCGTACTCGCTGTTGACGAGCGACAACGTCGGCAACTCGAGCCTCGCCGACGCCGACATCGTGACGATCGTCACCGACGATCCCGCGATCTCGCTGACGCTCGCCGAGCACGAGGGTGCTGCCTTCCAGCACATCAGCGGTTCGACGGTGTTCTACAACCCGGCGCAGGCGGGCTCGTTCGACGTCACGGCCACGCCGCTGAACGC
>JBDHZF010000197.1:0-3145 GCA_039811765.1 Thermoleophilia bacterium | reverse complement strand
GACCGGGATCGGCGCGGCCAGCGCGCGCGCGGCGGGCGCGGGCGTCGCCGCGACCGGTGGCGGGCGCTCCGTTGTCGCCTGCGCGCCATGCACGCACGCGATGGCGTGGGCATGTTCTTCCACCAGGACGCCCGCGATCGCGTTGATCGAGGGGTATTCGAAGAACATCGTCGGATTGATGTCGAGCCCGTAGCGCGCGTTGAGCGCGTTCGCGAAGCCGGCCAGGCCGATCGAATCGAAGCCCAGGTCGAGCAGGATGCTGTCGAGCGACAGATCGTCCTGGTCGATCTTCAGCATCTCCATGACGATGGCGGACAGCGCGGCGACGACGGCGGACTTCGACGCACCGCCCGTCGCCTCGTCCGGCGCCGGCGACGCGCCGGGCACCGGCGCCTCCGCCGTCGCCTGCGTCCCGGCGATGCCCCAGGCCGATTCGATCTTGCCGGCGACGCCCTCGAGCACGGCGAGCTGGGTGTGCGCGGACACCAGGCCGCGCTCGAATGCGCGCAGGCCGAAATCGGTCCCCAGCGGCTTGATGCCGAGCTTGGTGCGGAAGAACAGCTCGGTCTGCTCGTCGAGCTTCATCCCGCCCTCGGCCCAGAGAGACCAGTTCAGGCTGAGGCTGTGCCCTCGGCGTTCGCCGCGCCGGCGGCGTCTGTCGCGACGCTCGGCGAGCGCGTCCATGAAATGGTTGGCATAGGCATAGTCGCACTGCCCGGCGTTGCCGAACGCCGCGAGCGACGAGAACAGCGCGAAGAAGTCGAGGTCGTCGCCTGCGCTCAGTTCGTCCAGCAGCAGGGTGCCATCGACCTTCGGCGCGAGCACCGCCCGCATTTCCTCGCGGGTCTTCTTCCACAGGAACGAATCGCGCAGGACGCCGGCGCTGTGCAGGATGCCGTCGATGCGGCCGAAACGCGCCCTGGCCTCGGCGAGCAGGCGCGCCACATCGTCCCTGCGCGAAACGTCCGCGGCGACATGCAGCACCTCCGCGCCGGCCGCTTCCAGCGCCGCGACCTGCGCAAGATTCGACGCCGACAGCGGCGACCGGCTCGTCAGCACCAGACGCGCCCGGCAAGTGCGGGCCAGATGCTCGGCGACGATCAGGCCGAGGCCGCCCTCGCCGCCGGTGATGACGTACACACCCCGATGGCGCAGCGCAGCGCCCGCGTCGCCGGACACGGGAAGATCGTTGGCGTCGAGCCTGTACAGCGTCCGTTCCGCGCGCGCGCCGCCGACATAGCGCACAGCGACGGCCTGCCGGGTCCGCTCGTCCAGCTCCGCGCGCACGCGCGCCGCGGCCGCGGCAGGCGCCGTCTCCGCGCGGTCGAGGTGCAGCACCTTGCATTCGATCCTCGGGTTCTCCAGCCGCACCGTCCTCGCGAACCCGCTCAGGGCCACGTCGAACGGATCGGCCTCCTCGCCGTCCGCGCCGTGCACGCAGAGCAATTGCACGCTCTGCTTCGACTTGCCCGCCATCAGGGCCTGGCAGAGGAACAGCAGCGCGTGGACGCCCGTATCGAGGGTCGCGTCGACGCTCTCGCCCCGCTCGTCCATCGGCCAGGCGAAGCAGAGCCTGCCGGAGGTCCATCCCGATCCTCGCACCGCCTCGATCAACCGGACGTAATCGTCGCGATTGCGCGGGTCGATGGCGTAGGCATCGTCGCCGAGCGCCGCGAACGCGTCGCCGGGGCGCACGCGCCAGACACGGCCGCCATCGGCGAAGGCGTCGCCCAGGCCCGCTGCCGTGTCGAACAGGAGCACTTGCGGCAGCGCGGCCGGAACTTCCGGCGCCGGCGTCGGCACCCAACGCTGGCCGTAGAACAGTTCCGCGAAGCCGTCCCCGGCGACCGGAGCCTGCGAAGGCGCCGCGGGCGACGGCGGCACGGCCGGAGCCTCGGTGCGCGCGGACCCGGCGTCGCGCGCCGCGTCCGCCTTGCCATGCACGCTGGTCAGCGGCACGCCGACCGATTCGCGGATGCGGACCAGCACCCGGCCCGTCTCGTCGACGATCTCGAGGTTCTGCCTGGCGAGGCCGCCGGCCGCGCTGCGATCGCCCGGGGAACGGGTCAGATGGCTGTAGCAGGTGCGCGTCAGCGGATGGAGCAGTTCGATCTCGCCGATCGAGTAAGGGACGCGCATGTCCCCGGTGTCGCGGCACAACTGCGCGACGACACCGGCCTGCATGGCCGCATCCAGGATGCAGGGATGGAAGACGAAGTCCTCGAAATCGCCGTCGCGGGCCTCGGGCAGCCGCAGCAGGCCGAGCACTTCGTCGTCGTTGGCGAAGACCGCTTCCAGCAGCCGGAAGCTCGGCCCGTAGCGCAGGCCGACCCGTTCGAACAGCGGATAGACCGTGCCGGCATCGGCGACCTTGCTGCACCGCTCGCGGATCGCGGCGATGTCCACGTATTCCGCGGGCGACGACGACGACGGATCGACCGCGTACAGCAGCTTGCCCTGGCAGTAGGTCGTCCGCTCGTTGCCATCGACCTCGGCGAAGACCTCGAACAGCACGCCGTCCGCACCGGGCTTCAGCTCGACCATCGCCGGCGTCGGCGCGGCGGGATGTGCGGTGAGCGGGCTCACCCAGGTGATGTTGCGCACGCGGTCGACCCTGGTGCCGGCGGCGACTTCGCCCGCCTTGCGCGCGAGATCGACGTAGGCCGTGCCCGGCAGGGTCGGCACGCCGGACACGACGTGGTCGTGGAGGAAGAATTCCCGCTCCAGGAACGTCTTCCTGAACAGTTGCCGCTGGAAGGTCGATTCGTTGCTGTCGATCAACGGGTGCAGCGCCGCCATCCCACCCCGTGCCGGGGTCCCGGCATGCGTCGATTCCGGAAGCCAGTGGCGCTTGTCGGCGAAGGGGTACGTGGGCAGCGAGATCCGGCGGCCGCTCGACGCCATGCCGCGGCAATCCGCGAGCAGGCCTTCCGCCCACAGCTGCGCCAGCTTGTGCGGGGCGCGGCTCTGCGACAGCAGCTCGAGGAACTTCGACCGCTCCTCCTGGCTGAGCAGGCGGGCGATGCCGTCGGCGTTCTTCGCGTTGCCGACGAGGATGTCGACATCGCTCGCGCCCTGCACGTAACGCCGCAGCTTCGCGACGAGGTCCGGCACGCCGTCGGCGACGATGGCCAGCCGAGATCGG
>JBDHZF010000196.1:0-3150 GCA_039811765.1 Thermoleophilia bacterium | reverse complement strand
TCCGCTCTCGCGCAGATGCACCCCGCGTACTTCGCGATGGCGATGGCGACGGGCATCGTGTCGATCGCTTCGCAGCTCCTCGGCATGCGCTTCGTTGCGCTCGCGCTCTACGCCGTCAACGTCATCGTCTACGTGGCGCTGTGGGGCTTGACGGTGGCCAGGCTATTGCGTCATCGCCAGCGCGTGATTGCAGATGTGTTTCATCACGGTCGTTCTGTTGGGTTCTTCACGACGGTCGCGGCCACCTGCGTGCTCGGCTCGCAATCGCTGGTCGTCGGAGGCCTTCCATCGCTGGCGCTCGGGCTCTGGTTCGCGGGCATCGTCCTCTGGGCCATCTTCACCTACACGATCATCACGATCCTGACCGTGAAGACTGAAAAGCCGACGTTGGCGGACGGGATCAACGGCGGTTGGTTGGTCATCGTCGTCGCGTCCCACTCGGTGGCAGTGCTCGGCGCTCAGCTCGCGCCAAGCATGTCGCACGAGCATGCGCCGAAGGTCCTGCTCTTCGCGCTCACGATGTGGCTCGGCGGCTCGATGCTCTATATCTGGATCATCTCGCTGATCTTCTACCGCTACACGTTCTTCACGCTCAGTCCGAACGACCTCGCGCCGCCATACTGGATCAACATGGGCGCCGCTGCGATCGCGACCCTCGCCGGCGCGACGATCGCCTCGTCGGCACCGCACTCGCCGGTGCTCGAACAGGTGCTGCCGTTCGTGCGTGGCCTGACGTTGTGGTGGTGGGCGACCGCGACCTGGTGGATTCCGATGCTCTTGATCCTCGGGCTATGGCGCCACGTGTTTCGACGCTTCCCGCTTCGCTACGACCCGCTGTATTGGGGCGCCGTGTTCCCGCTGGGGATGTACACGGTCTGCACCGTCCGGCTGTCTCAGGCGGTGGACGCGCCGTACCTGTTGGCGATCCCGCAAGTGTTCGTCTTCGTTGCGCTCGGCGCGTGGGCCGTGACCCTGCTCGGCTGGGCGAGCAGTGTCCTGCGCAGGGCTGGAGAAGCGCCATCCTAGCTCCCCGCGAGCTCGGCTCCATAGCTGGACGCAGCGCGCCTCGCCGCACTATGAGAAACCATGCATCCCGGCAGCAACACTGGAGACGACGAAGTCCGATGGGATGATCCAGCCTATCTGAGCGATCCTCGCCGAGCGTACGACCTGTTGCGCGATCGCTGTCCGGTGGCCAGGCGGCCCGCCGACGACGTGTGGGTGATCACCGGGCACGCCGAGGCCGCCGCTTGCGCTCTGGACGCCGAGGGCTTTTCGAACCGAGTCTCGTCGCGACTGCAGATCCCCAACGCGCTCGATGGCGAGGAGCGTCGCCGGTTTCGCGCGCTGATCGACCGCTTCCTCGATCCTTCTGAGGTGGTCAAGCTCGCCCCGAAGTTTCAGCTGATCGCTGAGAGATTGATTCGCACGCTGCTCGCCGGCACCTTTGCAGACGCCGTCTGGGAGATAGGGGCGCCCCTTGCGGTGCGCTTTCAATGCGCGTGGCTCGGCTGGCACGACGAAGCGGAGCGCCCGCTGCTGGAGTGGATGCGTGGGCATCGATCGGCGTTGCACGCTCACACGATCCTGCTCGGCTCGCCCAGGCCGCGCTCGACTTCGAAGCGATCGTTGTCGAGCAGCTCGAACAGAGACGCGGAGAAGCACGTGGAGAGCCGTTGACCGTCACCGCGCAGCTCTCATGCTCTCAGGTCGAAGACCCAAGCGCCCCTGGCTGCCGCCGCGGCCTGACGCGGCAAGAGGTCGTCTCTATTCTCAGGAACTGGACTGCGGGAGATCTCGCCAGCATCGCGGCGTGCGTGGGCGTAGTGGCTCACGGCGTGGCTTCGATTCCACAGCTGCAAGAGGAGCTGCGGGCGCGCATCGACGAGCCCGGCGTCCTGGAGAGCGCGATCGACGAACTGCTGCGGATCGACAGTCCGTTCTTGTGGAACCGACGTGTCACGACGAGGGACGTCCAAGTGAATGGGCGCCTCATCCCCGCCGGCTCGAAAGTGGTCCTCAATTGGACCGCGGCGAACCGAGACCCGAGGCGATTCGCGACACCAGACTCGTTCGAGCCGGTGGTCAACGCGCCGCACAATCTGGTCTACGGCATCGGGTCTCACGTTTGTCCAGGCCGCGCTCTTGCGACTTCGCAGCTCCGAGAAGCGCTCGCGGCCCTGCTGCGAAGCAGCAAGACGATTCGTTTGGCGGAGCGCGCTCCCCTTCGCGCGGCGGCTCCGACCGGCGGCTACGAGCATGTTTGGCTGAGGCTGAGCTGATCCGTGCAGGCATCCACCTTGAGCGATGGTGCTTCCATGATAGGCTTCCGCTTCCATGGCTCATCTCCGCGATCTCCGGCTGCTGCCCCCGACCCAGGTCGCGCTTCTGCGCTTCCTCGGGCCGGTCGTCTGCTGCGCGGTCTCTGGTTAGAGCCACCCATCAGCGCCCGGCTCAGGCCGGGCGCAATCGTGCGGTCCGGCCTCGGCGCTTCTCACGAACCGAGGTCCATCATGACGTCATCGCCGCCCATCATCGTTGCCACCGAAGACCGTGATCGCTTGTTGGATCTGGTCGCCCGCGCTCGCGCCAACCAGGTCGCCGAGCAGCTCGAAGCCGAGCTTGAGCGTGCCCAGGTGATACCGCTGTCACAAGTGCCGGAGGATGTCGTCGTGATGAACAGCGCGCTGGAATACGAGGTCGTCGCGACCCATCAACGTCGCCGGCTCTCCCTCGTCTATCCTCAGGACGCGGAGTCGAACGCGGGTCGGGTGTCCGTGCTCGCGCCGCTCGGCTGCGCGCTCCTTGGCTTGCGCGTGGGGCAAGAGATCGATTGGCAGATGCCCGGTGGCTTGCGCAGCCTGCGTGTCCTCTCGGTCGAACGCGCTTCGTGAGGACATGATCCTCGCACTGACCACCTTCGGTCATGGCACGGCCACGCGTGACGAACTCGCCGCGCTGCTTAGCGGAGCGCGGCTTCAGCACGTCGTCGACGTGCGGCGCTTTCCAGGGAGTCGCCACAACGACGCAGCGTAACCCCTCCAGGCACGTCGCCGATCCGGATGGACATCGGCGCGCGGGCGTGAGCTGACGCCGCAAGCCGACCGTGCTTTCGTTGGCGGATGTTCTTGGAAGGGACGCTGATCGAGA
>JBDHZF010000195.1:0-3212 GCA_039811765.1 Thermoleophilia bacterium | reverse complement strand
ACGAGAGCGGCGAGCTGCCCCAGATGTCCTCGTTGGTCGCGGTGCGGCCCGCGCTGGTGGAAAAGAAGAACGTCTGTGCCACTTCGCCGGTCGCGCTGCCCACGCGGGCGACGAGGTTGCTGGTGGCGGCAACCGCGAAATCAGAGGACGTTTCCTCGGCGTCCATGCCGCCGTACACCTGGCTGCGCGTGTCGGGGTACAGGTCGTAGTAGCTGCCGGTGCGCAACCCGCGCAGCGCGTAGGAGCGCGCGGCGATCGCTTGCGCCTTGAGCGCTTCGGCGTGCCAGCTGGGCGGCATCTCGTCAGGCACCACGCCGCGCACGTAGTCCTCGAACGGCACGGAGTTGACGATGCTCACCTTGCCACCGTCCACATGCGCGGTGATCGTGCCGCGAAACGCGGTTCCGCTCTGCGGGTACGTGGTGTCGAACAGGATCTTCACCCCGCCGTCCGTGCTGGGCGTGACGACGGGATCGACGCCGGCCGTGCTCGCGAGCGTCTGGCTGGGCACGCCGCTGCGCGTGCGCGTCACTTGGAGCGCGCCGCTCGCGATGCGGATCGTCAGCACGTCGCCGGGCACGACCGCCATGCTGGCGGGGCCTTGCGACACCACGCCAGCGGACGTCATTTGCAGTCGCGCGGTTTGAAGGCCGTCCTTGAGTCGCACGCGCACGTTCTTCGGGCCGTTCGCGGGGCGAGGGGCCACGACGGTCCCGCTGAAGTAGTGCTGGATGATCTCGGGACCCGTCATCCCCTTGAGCGCGTACCCTTGCGCGCCGTACTGGCTCATGCCGATTCCGTGCCCCCAGCCGCGTCCTTCGATGCGGTATTGGGAGACGGTTCGCGCGCTCGCGCTGCTCGCGCCGACGCTCGCAGTGGCGAGCGCGACCGTGATCGCGATGAGAAGTGTTCGAGCCGCCGTCCGCATGGTGGTCTGCATCGGGTTCGCCGCGCGACCGCTTGAACCTGCGATCGAACGACACCAGACCCGCACAGTGCCACATGCGCGCGACGCGCGCGATTCGGATCAGAATTTCGAAGCAGGCGGCTCGGATTCCTGATAGGCCGTGGTGAGGTCGTTCGGCGTGAACCAGACGTGCTTCATCATGTTCTGGTTGCCGTCGCCATGCACGTGCCACTCGCCGATGCCCAGGTCCGGTGCCGAACCGTAGGAGCCGAGCACCGCGCCGATCAGCTTCAGCGAGCCGTCCGACTGCTTGCGATAGAGCAGCATGCCGGGATCGTCGAGGTTGAGATCTTGGTTGGTGCTCTTGCTCACGTGCACGAGGTCGCCCTCGACCGCGTGCTTGTTGAAATCGTAGCCGGCTGCTTGCGCGACCGCCGGATCCGCGTACTTGGCGGTAGAGCTCATGAGCTTCTGCAGGATCGCCGCGGCCTTCGTGCGGTCCTCCGGCTCGGTGCGCTCGAACGTGTGCTTGCCGCTCGCCCATGTCTTCGACACGCCGTTCGCGCTCACGGTGAAATCGCCGAGCAGCGCCTTGGAGCTCGCAGAGAGGTTCTTCTGCGACGGCGACGGCGTGGTCGTCACGTGACCGGCGTGCTCGTCCTTCGCCGCCGCGGTGGAGGTCGTGGACTGTTGCACGGGGAAGTACTGCTGCACGGGCGCGGACGAGAGCTGCTCAACGCCGCCCTTCGCCGCGCCACCGCCGAGCGCGCTGTTTCCGGTCAGCGCCTGCACCGCGGCAACGAGCTGCTGCAACGCCGCGTTGATCGCGGCGAGCGCGCTGGTCATGTCACCGGCAACTGCGCCGCCGCCACTTGCGCCCGCCACGTCGCCCTTGCTCGCGGGCAGCATCGCCTGCTGCACCGTCGACCCGCCAATACCAGACATGTTGCACATGTTCAGACCGTCCCTGATCGTCCCGTTTGCATTGCTTCGGCGTCAGCCCTTCGGAATCGTCTCCGAATAGGCGGCGTCCAGATCGTTCGGAAGAAACCACACGTGCATCATCAGATCGGTGTTCGTGTCCGAGCCAGCGTGCTGGTGCGTGTGCCAGCGTCCCATGCCGAGGTCGGGCGCCTGCTTCGACGCGGTCATCACGTTGCCGATCAGCGACAGCGACCCGTCGGCGCCCTTGCGATACAGCAGCATCGAGGGGTGGTTCAGGTCGGCGCCGCCGTACTGCTTGGAGAAGGTCGGGTTCGGCACGTGCACGAGCGTGCCCTCGACGATCGCCTTGTCGAAGTCGTAGCCGGCGGCCTTCGCCGCGTTGATGTCCTTGTACGCCGCGGTCGAATGCATCATCGTGGCGAGCGAGTTGGCCGCCTTGGTGCGATTCTCCGTTGGTCGGGCGTACGTGATCTTCCAGTCGCCCTTGGAGTTGGAGACGTTCGTCTTCTCGCCGACACGATTGTTGGTGTCCGCGCCGAGGCCGTACTGCGCGATCGTGGCCTTGGCAGACTGGGCGGGCTCGTGGTTGTGCGCGTCGTGCGACTCCTCGGCGGCGACGGCCGTCGCCGATTGCTGCACGGGGAAGTACTGCTGCACGGGCGCGGACGAGAGCTGCTCGACGCCGCCCTTCGCCGCGCCACCGCCGAGCGCGCTGTTTCCGGTCAGCGCCTGCACCGCGGCAACGAGCTGCTGCAACGCGGCGTTGATCGCCGACAGCGCGCTGCCGAGGTCGCCAGCAACGGCGCCGCCGCCACTTGCGCCCGCCACGTCGCCCTTGCTCGCGGGCAGCATCACCTGCTGCGCTGTCGAGCCGCCAACACCAGACATGTTGCACATGAAAACCGACCGTCCCTGATCGTTCGTGTCCCCGGCGCACACCCGTCCCTTGGCGGCGCTCATGCGATCACGGTACGACGGGTTCGACGATTTGACCAGCGCGACGCGGGACCTGCGACGCGTCGGTAGCGAAACGAGATCCGCAATTTCCGTGAACAGTCGGGACAAACTGCGGAATGGACGCCGAACTCGAGGTCGGTAGCACAAACAGATCCGCAATTTCCGTGAACAGTCGGGACAAACTGCGGATGGGCCGTCACACCCGTCCGGCGTAATTGGACTCGTAGAACTCGCGGTACTCGCCGGACTTGATCGGTTCCCACCAGCTGCGCTGCGCCTTGTACCACTCGACCGTCTGGGCGAGGCCCTCGTCGAAGGCGATCTCCGGCTTCCAGCCGAGCTCGCGCTGCGCCTTGGTGGTGTCGAGCGAGTAGCGCACGTCGTGGCCGAGGCGATCCTCCAC
>JBDHZF010000194.1:0-3226 GCA_039811765.1 Thermoleophilia bacterium | reverse complement strand
TCCGCCAGGGCCTCGCCGGCGGCGAGAGCCTCGTGCTCGCGCCCCCCGCGACGCTGCACGAGGGCGGCAAGATCAAGGTCCAGGCGCGCTGAGCGCCGGACTTCACTCCGAAGGAGCACACATGGCATTCGTCGAGGTCATCGACGTCCGCAAGGTCTACGCGCGCGACACGCAGCAGATCACCGTGCTCGACGGGCTGTCGCTGTCCATTCCCGAAGGCGACTTCGTCGCGCTCATGGGGCCGTCGGGCTCGGGCAAGACGACGCTGCTGAACCTGATCGCCGGCATCGACCAGCCGACGTCGGGCTCGATCTCGGTCGCGAACACGAACATCTCGCGCATGACCGGCGCACCGCTCGCGAAATGGCGGTCGGAGAACATCGGCTACATCTTCCAGCTCTACAACCTCATGCCCGTGCTCACGGCACTCCAGAACGTCGAGCTGCCGCTGATGCTGCACCGCATGAGCGGCGCCGAGCGGCGCAATCGCGCGAAACTCGCGCTCGAGCTCGTGGGCCTCGGCGACCGGTTCGACCACTATCCGCGCCAGCTCTCGGGCGGGCAGCAACAGCGCGTCGCGATCGCGCGCGCGATCGTCAGCGACCCGCGCGTGCTGCTCGCCGACGAACCGACCGGTGACCTCGACCGCAAGGCGGGCGAAGAGATCCTCGAGCTGCTCGAGCGGCTGAACACCGAGTTCAAGAAGACGATCGTCATGGTCACGCACGATCCGCACGCCGCCGAGCGAGCGCACCGCATGGTGCACCTCGACAAAGGCGTGCTGTCCGCCTGAGCCACGGAGACCCCCATGCTCTCGCTCGTCTTCGTGAACCTGTTCCGCAACAAGCTGCGCACGTTCCTCACCCTCGCGAGCGTGTTCGTGGCGCTGTTCCTGTTCAGCTCGCTCGGCGCCATCCTCGACACGTTCCAGGCCGCGGCGGACTCCGGCAGCCGCGAACGGCTCGCCGTGCGACACGCGATCTCCCTCACGAACTTCCTGCCCGGCTTCTACAAGAGCCAGATCGTCGCGATCCCCGGCGTGAAGCGTGTCTGTACGCAGACGTGGTTCGGCGGCATCGACCCGCAGGACCGCAAGGCAATGAAGCAGCGCTTCGCGGTCGACGACGACTTCTGGCCGATGTACCGGAGGGACTTCACGCTCGTGCAGTGGTCGGAGCCGCAGGCCGCCGTCTCGCTGCCGCCCGAGACCGAACCGCACCTCGCGGCCTACTGGATGGAGCGCAACGCGTGCGTCGTCGGCGCCGACCTGTTCCGCGAGCGCGGCTGGAAGCTCGGCCAGACGATCCACCTCGAGGGCACGCTCTTCCGCGGGACGTGGGACTTCGTGATCCGCGGCGTCTACCACAAGACCGAGGACGGCACGTGGTCGGACGACCTGATCCTGTTCCACAACGAGTACCTGCAGGAGCGCGGGCTCGGCGGCCGCGACCTCGTCGGCGTGTTCAAGGTCGAGATCCCCGACAAGTCGCAGTCCGCCGCCATCGCGAAGCAGATCGACGTCCTGTTCGAGAACTCGGACAACGCGACGCTCACGCAGAGCGAGCAGGCCTTCGGCGCCGGCTTCATCAGCATGTTCGGCAACGTGCCGTTCGCGCTGCGCATGATCGGTTTCGCGGTCGTGTTCACGATCCTCGTGATCTCCGCGAACACGATGGTCATGGCCGTGCGCGAGCGCACCAGCGAGATCGGCGTCCTGAAGACGCTCGGGTTCACGGACGGTGCCATCTTCGGCATGGTCGTCGCGGAGGCCGCCATCCTCACGACCGGCGGAGGACTGCTCGCCGCCGCCGTCGCCAAGTTCGGGCTGGACCACGCGCCGTTCCCCATCTTCAACACGCTGACCATCACGTGGGCCACGGTGCTGACGGCCGTCGGCATCGCCATCGGGCTCGGCGTGGTGAGCGGCTTCATTCCCGCATGGCAGGCCTCCCGCCTGCGCATCGTCGACGCGCTGCGGCGCGTGGACTAGGAGACGCGCATGGCGATCCCGTTCGTCTACAACGTCCGCAACGTGCTGCAGCGCCCGGTCGCGACCGCCGCGACCGCGATCGGCATCGGCCTCACGATCGCGGTGCTCCTCGCCGCTCTGGCGCTCGCCGAGGGCTTCCGGACGACGCTCCGGTCCGCCGGTTCGCCCGACAAGGCGCTCGTGCTCAGCACCGGCGCCGACTCCGAGGTGATGAGCGGATTCGCGCGGGGCGCCGCCGACATCCTCCGCGCGCACCCGGGCGTCGCGACCGCAGCCGACGGCCGCGCGGAAGCCTCGTTCGAGATGGTGGCGACCACGAACCTGCCGCGGCTCGGCCAGAAGGGCTCGTCCAACATCCGCATCCGCGGCGTCGACCTCGCGACGATCGGCGTGCGCGCGACGCCGGTGCTCGTCTCCGGGCGGCTGTTCACGCCCGGCACGGACGAAGTCATCGTCGGCAAGGGCATCTCGTCGCGCTTCGCGCGCTGCCGCGTCGGTGACGCGATCAAGATCCAGCGCCGCGAGCTCCGCGTCGTCGGCACGTTCGCGGCCGGCGGCTCGTCGTACGAGTCCGAGGTCTGGGGCGACGCCAACGTGCTCCAGCCGCTCTTCCACCGCGACGGCGGCTATCAGGTCGCGCTGCTGCAGATGAAGGACCCCTCGAAGTTCGCGCAGCTGAAGAAGGAGCTCGAGAACGATCCGCGCCTCGGCGTCGAGGTGAAGCGCGAGGACCAGTTCTACGCCGAGCAGTCGCAGGGCGTGGCGATGCTGGTCACCGTGCTCGGCGGCTTCATCACCGTCATCATGGCGATCGGCGCGCTGTTCGGCGCGGCGAACACCATGTTCGCCGCCGTGAGCGGCCGCACGCGCGAGGTGGCGACGCTGCTCGTGCTCGGCTTCAGCCCGCTCGCGGTCATGCTGTCGTTCGTGGTCGAAGCCCTGATCATCGCGCTGATCGGCGGGCTGCTGGGCTGCGTGATCGCGCTGCCCATCAACGGCATCACGACGAGCACGACGAACTTCCAGTCCTTCAGCGAGGTCGCGTTCCAGTTCCGCGTGACCCCGGTGCTGATGGGCAAGGCGCTGGTCTTCGCCGCAGCGATCGGCCTGCTCGGCGGCTTCTTCCCCGCGCTGCGCGCCGCGCGCCAGCCCATCGCGCGCACGCTGCGCGGCGGATGAGCCGCGACGGCGCCGCGCGCGCCGTGCCCGACGCCCGTTCCCTCCCCGCACGCCCCG
>JBDHZF010000193.1:0-3274 GCA_039811765.1 Thermoleophilia bacterium | reverse complement strand
CCCCGGCCCCGCGACCGGCTACACGTGGGCGACCACCGGCGCCGCCGCGACGGCGCTGCCGTTCATCCCACGCGAGCACGGCATCAGCCCCAACGGCAAGTACGTCGTCGGCAACCTCGGCTCCGTCCCGCACTTCTACGACACCGACACGTCCACCGACGTCGCGCTGCAGCTGCCCGCCGGCGCCACCGCGGGCCTCGCGTACGCCGTCAACGACAGCGAGAACATCGTCGGCGAGGTGACGATCGCCGGGGGCGCGAAGCGCGCCGCGCTGTGGGAGACGCACGCGTCCGAGCCCGAGCTGCTGCAAGACCGGCTCGGCTCCGAATCGCCGTGGACGCTCACCCGCGCGCTCGACATCTCGCCGGCGGGGCACATCGTGGGCGTGGGGACGATCGTGGGCCAGGACCACAGCTTCCTGATGGACGCGCGCCTCACCGTGACCACGGTCGGTGACGACTCCGACATCGCGCCCGCGGACGGCCTGTGCGACGCGAGCGCGGACCCGGGCATGCAGTGCACGCTGCGCGCCGCGATCGAGACCGTCAACGCGAACGCCTCCACCACGCGCACGACGATCGAGTTCGACGTCGCCGACAACCTCGCCGCGCCGCTCCCGGCGACGATCCAGGTCGCGACCGCGCTGCCGGCGATCGACTACCCCGTCGAGATCGACGGCGCCACCCAGCCCGGCGTGACGCAGGCCGGGCACGCCGAGGACTGGCAGCCGAAAGTGACGCTGCGCGCATCGTACGCCGGCGCGAACGACGAAGCGAGCTCGGGCCTCAAGCTCAAGGCCGGCGACAACGTCGTGCGCGGCCTGACGATCATCGACTTCCCCGGCGCTGCGATCCTCGTCGACGGCTCGGGTGGGGACGTGATCGCCGGCAACTACATCGGCGTCAGCGTCTCCGGCGGATCCGCGTTGCGAGCCGGCAACGCGCTCGGCATCCACGTCTCCGCCGACAACGTGCGCATCGGCGGAGCAACGAACCAGGACCGCAACGTGATCGCCGGCAACGGTCGCCCGGACCAGCTCGAGGCCGCCCTGCGCTCGTTCGCCGCCGCATCTCCCGACGCCGCCAACACGCAGCTGCGCGAAGTGATGCTCAGCTTCGGCGCGGGCGTGCTCGTCGACTCGTCGCTCACGAACCTCGACATCCTCGGCAACTACGTCGGCCTCGGCGCAGGAGGCGAGGTCGTCTCCGGCGCGTCGGGCGAGGACCAGATGAGCTCGGCGTCGGGCATCGTGATCGCGCCGGCGTCGGGCCAGACCGTGACCGACGTCACGATCGGCGGCGCACCCGAAGCCGCGAACACGATCACCGGCAACGTCTTCGGCACGATGGTCATGGAGGGCCCGGGCGCCACCGTCAGCGGCGTGAACGTGCTCGGCAACCACATCGGCACCAAGCCGGACGGCTCGGCCTTCAACCTCGTCGTCGGCAACGTCTACGGCATGGTCGTGGCGGGCGGCGCCAACGCCGTGCACGTGGGCAGCGTCGCGCAGCCCAACCGCATCCAGGGCAACCTCGGCGGGCTGCTCGCGATCGGACCGCGACCCACCGGCCTGGAGATCCGCGGCAACAAGATCGGCGACGGCGACGCGCTCGACGACTGGGCCGCGAAGCTCAAGCAGTCCGGCAAGGTCCGCCTCGGCAAGCTCAACCTCTTCGGGCTGTGGCTGGTCAACACCGAAGGAGCGGTCGTCGATTCCAACGCGATCACCGGCAACTTCATGGGCGTAACCACCAGCGGCAACCTCGTCGCCGGCAACACCTACACCCACAACACGATCGGTCGCGACGTTCCCGCCGACTCCACGTTCGGTCGCGACATGGAATTCGACGAGCTCGGCGGCATCATCGGCATGACGATGCTCGCCACCGGGCCCGACAAGGTCGACGGCAACACGCTGCGCGGCAACGTGATCGGCACGCTCGCGAATCACGCGAACGGCGCGACGTGGACCGACAACGACTTCGACTACAACGTGATCGGGCTGCTGTGCGGCTCGTGCCACAAGGTGACGATCGGCGGGACCGGCGCGAACGGCAACCGCATCACGCGGAACATCGTCGGCGCGCTGTTCGCGCATCACGAGCTGAACGCCCAGGAGCTCGAAGCCGCGCGGGCCAACTACCGAGAGCTCGAGCGCGAGCAGCGCGACGCGGCGCTCAATTCCGACGACGCGGACCCGATCGCGAAGCTGCTCGTCGCGTTCAGCGGCCAGGACCTCACCACCTCGATCTCCGACCAGCAGTTCGACGAGCTCAACAAGTCCGACAAGCACCTGATCGAAGGCAACTTCATCGGTTCCAAGGCGGGCGACACCTCCACGCCGCTGGGCGGGCGCCAGTGGGCGAACGAGATCGGCGTGTGGGTGCTCGGCGACGTGACCGACACCACGATCGGCAAGACCGATTCGGAGGGCGACGCGTCCAAGGGCGCGAACGTGTTCGCGCACAACCGCCAGGCGGGGCTGTGGCTCGGCCCGGGCACGCAGGGCCACTGGCCCAAGCGCGTGAAGGTTCGCTCCAACCGCTTCATGGACAACGGTTGGAACCAGCTGTTCCCGGGCGTTCCCGGCATGGGCATCGACATCGTCGACTCGCGCGTGAAGATCGCCGAGGACGCGTTCGGTCCCACGGCGAACGACGAGCGCGACGCGGACGACGGCCCGAACGGCTTCCAGAACACGCCCGAGCTGGCCGGCGGCGCGCCCGTGAAGAAGGGTGCCCGCATCGTGGGGCTGCTCGAGTCCACGCCGAACACCAACTACAAGGTCGAGTTCTTCGCGAGCGGGCGCTGCAACAAGTTCGGCTACGGCGACGGCGAGCGCGTGCTCGGCTACAAGTTCGTGAAGACGGACTCGAGCGGCAAGGCGATCTATTCCGTCGAAGTGGCGGGCAGCGTGAAGGTCGGCGAGTACCTCACCGCCACCGCGACGGAGGAGACCGAGGACCTGAACGGGCTCGGCACGTCCGAGTTCTCGCACTGCGCGACGGTGACGGCGACCGCGCCGAAGGTGCTCGCGGGCACCGCGAAGGCGGACACGATCACCGGCACGAAGGGCAACGACATCATCGACGGCGGCGCCGGCAACGACGACATCGACGGCGGCGGCGGCAACGACATCCTCATCGGCGGCGCCGGCAACGACGTGCTCGCGGGCGGCGACGGCGTGGACGTGATCATCGGCGGCGCCGGCAACGACACGGTCACGGCCGACACGGTTCGCCAGATCGCGTCGAAGATCAAGACGATGGCGAAG
>JBDHZF010000192.1:0-3275 GCA_039811765.1 Thermoleophilia bacterium | reverse complement strand
ACCACGCAGACGAGCTGGTCGTCGAAGCGCACCGTGCCATGGCCGTCGGCGATGTCGCGCAGCTGCTCGGACGTGGCGGCGGGAATCGCGACCGTGCCGATCGTGGCGAGCACGAGGTACGTCGCGAGCATCGCGAACGTTCCGGCGGACGGCGCGCGCTTGGCGCTGGAACCGCGCCGCACGAGCAGCGCGAGGCTTCGCTCCAGCAGCATGAAGACGACGACTGGAATGCCCGCGACGCATGTCGCCCACAAAGCGATCAGCCACGCGCTGGTGCCCGGGTCGAAGGATTGTGCGATCGAGTCTGGATCGAGCGCGAGCGTTCCGAGCGACACGATCCACACGAACGCGAGGATTCCCACGAGGGCGAGCAGTCCCCAGCGCGCGATGTTGACGAGAGCGATCGCGATGCCGGCGATGATCGAGCCCGCGCGCGTCAGCGCGGGGCCTGCCGAGTCCCGCGCGCGGGCGAGCATCTCCTCGGCCGTGGTCCCGGTGCCGCGCGCCTGTGCGCGCTGCTCGGGCGTGACCGCCTCGGGAACGAGCAGCCACATCGCAACGTACACGACCGCAGTGACGCCGCCGGAGACGATCGCGAGGATCACCGCGATCACGCGCACGACCGTGACGTCGACGTTGAAGTACGCGCCGATGCCCGCGCACACGCCGCCGATGTATTGGTCTCGGCCGGTCAGTCGAAAGAGCTTGCGGGGCGGAGGCGCCGCGGGGAGCGCGAGCGTCGGGGCGGCGTCGTCCACCGGTTCCACGGGGCCAAGCGCGGTGAGAATCTCGCGCGCCTGCTCGGTGGAGACGACGTCGCGATCGCCGGGGGCGACGCTCTCGCAGCGATCGGCGATCGCGCGTTCGAAGTCCAGCAGCAGCTCGTCCACGTCGGGGTCGGCGGCGAGCCGTGCGCGCGCGTCGCGGAGCCATTGGTCGATCGCGTCGGCGCCCGACTCGTCCACGTGCCATGCGCGGCCGGCGAGGTTGATGATCGTCACTCGGTTCATGATCGGTTGGCTCCCAGCTGGGTCAGTGCGGAATCGAGTTCGCGCCAGTACGCGGCGAGCTCGGCGTGGCGGGCCGTTCCCTCGGCGGTGAGGTGGTGGTACTTGCGAGGCGGGCCTGCGTCCGATTCCTCCCACTCGTGCTCGAGCAGGCCGTCGCGGCGTAGCTTGCCGAGCAGCGGGTAGAGCGTGCCTTCCTGCGTGGCGAAAGGGGTGTCGGCGAGGCGTTCGAGGATCTCGGCGGCGTACAGGCGTCCGGGTTTGAGCGCGGTGAGCACCGCGAACTCGAGCAGGCCACGGCGGATGCGGGCGAAGGGGTCGGTGCGTTCGGTTTCACTCATTGCAGGTACCTTTATATCGCAAGGTACCGGTCGATGCAACTAGCGATGCGTGCTTGCGTGCTGTGGACGCGGGATCGCATGCGCTGGTACGATGCCCACTGCCCGCGTCGGTCCCCAACCCACCGCCGCGGCAACTCGCGCGATTAGCTCAGTGGGAGAGCACCGCCTTGACATGGCGGGGGTCGCTGGTTCAATCCCAGCATCGCGCACTGCCAGGGCCTCCGCATCGCGGGGGCCCGTGTTTTGTCTTGCGCGCGGTTCCAACCGCTTGGGGTGCGAGCGCGACGTGGCGTTGCTGACCGCCCCGTTTAGTGCGGTAGGTTGCAGGCATGAAACTGCTCGCAGTCGATCCGATCTCGTCCACGCTCGTTGCCGCCGCCGCGCTCGTTGAAGCAGGTGCTCGCGCGTACGTGGAAGGGTCCGAGCTGGTGGAGCGCGTGCCGCTCGACGGCGACGATTGGCGCGATCGCTACAACGCCGCGCTCGGTGACGTGGCTGGACCGTGGCGACGCGGCCAGCAGGCGTTGACGGATGCTCGCGCGACGGTCGCGGCGCTTGGCTCGACGGACGAGCGGGTGCGCGCCGCGACCGCTCGACTCGACGAGGGATGGCGAACCGTGCAGCGTGGCTACAGCTACATCAGCTCGGTGCTTAGTTCGTTGCCGCAGCCGCTCGAGCCGCAGTTCGCGTCGATGGCGCTCGGGCGCATGGGCGGCGCGGGGCGCACGATCGCCGCGTCGCTCGCCGACGCCGCCGCGGCGCTGCGCCAGCTCACCGCGCCGGCCTACCAGTCCGCGACTCGGTAGTCCTTCAAGAACACCCCGAACAGGTCCTCGCCGGCCTCGCCGCGCACGATCGGGTCGTACACGCGCGCGGCGCCGTCCACCAGATCGAGCGGGGCGTGGAAGCCCACGTCGGCGAGTCGCAGCTTGTCCGGGTGCGGGCGTTCGTCGGTGATCCAGCCGGTGTCCACGGCGGTCATCAGGATCGAGTCGCTCTCGAAAAGCTCCTGCGCGCTCGTGCGCGTGAGCATGTTGAGCGCGGCCTTCGCCATGTTCGTGTGCGGATGCCCCGGACCCTTGTAGCCGCGCGCGAACTGCCCTTCCATCGCGCTGACGTTCACCACGTAGCTGCGCTTGCTCGGCGACGCGGCGGCGGCTGCGGCGAGCGCGGGGCGAAGCCGGCTGAGCAGGATAAATGGCGCGGTCTGGTTGCACAGCTGCACTTCGAGCAGCTCGATCGGATCGACTTCCTCGACCTTTTGCACCCAGCTGTTGGTGTCGACGAGATCCGGCACCAAGCCGCCCGCGTCGATCGCGCGCCCTTGCTCGATCAGCTCGAACGTGGCCGAGCGCGCGGTCGTTGCAAGCTGCGCGAGCGACGCTGGCGTGGGAGTCCAGTGCGCGACGGGCAGCTGCGCGGCCTCGTCGCGCGTGAACGTGAGCACGTCCGGACGCGTGCCCGCGGGCAGCGGCTCGCGTTCGGCGGCCACCAGCGGCGCGTACGCCTGTGGCGTGCGGCGCACGGTCTGCGCCGCGTTGTTGATGATCACGTCGAGCGGGCCTTGCGCGGCAATCTCGTCCGCGAGCACGCCATTCAGTTGGGCATCGACCCCCAGTTCGAGATTTTGGAGGACGCAATGTCGACCCGTTTTCAGATTGGCTCTCTCGCTCTCGCCTTCACCCTCGGCCTTGGCCTGACCAGCGGCTGTGAGCAGCCCGGCGCCGCCCCCGACGAGGGCAGCCGCAGCCAGGCCGACGGCAGCTGGTATGGGAAGTTTCCCAACGGCACCGGCATCTACATCGCCACCACCAACCCGCGCAGCGAGTGGGGCATCAAGACCCTCGACGGCTGGTTCTACATGACCGGCTTCACCAACTCGGCGACTGACGTCGTCGTCAACGGCGGCTACTGGACCGGCGGCAGC
>JBDHZF010000191.1:0-3276 GCA_039811765.1 Thermoleophilia bacterium | reverse complement strand
CATCAGCGCGCAAACGAGCGAGTGGCGATGGCGAAGGTGTGGGACGTGACCGCTACCCTCGAAGAGCGCGATGCGCGGCACCGGCTCGCAGCGGAGCAGCAGCACATGGTGACGAATCTCACGATGAGCGGCGCGGGCATGGAATTCGTGGTCGGCCTCGCCGGAGCAGGTAAGACCACCAGCCTCGCCATCGCACACGACGTATGGCAGCGCTCCGAGATCGAGGTACGCGGCACCGCGACCGCGCTGAACGCAGCGAAGAACCTCGAAGCCGAAACCGGCATCCCCTCCGAAACCATCGCCATGCTCCGCACGTGGCACGCGCACTCGCTCGACACTGGCGACACCACGAAGCTCGACTATGCGATCCCGCGTGGCGGTGTGCTGGTCGTGGACGAGGCCGGGATGACCGAAACGCGCGACCTGGCATTCCTCACCAAGGTCGCAGCCGAGCGCGAGACAAAGCTCGTGCTCGTCGGTGACCACCGCCAGCTCCCCGAGATCGGCGCTGGCGGCGCGTTCAAACACCTCGTCCACCGCTTCGAACCGGAAGGGCGCACGGCCACGCTCACCACGAATCGCCGACAGGTGCAGGAGTGGGAGCGCGATACGCTCGGAGAGCTGCGCGCCGGCAGTACCGAGCGCGCCGTCGCGTCCTACACCGAACAGGATCGAATCGTGACCGATCCCTCACCCGAGCGACTCCGCGAGCAGCTCGCGTCGGACTGGCTCGACGCGCGCCAAGGCGGGCGCGATGTGGCGATGATCGCCTACTCCAACGCCGAAGTCGCACAGCTCAACCACGCCGCGCGCCGAATGCTCGACGAGCGCGGATTGCTCGGACGCGAGCGCGTCACCATCGCGGGACGCGAATGGGCCGTCGGCGACGAGCTGATCTGCACGCACAACCAACGCTCGATCGGACTCGCCAACGGCACACGCGGCACCGTCCAACGGGTCGCACCGGATGGAATCGAGATCCGCACACGCGACGGAGCCGCGCTCCAGGTGCCGCGCAACTACCTCCAGCGCGGCCACGTCACGCACGGCTACGCGACGACCGGCCACAAAACACAAGGGCTGACCGTTCACGGTGAAGCGTTCGTGCTCGCCAGCGACCACATCGACCGCGAATGGCTCTACGTCACCATGAGCCGCGCCACCGACCAGTCCCGCGTCTACATCGATGCGCTCGACCGCGACCCGGCGACCGGCCGGGAGCTGACGCCTCAAGAGCAGCGCGACCACGCGATCCTCGACCTCCACGATCTCGCCTCGTGTTCGGGCGCACAGACGCTCGCGCGCGACCACAGCACTTCCATCGATCCGCAACGCCTCGATCGCAACGACCTGCGTCGGGCGCTTAACCGTGATGTAACGCTTCGCGAGCGGATCGAGCGAGCACCGGTGCGTGATGCACCGGGCCACGGACGCGATCGAGGCGGGGGGTTCGGAGTCGGGGGGTAGTTTTATGACGCCGGAATCACGTCCCGCAACTTCGGACGTCATCTCGCAGTAATCGGTCAGGCGACACTGCGCGCGCGGCGCCGAAGCAGGAGCGCCGAGACAGCCAACAGCATCGGGCCGAGCAGCACGTAGGCAAAGAACATCGCGATGCGCGGCATCGTGAACGGCTCCGCGACCGCAGCGAGTGGCCAGAATACAAACGGCACGAGTGCGGTCCACAATCCGAGCACCGCGCCCGCAGCACGCGGATCCGCAAGCGCGACGACGCAGGCCGCGCTCAGCGCGAGCGCACCGGCAATCAGCACAACGATCATCGCCGATGACGTGACGAATGTCGCAACCGCAACGACGATCGGAGACATCAGTCCGATGACGATGATCGACTTGGATGGTCGTGCGCTTCGACGTTGCCAAGCTGCCAGCACCATGACGCCCGCGGAGGGAATGAGGAAGCCCGCCATCTCTGGTCCCCCGTAGCCGACATAGTGCGCATGACCGATGTGGGGACTGTCGATGCGAACCGTCAGGCCGAGCATCGACGCCCACGTGTCGTAAGCGAGGAGCCCTGCGAAAACAGCGAGCGCAAGCGTAGCGGTGCGCCGACAGCCCGCAAGCAAGAGCGCGAGGCCGATCCACGTAGTCAGCAATGACGCTGTCCACCAGATACCAAGGTTGAGCGATTTGTTCGTCGCGACAAAGTGAATAGCAGCGCTGGTGGATAGCGCCGCGAACACGAGCGCTATCGGCAGAGCCAGCCTTGAGACACCGGCTGCGAGTGCGCGGACCATGTGGTCCTCACGACGGCTGCGTGCGTCGAGGCCTTCCCGCACGATCGCGACCAATTCCCGGGCGTGTGTGCCGCGACCATGATCTGCAACGTTTTGGCGGACGGTTGCGAGAATCTCGTCGGACCATCGCGCTCGGCTGCTCTCGGGGTAGGCGCGAAGCGCGACTTGGTAGAGCGTCTCCCATGACATCACGATGCTCCCTCGATCAGCGGAACGGTTCGACGAATCGTGACAACTCGGGCGGCTGCGTGGAACCGCTGAGCGTTCTCCACCAACACGGCCTCGCCGCGGTCGGTCAACGCATAGAGCTTGCGGTCACGACCTGCGACCACTTCTTCCCGAGCTACGCGCACCAGTTCGCGGTCCAACAGGCGATCGAGCGCGCCGTACAAGGTCCCGGCAGCCAGTCGCAGCCGACCGTCGGTGAGCCCGCTGACACGAGCCGCGATGGCGTATCCGTGCAGTGGCTCGTCGAGCAGCGCTGCCAGGAGGTAATACGTCTGTTCACGCAGAAGTCCGGAGCTAGTCATGCCGTGACCATATATCGCTTGACGATATATCGTCAAGCGACCTGTGGTGCGTGGCGGTTGGGGCGGTCCCTCGGTAGGGCTGGAGGGATGCGTGACGCCGGCCTCGTAGCGGACCGCCCGAGTCCTCTCAAGAAACGACGTCCTTGAGCCGATTCAGCTCTTGGCTGCGGTCTGTCGTGCTCCTATTCGCCCGGATCGCCTTGTACTCGCCTGTTCGCCGCGCGCAGCCGTCTCGACGACGACTGCGCGAATGGAGCGAATGATGGACACGGCCCCCGAGATGGACCCCCTGTTGAGCACGGCCGCCGTAGCGCGCCGGCTCGGTATGAGCCGCGAGCAGGTCTGGCGACTGTGGAAGGTCGGGCGACTGCCGGGATACCGGCTCGATCGGCACCTGCGCTTCGCGCGCGCCGACGTCGAGGCGTTCCTTGCCGCGAACCGTACCGGCGAAGCTGCTGACGGATTGCCTGCCGTCGTGATCCCGCTCGACT
>JBDHZF010000190.1:0-3363 GCA_039811765.1 Thermoleophilia bacterium | reverse complement strand
GTCCAGCCCCACAGGTATTCGAGGCCGCCCGCTTCGTGGAACGGGTAGCCCTCGAAGTCGAAGAACAGGTCGTCGGGATCGGGCTCGGGCAGCAGCGCGAACCCTCGATCGGGTTGTTCGTCGTCGGCGGGGCGGCGGTACTCGATCGGCGTGTCGGGCGCGGGCAGCGTGCGCGCGGCGAGCTGCAAGCGCGCTTGGGTTTTGAGCCGGTCGAGCGTGGCGCGACCGATGCCGTGCACGTGCGCGAGCTCGGTCTGCGCGAGCTGCGTGAGCGTGGCGATCCCCGCCGCGGCGAGCTTCGCGATCTGCTCGTGGCGCATCCACGCGACGAGCGAGAGGTGGTCGGCGTCCTCGCGCCGCGACGCGCACAGCGCCGCGAACGGGCACGCGTCGCAGTGCGCCACCTTGTCCGGCACGCGCGCCAGCTCGGCGTCGAGGTCCAGCGCGAGCGCCGCTTCGAACGCGTCGCGCGCGGTGCGGTAGTAGTCGAAGTACGTGCTCGTTCGGTACGGATGCGCCGTGCCGTGCCCGTCGACGACGTGCACGTGCTCGGGCAGCGCTCCGTCGCGCCGCTGCAGCGCGTCCGCGTACGCCAGCGCTTGCAGCAGGTGCTCGGGCCGCACGCTGCGCGCGTACTTGATCTCGTGCGGCTCCCACGCGCCGCTCACGCCGCGCTCGAGCAGGTCGGCGTACCCGCGCAGCGAACCCGCTTCCAGCCACACTTGCGTCTGCAGCTCGACGCCCGCCGCGCGCCGCGCGGCCACGTACGCCGCCTCGTGCGCCTTGCCCTTCTCCATCACGAGCGACGCCTCCTCGACGCGCTCTGCGCGCCCCTCCGCGATCTCGCGCGCCTCCAGCCGGTTGCGCTGCGTCAGGTGCGCGCAGCGCGCATGGTTCGCGAGGTCCGTGGCGGAGCCGCTCCACGTCTGGGTGTCGGGGTGGTATCGCATTAGGCAGTCTCGCCCGTATCGGCATCGGCGTGGGAATTCCGGAATCCCCATGCGCGTGCGCCGTGCAACCGCCAAGAATCCGCCCAGCTTCCCCGCAGGGGTGGGACACGGGGTGGCCGTTTTCGCGACAATGTGGCATGGCGTCGATTCGTAGAACCATGTTCGTGCCGCACTCGCAGATCGATCCGTCGAGCCAGGATCAGACGCTGGTGCCGATCGAGCAGACCGTCGAGGTGCCGGACACCCCCGGCCCGTCCGGCGTCGCAGCGAGCGGCAATCGCGCGCAGGTCACCGCGTTCGACCCGACGCCCAGCGCGCAGCCGACCGCGCGCATGCTGCCGACCCCGCCGAACGAAGGCACGTCCGTCGCCGCGCAGGTCGCGCGCCGCTACGCCGCGTTCGCGATGCGCTGACGGGCGCCGGCAGGCGCGACGCACTCCGATCGGCGCGCGCAGGTCACCGCGTTCGCAACGCGCGGACCCCGGCCGGGCGCCAGAAATCTATCGAACGGCGCCAGCGGCCGCCGTTCGATAGAGTCGTCCTCGTATTTTCCGAGAACGAGGAGCTGCCCGAATGCGCCGTACCGTCCTGATCGTCGCGACCGCCGTCTGCGCGCTCGCGGCGCCAGCGATCGCCAGCGCCACGCCGTTCACGATCGACGGGCAGGACCACGCCACGGTGTTCGACCTCGGCTCGTCCGGCGGCGACGTGGGCGACTTCAACGTCGCTGCGGTGAACTCCTCGGGCAACGTCGCCGGCACGAAGATCGTCGCCGGAACGGGCGCGTGCCCGTCCGCGATCGGGCATGCGGCGATCTGGCGCCACAGCTCGAAGACGTGGACCGCGTTCGGCGGGTTCGGCGGAACCGGCGAGACCGATCGCTCCAGCGCGGCCTACGACATCAACGACTCGAACCTGATCGTCGGCGCCGGCGATCAGGCCGACGGCTGCACCCAGCGCAACGCGTTCCGCTCCGCCGACGGCGCAACGCCGTTCGACCTGAACGCGGCGGGCCTGACCGAGAACTACTCCGCCGCGCTCGGCGTGAACAGCGGCGGCGACGTCGCCGGGTTCGCGGTGAAGACCCACGCCGCGTCCGACTGCGAAGCGGACCCGCAGTCCGACTTCGCCGACGTCGTCGACGAGGACTGCCCGCAAGCGGCGTACTGGGCCGGCGGCGCGTCCCCCGGCACGCTCGCGAACATGGCCGGAAGCGATCAGCACGAGTGGATGGTGCGCGCGATCGCCGACACTGGTCGCATGGTCGGCTATCGATACGTCAGCCCCGGCCCCGCGACCGGCTACACGTGGGCGACCACCGGCGCCGCCGCGACGGCGCTGCCGTTCATCCCACGCGAGCACGGCATCAGCCCCAACGGCAAGTACGTCGTCGGCAACCTCGGCGCCGTCCCGCACTTCTACGACACCGACACGTCCACCGACGTCGCGCTGCAGCTGCCCGCCGGCGCCACCGGCGGCCTCGCATACGCCGTCAACGACAGCGAAGCGATCGTCGGCGAGGTCACGATCGCCGGCGGCGCTCGCCGAGCCGCGTACTGGCAAGACCGAGCGTCCGAGCCCGAACTGCTGCAGGACCGGCTTGGTAGCGAATCGCCGTGGACGCTCACCCGCGCGCTCGACATCTCGCCCGCGGGCCACATCGTCGGCGTGGGCACGATCGTGGGCCAGGACCACAGCTACCTGATGGATGCGCGCCTCACCGTCACCACGATCGGCGACGACTCCGACATGGCTCCCGCCGACGGGCTGTGCGACGCGAGCGCCGACCCCGGCATGCAGTGCACGCTGCGCGCCGCGATCGAGACCGTCAACGCGAACGCGTCCGACACGCGCACCACGATCGACTTCGACATCGCCGACAACCTCGCGGCGCCGCTGCCGCCCACGATCCAAGTCGCGACGCCCCTGCCCGCGATCACGTCCCCCGTGGAGATCGACGGCACCACCCAGCCGGGCGTCACCCAGTCAGGGCACGCCGAGCAATGGCAGCCGAAGGTGACGCTCAACGCGACGTTCACCGGCGCGAACGACGAAGCCAACTCGGGGCTCAAGCTCAAGGCTGGCGACAACGTCGTGCGCGGCCTCACGATCACGAGCTTCCCCGGCGCGGCGATCCTCGTCGACGGTTCGGGCGGCGACGTGATCGCCGGCAACTACATCGGCGTCAGCGTCTCCGGCGGCGCGTCGCTGAAGCTTGGCAACGGACTCGGCATCAACGTGTCCGCAGACAACGTGCGCATCGGCGGCGTCACCGAAGCCGATCGCAACATCATCGCCGGCAACGGTCGCCCGGACCAGCTCGAGGCCGCCCTGCGCTCGTTCGCCGCCGCATCTCCCGACGCCGCCAACACGCAGCTGCGCGAAGTGATGCTCAGCTTCGGCGCGGGCGTGC
>JBDHZF010000189.1:0-3400 GCA_039811765.1 Thermoleophilia bacterium | reverse complement strand
GTGCTTGAGCTCGAGGAACGACGACCCGCCTTGATATTCGCGCACGCGAGCGAACGACGGGCGAGCAATCGTCGGATCGACTGGCGCGAGGTATGACGAGCGCACAACCTGCTCGGCCGGCTAGTGAGGATCGCGGGGGAGGTGGTCGCCGAGCGCGCGGGCGAGCTCGTCGAGCTGCGAATCGTTTGTGATCGAGTAGCGGTCCGAGATGCGCGGCTGCGCGAACAGTCGTCGATCGGACGTGGGAGGTGAGGCCCCGATCGTGCTCATGCGCCCGCGCCCTCGTATCGAAGTGGCGTGCGCGGGCGAACGTCCGGCTGGCCCGGCGAGTCCTCGACCACGATCTTCATGATGTCGTCGCGGTAGCCGATCACCCAGTCCACGCCTTCGCCGCCCTGGTTGCGCAGGATCGCTGCGTCGTGGCCGGCGGCGAGCACTGCTTCGTGGGCGTTGTACTTGTCCTCGATGCCATGGGTGAACTGGGCGCGGAACTCGTCGCCGGTCCCGATCCACGGGTGCGTGGTGTTCACGGCGACCTCGACGATGTCGTCGCCCCACCCGCCGGGTGACGTCGTCGTGTAGAAGCCTTGGCCGAACGCCGATCGCTTGTTCTTCTCGACGAGCGCTCCCTTGGCGGCGACGTTCTCGTACGTCTCGCGATTCGTGTTGCCGTGGAACGCCGTGTACGGGTATGCACTGTCCTTGAGGAAGTCGCCGACGTCGCTCCTGCGGATGTGCATGGCGCCGAGCGCGCCGTCGCGCGTCGCGAGTCGCTCCGGCACGGCGAAACCGTGGCCGAGGTCGAGCTGCCACATGGTCGTGAAGCGTTGGATGAGCGTGTCGTCGCGATCCGCGAGCGCCGATGTCATGCTCCATCCTGGATAGTCTGGGATTGCGCGCGTGAGTCCGAGCGCGCCGGTCATCGCGTCGAAGTGGTCGATGTGTTGCAGGGCCGAGCGGTCGCCCGCCGTCAGCGTCGATACCGGTTTGGTGACGATCGACAACGCGCGCGCCTTCGTGTTGGCCGTCCGTTGTGCGTGTCCGGTCGTCTGCTCGTAGATCGGACCTGCATATCCAGCGGGCGATGGCACCGAAGGCGCGCCGTCTCCCTGGTGTGTTCGGATCGCATGCAGATCGGCGAGGGAGGTGACGCGAGCACGATCCGCGTCGGTGAGTTTCTCGATCGGCTTCGAGAGGATCGCGCTGACCTCAGCCTTCGCCGCCGCGTTTGACATGGACGGCGGGTCGAGCTGCATCTGCCAAGCGCGCAGCGCTCGCTTCAGATCGAAGCCGTGGACGTCCATGATCAACTGTGACACAGGCTGTCCTTCGAACTGCATGACGAGTCCTGCGCCTCGCATCTGATCGGCATAGTTGGCCGCGATCGCTGCCATCGCATTCGTCGCGCGCGAAGAGCCGTCGAGCGCTTCTCCGACAACACGGTGGATTGCAGACGAGAACGTCGCTGGGTCGTCGAGCTTGCCGGCGAGTCGGAGCTGCCACATCCGGGAGAGCGCGTCGAGGTCCCGCGTGACTGCACCGCCTTCCGCACCCACGGCGAGGTCTGACCTGATGGCCATCGCATCGGGAAGGACCAGTTCGGACGAACGCGCGATGCCGTATCGTCCTGTGACGGCGTCCTCGTCGAACAGGGTCAACAGGCGCTGCCAATCCCCCGGCTGGACATCGACGGCGCCGGGACGAGACTCGTGCACCATGCCGAGCCGCGTCCGCCACGCGTTGATCGCACCGTGCAGGTCCTCCGGAAGGGTGCTGTCCGAGCCCGTCAGCACGGCGTGCTGATCGACGAGCCGAGCGAGTCCTGCCTGATCCACGGACGCTGTCTCGTTCGCAGAGCGCGCCAGGAGTCCATGAATTCTCGCTGCAATGCGATCGGGGTCGTGCTCCACGTCCGAAGCGAGCTGCGCACGCCAACGATCGACGATCCGTCGAGCGAATCCCGAATCGATGATCCGTGCCGTGTGCGGCTCGACGAAGATCCGCTCGAGACCCATCGTGCCGATCTTGGTTGGGAGTCCGAGCTTGGCGATGTCCTGCTCCCTCGCGATGGCCAGGATTGCGATGGCGCGCAGCTGTTCGTCATTGGACTGAGCGTCGGAAGTTCCGACGAGCTTCGCGATCGTCGTCCGGAGGGCCGTTGGATCGTCGAGGGCCTCATCGACCTGGTTCACCCATACGTCTCGGAGGAAGTTTGCTCGGTCCAGTCGTCTACGCATCGTGGGCGACACGACATCCTGTGGCGTCATCTTCAGCGCATCGAACGTTGCAAAAAAACCGCCGACGTCGAACTTCAGCCCGAGATCGACGTCGGCGCCGAGTGCTCCATCGTTGATGCGAAGGATTCGTTTCAGGACGTCGCCAGCGACATCGCCTTTCGGCGCGTCACGAAGGATCTTCGCGATTTCGTCGCGAGACACCGAACGCGCTCGGTCCGGGCCCAGGAATTGGGCGCGCATCGCGAACATGCGGTTGACTTGGATTTTCCACGATCGTTCGCCAACCCACGGGTGCAGTTCGACGAGCTCGTTTGGATCCAGCCCCAGTCGCTTGACGTGCTCGGGCGCGCGCACCGCCACGGAACGAAGGCGTTCGATGCCCTCTTCAGTGAGATCGTCGGGGCGGTGCAACACGTCGGCGAGCGTTCGACGCACCGTGGAGAGCGTAGGCTTCTTGGCGTTGTCGTCGAGCTGCAGTCGCCACGTCTTCATCAGCGGATCGCGCATTTCCGGTCTCGGGATGAATCCGTCTGCAACGTATGCCTCGCTGGGGAACCCCCAGAACTCCCCGTGCAATCCCGCGTTCTGTGGAGTTGCGGTGCCTACGCGGATCGTGTCGACGAGTCGCCGCCACAGCGCGAGGGGATCGTCGCTGGTTTCGTCGAACGCCGCGCGCAACGCATCGCGGGTCTGCGCGATTCGATCGGGGCTCGGAGCGATCACGTCGCTGAGCTGAGCGGCATTCTTGAGGATCGACGTGCGCATCCAATTTGCGTCTATCTTGAGCAGTCTCGCGCCGAACGCGATTGCACCTGGCGGCGACAGCTCCGTGACTCCGTCGAGCGCGTTGGCGAGCAAGGTCGTGCGGGATTCGTCTCCGAGCTGGGCCACCGCGTCGATCGCGTCACGTGCGCTTGTCCGCGTGGCGTGGAACGATTCGAGCGACGTGACGGCCTCCGAGGCCGTCGAGGCAGCATCAGTCGATAGTCGCACGGCGTTCGAACTCAGCCGTTCGAGTGCGCCGAGCGCTCGATTGATCAGAGTGAAGTCGCTGCGTGCCAACACCCGTTCGTTCCCCCGCTACCCTTCGGCGAAAGGGCGCACCCCCCTGATGCGCACTCACCGGCCTATCGCTGCAACGCAGCCGAACGTTGCAGATTCCG
>JBDHZF010000188.1:0-3410 GCA_039811765.1 Thermoleophilia bacterium | reverse complement strand
GCGTACACGTGCGTCATGTACGCCTTGCCGTCCTCGTGACGGTGCCAGACGCCGCCCCACGCAGGTGGCGTCTCGTTGGTCTTCTGGTCGATCTGGACGCTGATCACGCTGCCGTCGTTGCCGGTGACCAGCCACACGCCCTTGGTGTCGGCGGTCTTCATCTGCGCGAGCACGTCGTCGTTGCCGGCGGGGATCTTGATGTGATCGCCGCCCTTCCAGTTCGACAGGTCCGCGCCCGCGGCGGCGAGCGCCTTCGTGTTGGGGTACCGCGCGATCAGCTGCTGCA
The DNA here is from genome assembly GCA_039811765.1 of Thermoleophilia bacterium. Taxonomy (GTDB): domain Bacteria; phylum Actinomycetota; class Thermoleophilia; order Gaiellales; family SKUG01; genus JAGQUL01. The sequence continues at coordinate 3,124 of JBDHZF010000188.1, read as the reverse complement.
CGGCCGAGTACACGCGGCTGGAGGTGGCCTGGTCGGCGACGCGGCCGTTCACGCGCCGGTCGATCATCGTCATCACGTGCCCGTTGGCGGCGTTGGTCTTGGTGCTGACCGCGTTGCCGACCTGCGAGCTCCCGGCCAACGCCTGCGACGCGGCGCTCGACAGCGACGACCTGACCTGCTGCACGGGACCCTGGTCCGGCATCGCCTTCGCCTGCGACGCGTACTGCGTCGTCGCAGGCGCGCTACCACCGATCCCCGAACATCCACACATGCGTCCCTGCCCCGTGTCGTCGCCTTCGGAGCGCGGCGTCCCGGCCGCACTTCGTCCCCTCCATCGAACCACCGAACCAGCGCACGGGCAACCCCTCCGGCGAGGTCAGCGCCACCGAGGCGCGAACCACGCGGCGGCGAACTTCCCGTCGCGCGTCAGCCCGTGCTCGCCCGCCGCGAACCAGCACTCGCGAGCCACGGTCGTGTCGACCAGGTCGGCATCGGGGTAGGCGCGGTCGATCTGCGCGGTCGTCTCGTATCGCTCGATGCACCGTCGCGCACGCGCCTCCTCGCTCGCGCGACCCGGGTAGGTGCCCGGGTACCGCGACCAGATGCCTGCGGCCACGAGCAACGCGGGCGTCGCGATCACCGCCGCGGCGACGAGCGCGCGCGCAGGCAACGACGCGCGGCGTGGAGTCGCCCACACCGCGAGCCATCCGACCAGCATCGCGACGGCGAGCACCGCCCCGGCCATCACCGGGACGACCAGCACCACCAACCCCGCCTGTCCGTCCGACACCATGCCGCTGTGAGTCGCGAACCACGCGTCGAGCGCGATGAACGCGACCAGGCCCACCATCGCGATGCGCGCCGCGACGCGAACCGGCATGCGCGTCGTGATCCGGTCGGCGACGACGATGCCGACCACGGCGAGCGCCGTCGTCTGGGCGAGCACGAACAGCTCCAAGCTCGCGATCGGGTGCGAGCGATCGAGCGCCGACGCGCCCGCGATCGCCACGGCGACGGCGGCGAGCAGCGCGACCCGCCGTCCGCTTCGCGGCGTCGCCAGCGAGCGGCGAGCGCGATCGCCGCGTGGAACCGGTTCGGGTGCGTCCATCGCTCCGGATGATACGCGCACCGCCGCGCAGCGCGCCGAGTCGCGGATCGGACGCTCGACGCCGATACCTGGTCCATGAACGCGACCATCCACCGCCGCGTCACGATCGCCGCGCTGTGCCTGCCGCTCGCGCTGTCGTGCGCAGGCGGCGTGGTGGTGTTCGTGGTCACGCTGCTCGTGCTCGCGCTGGCGCTCGTGGCGATCGCCGGCGACGGCGACAAGGTCGGCGCGTTTCTCTCGAGCGCCAGCGACCCCGCCACCTATCCGACCCGTGGCGCGCGCGTGCTCGGCGCGGGCTGCGCGCTCGCGATCGTGGGCGCGACGCCGCTGCTGGCGTACGTCGCGTTCGGACCAGCAGACGGCAACCCAATCGGTCTGGGCTTGCTGTTCGCCGCGACGGCGCCCGTCGCGTTCGGCGCGTGGCTCGTCGGCCTCGTGCTGCACGTGCGCAGCGGGCCCGAGCGGCGCTGAGCCGCTCGACGACGCACCGCGCCCGAACAGCAAGAAGCCCCCGCGCAGGCGAGGGCTTCGGCGAGTGGCCAGGGACAGACTTGAACTGTCGACCCTACGATTTTCAGGCCGACTCGGGCGCTGACGCGCAACGGCATGGGCGCGTGGATTCGGCGTCAGAACAGGACAGCCTGATCCAGTTCCTGATCCAACGCGTCGAGGCCAAACCGGTCAGCGCATCGCAACCGGTAGCGGCTCGACACTTGGAACCGGATCCGTCGCGAGACGTGCGTAGGTGGCCACGTCGAATCGCTCGGTGCCGTACTCAAGACGCGAACGTTGTATGCCTTCGAGGAGAAACCCAGCACGCTCAGCCACTCGCCCCGACTCGGGGTTGTTGACTCGATGGCCAAGTTCGATACGGAACACGTCGTGGTGGGCAAATGCCTCGGCTGCGACGGTCGCAGCCGCTCGAGTCGCGAGCCCTCTGCCCCGCACTTCCGGCACGAGCCAGTACGACAACCAACCGAGGCGATGGCGGCGGTCGATGGTCATGGTCACATCACCCACGGCCGACCCGTCCTCGCTGATCGCGAAGCCAAGCCTACGCTCGCCACTGCGTTCGTTGATCCACGCTCGCGCTTGACTGAGATCGCCCACGTCGCCGATCTGCCGCCGCAGTTCGTCATTCCGTACTGCCGCAAGCAGCGCGGGAGCGTCATCTGGGTGCCACGGTCGAAGATCCGCCATCGTGCCATTCTGGCGAAATGACCTGGAGTCCGGTCGCACGACTGCTGTGAACGGTGCCTCCTCTCGGAGCCGCCAACAAGCCCACGTTGGCTTACCAGCGCGCACACGGCGCGCTGGGCGTCCACGAGAGGAGGTGAGGTCGATGGATTCGTTCACACGAATCTGCGCACTGCTCGTGCTCGTAGCCTTCGTGCTACTCGCAGCAGGTAAGTCGTAGACCTCGACAACAAACGGGCGGCCCTCGGCGGAACTTGGCGGTGAAACCGGGGGTCGCTCTTCGTACAGGGTACCCCATCGGCACGACGGCGCAACGCCTTGAACCCGACGGCCGCCCCGCCGCCTGATCCATTCCTGATCCACCGCAGACGGATGCAGACGAATCTCCGTGCACGCAGACGCCCGCCGCCTTGGTGCGCCCATCGTCGACGCACCGCGCCCGAACAGCAAGAAGCCCCCGCGCAGGCGAGGGCTTCGGCGAGTGGCCAGGGACAGACTTGAACTGTCGACCCTACGATTTTCAGTCGTATGCTCTACCAACTGAGCTACCTGGCCGGGAATTGCCGGGCAATGGTACCAGCTTGCAGGCGCGAGCGTTCGGATAGCCTGCGCGCCCGTGCACGCCGTGACCGACACGCCGCCCCCCGCCCTGACGCTTCGCGACGCGCGACGCAGCCATGGCGAACGGCTCGTGCTCGACGGCGTGACGCTCGAACGCGCGCGGCCCGGCGTGATCGGCCTGCTCGGCGCGAACGGTTCGGGCAAGACGACGCTGCTGCGAATCGTCGCGCAGCTCACCGAGCTGGACGCTGGCACGCT
>JBDHZF010000187.1:0-3525 GCA_039811765.1 Thermoleophilia bacterium | reverse complement strand
AGTGGATCGAGCGATACAACTCTGCAACTGGCACGTTTACGCGCGAAGGCTCGATGCCGCCTACGGCAATCGTCGATCTTGACGGTGACGACCCATTTGACCCGGAGCAATGGATTCCGACGTGACGCCCCCGAACGGCGTTGTGGGCGCGGCAGCGGCACTGCGGACGATGCGATCTGATGCCGATGCTGCTCGTATGAATGACACCGAACGATACGAGCCAGCGTCGGCGTATGTGGTAGATCGACTTGGCACGCTCAAACAAAATCTCGTGATCGAGAAAGAGTCCCGGTTCTTGCACTGCGACAGGCATCGCGACGGTGGACGTGGCTCGTGATCGCCGTGCTCGCTGCGACGATGCTCGTCGTGATCGGGCGTATCTACCTCAACGCTCACTTTGTCACTGACGTACTCGGGGGCGGAATGCTCGCAACGGGAATGGTCGTTGCAGCCCTCGCGCTCGCTGGGGAGCGCGGTACCTATTCAGCGACATCGAGTGGGAACGTGAGCACGATCGACGAGTCCGGTTCGATCGATGCCTGACCGTGGTGTGCGCGCATCACGTCCTGAACGATCGCAAGCCCGATGCCCGTACCGCGGCTCGTGCGTGCCGAATCGACACGTGTGAACGGATCGAATGCGCGTTCCATGAACTCGGTCGGAAATCCCGGCCCGTCATCATTGACACGAATCGTCACGGCTGACCCCCGCGTGTCGGCGGTAAGCGTGACCGGCGGACGACCGTAGCGGAACGCGTTGTCGAGCAGGTTGGTGAGGGCGACCCCGACCAGGTGACGGTCAGCCACCAGCCGCACGTCAGCGTCCACGTTGACGTCGATCTGCGCGTCGTCGCCGCGCAGCAGGCGTTGGCGCCGGGCCGCATGCTGGAGCAGCTCGCGCGCGTCTACGGGTTCCAACTCGAGCGAGCCGCGTGCAATGCCGCCCATGTCGAGCAGGCGTCGACTGAGCCTGGATCCACCGAATGGTTCGTGGCGGCGTGTTCGTGCGTCGATGTCAGGCGCGTATTTGAGGCGGGGTGGGTTGAGCGGCGCTCGCGCCGCTCAACCGTGAGTTTTGGCGTAGGCTGACGCTCGCCGCTGGGGGCGCGGTCGGGGTTTCCGGCGGTGGTCAGGTCAGCAGGGCGTGGGGAGCGCGCGTATGCGTTGGAGCGCGAGTTGGAATTGGTCGGCCCATGGCCAGTCGGTCGGTAGGTGCAGCGTGAGCCGGCGGGCGGATCTGGTGATTCGGCCGGGGATCGTGAGCAGGCGTCGGCGGATGGTCTTGGCCACGGTGAGCGTGGTGCTGTTGAGGCCGAGTCGAGCGACCCAGCGGATCAGGTTGTGGGCGATGGTGCAGGCCACGAGCCAGCCGCCGTTGGCGTTGAAGTTGCCGCTGGGAACGTGCTCGAGGCCGGCTCCTTCCTTCAGGTCGCGGATCGCGAGTTCCACGACGGCGTGCTTGCGATGCCACGCGTCCAGGTCGATCTTGTCGCGACCCTTGATGTCGGTCACGAACGCGTGATGGCGCCACGTGTCGAACAGCTGGCTGCCGCGATTGTGATTGCGCACGCGGCGCACGATCAGCCGATCCTTGCCGAGCTTCGTCTCGGCGACCTGCGCGACGCCGTCGGTGTAGTCGATGCGCGTCCATGCGTCGTCGGGGATGGCGTCGATCGCGCGCACGACGGTCCTGGTGCGACGCACGGTCAGCGAGAAACGGATGTCGTGCTCGCGACACGCCTTGCGGACCTTCTTGCTCCAGAACGCCGAATCGGCTCGCATCGCGAGCTTCAGCTCGTCGATGCCGGCGGCCGCCGCCGCGCGGCGCACGCGGCCGGCGACCTCGCGCACGAACCGCTCCGCGCCACGCCCGCTACCAGCCGAGCCCTTGCGCATGCGCGCGTGCAGCACCTCGCCGGAGCCGTCGGCGGTCGCGACGAGCGGGTGGTAGCCAAGCTCGCGCGTGTAACCATAGGCTGCGCCCTGCTTTGCGTGCCCGCACACCGGGCAGATCGTCGAATCGATGTCGAACGTAAGCTCGCCGCCGGCGGGGCCGGCGCCCAGCTGCCACGCCTTGGTGAGCAGTTGCTCGGACACCTTGTCGAGCTGGCGCACATGCCCGAACGTCAGCGACCGCAGCCACGTGCCGACCGTCGACGGCGCCATCACCTTGTGCGCCAGCACCTGCCCGGTCGATCCCGCGCGCAGGATGTCCAGGTCGTCGATGCACGACGCGCCCGCCACGATCCCATGCACCAGCGTCGCGAGCTTGCGACCCGGCAAATGCCCGGTCGAGACCGCCGAATCGGCCGCCTCGACCAACCCCACTCGCTCCGAGATCGACGCCGCGAGCACGAGCCCCGCATCCGCGACCGCGCGGTCATCATCAAACGTCACTGCAAGCCGATCGAGCGTGTGCGAAGATCGCATCCAGAAGGTGCCTTTCTCAAGATCCGTGTCAGTCGTGGAAAACCGGCATGGATACTGAGTCAAGGCACCTTCTTCTTCAAGGCGTCACCGCGAAAACGGTGGATTCAGGCTGAGACCTCGGAAGGGTTCCTGACGTGAACAACGCAACTAGATACACGCTGTCGACGACGACCTCACTCGGCTATGACGAGGCCGTCGTGCTGGTGCGCGAACTGCTCGTGCCTGAAGGCTTCGGCGTGCTCACCGAGATCGACGTCAAGGCGACGCTCAAGAAGAAGATCGACGTGGACCGCTCGCCGTACATCATCCTCGGCGCGTGCAATCCGAACCTCGCCAACCAGGCGCTGCAGCACGAGCCGGAGCTCGGCTCGCTGCTGCCGTGCAACGTGATCGTCTACGTGAACGATGTTGGCGAGACCGTGGTGAGCGCGGTCGATGCAGCGCAGATGCTCTCGATCGTCGGGCGCGACGATCTTGAGCCGATCGCGGCCGAGGTTCGCGAACGATTGGCCCGAGTCATTGCGGCGATCCCAGGGTAGCGCCGACAGCCGGCGACGAGCCCGGACGACATCCTTCTCCATCTCGTCGACCTCCAGCCCGAGGCGGTGTGGTGGTGCTTGGAACGCATGGCAGCCGACACCAAGCGGCCGCCACTCCCGGCATGGGAGCTGCTCGACGTCATGCGTGACAACGGCATGCCGGCGGCGAGTGCAGCGCTTCGCGTTCGACTACTGGGCTGTGCTGAGCGTGGCTCGCGAGTACATAGCGTTTGCGCCGAGTGCGATGCCAGCGGGTTCCACGAACTGCAACGTGCGCCCATCCAGTCGCTCGCCGGCCCGGTCGCGCTCGACCAGTGCGCGGAGCGCCGACAGCCGGGCGATTGCGTCGCGGAACTCCCAAGAGATGTCCCAGCGCGAGAACTGCCCGCCTCGCCGCTCGAGCTTCCATCGCTGAGCGGCTATCTCGCCGATCGTGTCCATCAGCCGCGAGTAAGGGGCGGGCGTCGGATCGTCGAGGAGGTGCACGATCACGAGCATCGTGAGTTCCTGCGTGAAGTTCGGCTCGGGGTCGGGGCACAGCTGCGAGGCGAGCTCGA
>JBDHZF010000186.1:0-3543 GCA_039811765.1 Thermoleophilia bacterium | reverse complement strand
CGGCGCGAAGCTGTGGTCGGCGACCGGCGACTCGGTCGTCGCGCGCGGCGAGGTGCGCAGCTTCCAGGTGCTGCCGCGCCCGGGCGGCGGCGCCTACATCGGCTGGTGGCAGACCTACGGTGTGCCGAGCGTGATCGCCATCGACGTGAACGGGCACTGGGCGTGGGGCGCCCCGGACACGATCACGACGGCGGCGATGTCCACGTCGCCCCCGCGGCTCAACCTCGCGCGCACCGGCACGGGCTTCGTCGCGCTGTGCTCGGGTGGAAACCAGATCTACGCGCGCCGCTTCGACGACGGGGGCGCCGCGTGGCCGACGTCCGTGCGGATCGTGAGCGGCACGTGGACGCAGACGGCCCCGCGCGTCGCGACCGACGACGCGGGCGGCTTCTACGTTTCGTGGATCGATGGCCGCCCCACCGGCGGCGGCGCCTTCCTGCAGCGCATGCGCTCCGACGGCACTCCCGCGTGGATCGCCGACGGCATCCGCGTCACGAGCACGCGATTCTCGAGCTCGGGCGTCGATGTCGCGCCGGACGGCTCCGGCGGCGCGTGGATCACGTGGTGCGCCTACCCCGGCACGCTCGCGCAGCGCTACTCCGCGACCGGCACGCCGTGGATCGCGGGAACGGGCGCCGTCGTCTCGGGCGTCAACCTCTTCGGCTACGACGTCGCCACGCTGCTGCCGATCGCGAACAACGGCCTGATCATCGTGGCGAGCGACGACTTCGGCGGCACGCGCGGCTACGACGTCTGGATGAAGTGCGTGTACGGCAACGGCTCGCTCGGCACGACCGGCGTCGGGGATTCGCCGCGCGCGGCGCGCACCGGCGTTTCTCTCGCCGTCGGCCCGAACCCCGTGCGCGATCGCGCCGCGCTGCGCTTCACGCTCCCGCACGAGGGCCGCGTGACGCTCGAGCTCTTCGGCCTCGCGGGCGAGCGCGTCGCCACGATCGCCGACGAGACGCTGCCGGCCGGTGAGCACGTGCGCACGCTCGACGCCGGCGCGCTGCCGCCGGGCGTGTACCACGCGCGGCTCGCGACGAGCCGCGGCGTCGCGACCACGCGGCTCGTGCGCGTGCGCTGATCGCGTCGCACCGAACGCGACGAGCGGGCGGAGCGCCATGCGCTCCGCCCGCTCGTGTGTTCTGCGCCCGGCCCTGCGGCGGGACTTCGGTGCGGCCCTACCGGTAGGCCGACTTCAGCCGTCCCCACGTGGTTCCGAGGGTCGGCGTCGGGCGGCAGTCGAAGCTGAACGTCGCGCGCAGGCGCTGCGGTGCCCCGAAACTCGAACCGAGCGTGCACCACGTGTTGACGTCGCCGTCGGCCGCGAGCGGAATCGAGCCCATCGAGCCCTGCGAACCCCAGACGAAGAAGCTCACGATCGAGCAGGCGTAGACCGAGGGATTGCCGTTCGAGAAGGCGAGCTCCAACTCGGCGATGTTGCAGCCGCCGTCGTTCGGATCGAGATCGTCGCACTCGACGGTGAGGTACTGCCCCAGCGGATCGGGGTTGCCGTTCACGTCCGAGTAGAAGATGTCGTAGTACTCGTTCGGGTTGCCCGTGAAGTCGGCATTGCCGGGGCCGAGCGTTCCCGACAGCCGCGTGAAGAGCACGTCGTCGAAGAACCACCACGTGTGCGGAACGTCCACCCACGTCACCTCGTGCAGCGTGATCGTCGAGAGGCCCGGCGTGTTGCGCAGCGCGAAGGCCGAGGCCGGCGCGGCGATGGCGAACGACAGGAGTAGGGCGACGAGCAGCGTGGTCGCGATGCGCATGTGGGGCTCCGGCACGGGTGCGCCTCTCCCGCACACGCGACCTGCGGCCGGGAGGTGAACGCGTGAGCCGAAGATGTTGACGGGGAGGCCCCCGTGCGGCCAAGCGAATTCTCGATGCGTCGCGGGAGTCCTGCCCGGGGTCTGATGCGAACCGACCCGCTGAGACGGCGCGATCGTCTCCGGCGGGCTACGGGCCGATCGGTGCGATACCGCCCGCGGGTCGCCGCACGTACACCTGCACGTACTGCATCAGCGAGACGAGCTTGCAGTCGGTGCACTCGTCGGCGAGCAGTTCCGGCGGCACCGGATCGGCGGCGACTTCGAAGCCGCCCTGCTCGTAGAGCGCGACGAGGTCGGCGGCGCGCGTCCTCTCGATCACGAAGCGGCGTTCCCAGCCCGCGGCCAGTCGCGCCGGATCGGGCTGGATGCGGTCCTCGGCGTCGGCGCGCAGGGCCTCGGAACGCACGATCGAGGCGAGCGGGTTCGCGGGGGAAGATCCTCCCCCGCCCGCCGTCGATCGTTCCTCGCGCGGCCCATCGTTCACGGGAACCTCAGGCGCTGGCGCTCGTCGGCGCGCCGCCGGCGGCCACGAGTTCGGCACGCCGCTGCGCGAGCAGCGCGGCGCCGTACGCGGAGACGTACTGCACGAGATCGCCCTTCGGCACGTTGACGTCGGCGCCCAGTGCCTCGCGCACCACGCGGCCCATCGTCTCGAAGCGCAGGATGCCGCCGATCAGCGTGAACTCGGGCACGAGCTTCACGCGCTTCATCAGCTGCACCGAGCGCCCGACGAGCGACACGATGGCGCCGTGCATGATGTCCGCGGGCGCGATGCCCTGCGAGAGGTGGTTGATGACCTCCGACTCGGCGAACACGGCGCACACGCCCGAGATCGACGTCGAGTCCTTGCTCGTCTCGACGAGCGGCCCGATCTCCTCGGTCGAGAAGCCCATGTAGCGCGCCGTCTTCTCGAGGAAGGCGCCGGTGCCGGCGGCGCACTTGTCGTTGAGGCGGAACGACTGCACCTTGCCGCCCTCGCCCACGCGGCTCGCCTTCATCGTCTGGCCGCCGACGTCGAGGATCGTGCGCGTGCCGGGGAAGAGCTTCGACGCGCCGCGCGCCGCGGCGGTGAGATCGGTGACGTGCAGATCGGCGAACGTCGCCTGGTGCCGCCCGAATCCCGTCGCGATCACGTACGCGACGTCGCCGCGCGCGTGGCCCGCCTGCGCCAGCGCCGTCTCCAGCGTCGCGTTGGCCACCTCGGTGAGCCGGAAGCCGGTCGGCTGCAGCGCGCGGCCGAGCACGTCGCCGCGCTCGTTGGTGACGACCGCCTTCGTGTAGGTCGAACCCACGTCCAGACCCGCGGTGATCCTCACGACGTCACCTGCCTTCCCGCGGCCGGCGTGCGGCTCGCGCGGATGTGATCCATGGCGAAGAGCGCCGCGCCGAGCGCGCCCATGAAGTGCGAATCGGGGCTGACGTTCACGGCCATGCCGAGCGCCGCCTCGAGCGAACGGATCATCGCGACGTTCTTGGCGACGCCGCCCGTGAACGTGACCTCGGGCTCGATGCCGACGCGCCAGAGCAGGCCCGTCGAGCGGCCGGCGATCGACTGGTGCACGCCGAGCAGGATGTCGTCGATCTTCTTGCCCTTGCCGAGCCAGCTCAGCACTTCCGACTCCGCGAACACCGTGCACGTCGTGCTGATCTTCACCGGGCGCTCGCCCTGGAGCGCGGTGTCACCCAGCTTCTCGAGCGGGATCTC
>JBDHZF010000185.1:0-3596 GCA_039811765.1 Thermoleophilia bacterium | reverse complement strand
TCAAAACCCAAGCGCGCTTGCAGCTCGCCGCGCGCACGCTGCCCGCGCCCGACACGCCGATCGAGTACCGCCGCCCCGCCGACGACGAACAACCCGATCGAGGGTTCGCGCTGCTGCCCGCGCCCGATCCCGACGACCTGTTCTTCGACTTCGAGGGCTACCCGTTCCACGAAGCGGGCGGGCTCGAGTACCTATGGGGCTGGACCTGGCGCGACGACGCCGGCGAGCTGCGCTTCGACCACCTGTGGGCGAGCGACCCGGCCGAAGAAGCCGTCGCGTTCACGCAGTTCCTCGACTTCCTGCACGAGCGCCTCGCGCGCTCGCCCGGCATGCACGTGTACCACTACGCGAACTACGAGATCGCCGCGCTGCAACGGCTCGCGCACATCCACCAGCACGAGCAGCCGCGCCTGGACGCGCTCCTGCGCGCGGGCGTGTTCGTGGACCTGTTCGCGGTCGTGCGCCAAGCGATGCTCGTGGGCACGCCCAGCTACTCGATCAAGAAGCTCGAACCGATCTACGGCGTGTCGCGCGCGGACGCCGAGCTCGCCGACGGAGGCGCCTCCATCGAGGTGTTCGAACGCTGGCTCGTGGATCGCGACGAGGCGGTGAAGCAGACGATCATCGACTACAACCGCGACGACACCGACTCCACGCTCGAGCTGCGCGACTGGCTGCTCGAGCACGCCACGGCCGCGCGCGCCGCCGGCATCGAATGGCCCGCGCGCACACGCGAATCGGGCGACACGGACGCGGTGGACAAGGACTCGACAGGCGACGACTCGCAGGGTCGCGAACCGGGCATCGTCGAACGGCTCGAAGCGGTCGCGGAGGACGAGTCCCGCCCCGACGACGTGCGCCTCGTGGCGCGCCTGCTGAGCGGCATGCCGGGCTGGGACTGGCGCGCGCGCCGCCAGTTCTTCGGCGAGCTGCACGCGCGCAAGCACGAGCGCGAAGCCGACGACTACCTGGACGAGCCCGCCGCGCTCGCGGGGCTGGCACTGGTCGAGCAGGAAACCACGTCGCGCGGCACGATGCTGCGCACGTACGAGTACCCGCCGCAGACGAGCATCCTCTCGACCGGGCAGATCGCGCTCGACGCGATCGCGGCGAGCGAGGTCGGCGAGATCGTGGAACTCGACCACGAGCTGCGACGCGTCGTCGTCAAAACCACCAAGGGCGTGCAGGCCAAGCTCGACGCGAATGGCTACGCTGGCCTTCCGAGCGCGATCGTGGGGTGGGACAAGATCCCCGTGAAGACGCTCGAGGACGCCGCGAAGACGATCGCCGTGTCGCTGCTCGAAGCGCTGCAGGCAGGACGCGATCCGTTCGCGCCCGGCGAGCCGCATGCGAGCGCGTACTCGATCCTCGCCGCGCACCCCACGCGCGCGACTACCGGCGCGGGCCCCGAAGCGCTCGACCAGCCACCGTCCCCCGACCAGCTCGTGGACCTCGTGCGACGCGCGGAGGGTTCGCACGTGATCGTGCAGGGCCCACCCGGCACCGGCAAGACGTGGACGAGCGCGCGGGTGATCGCGGGACTCGTCGCAGCGGGGTTGCGCGTGGGGATCTCGTCGAACTCGCACGACGCGGTGGCGAACATCCTCGAGGGGATCGATCGCGCGTTCGACGGCGACGTACCGTTTCGCGCGGCGTACCCGCTCAGGAAGGGCGAGGACGCGCCGGGCGAGCTCGCGTTCGGCGCTGGCTGGATCACGCGCGCGAAGAGCAACAAGGACGCTGCGGAGCTCGCTAACTGCGGCGAGGTGCAGGTGCTCGCGGGCACGGCGTGGACGTTCGCGTCGATGCCCGCCGTGGACGTCGTGCTCGTGGACGAAGCTGGGCAGGTGTCGCTGCTGCACGCCGCGGTGATGGCGGGAGCCGCGCGGCGCTGCGTGGTGCTGGTGGGCGATCCGCAGCAGCTGCCGCAGCCAGCGAGCGTGCGCCACCCCGAGGGGCTGGAAGCGTCCGTGCTCGACCACTTGTTCGCGGGCGAGGCGGTGCTCGCGCCCGAGCGCGCGGCGTTGCTGAACGTGACGCGACGCATGCACCCCGCCGTCACCTCGTTCATCGGGCGGACCTATTACGAGGGGCGCCTCGCGAGCCATCCGGACACCGAGGTGCAGCGCGTGAGCGTGCCGGGGTTGCCGGCGACGGGCGTGCACGCGGAGCTGGTGCAGCACGTCGGCAATCGCGTGACGAGCAGCGAGGAGGTCGAGCGCGTCGCGCAGCTCGTGCGGACGATGCTGCAGGGCGGACGCGTGGTGGAAAAAGCGGGCGAGGACGAGCGTGCGATCGAGCCGCGCGACATCATCGTGGTGACGCCCTACAACGCGCAGCGGCGAGCACTGCAGGACGCGCTCGGCCCGGAGATCCGCGTCGGCACGGTAGACAAATTCCAGGGGCGCGAGGCGGCGGTGGCGATCGTGTCGATGACGGCGTCTAGCCGCGACGAGTTGCCGCGCGGGCTGGAGTTCGTGCTCGACTCGCACCGCATGAACGTGGCGATCAGCCGCGCTCGCGCGCTCGCGATCGTGGTGGTGAGCCCCGCGCTGGTGGCGACGAGCGCGCGCACGCTGGTGGAGATGCGCCTGCTCAACGACCTGGCGCGGATCGCGCGCGGCGCGGGGTGAACGCGAAGGGTGTCACGAACTTGTGACGAAGTCGTGACGCTTTTGTTGCAAAGTGCGCGCAACGCGTGACACTTCGCGCGTCATCGTGGACGCATGACCTGGTTCCCCTTCATGCCCAGCTACCGCACCTACGACGACTACGAAGATCCCGGCGCGCCGATCACGATCGGCGTTCCCGAGCCGCTTCCCGACGATCGCGAAATCCCCGACGGGGTGCGGGTGAGCGTGCTGCGCAACTTCGATGCCGACGTCGACGTCACGGTGCACGACGGCATTCCGGTCACGACCGTCGAACGCACGCTCGTGGACCTGGCCGACGAGATGTCGCCGCGCGACGTCGCCGACATGATCGAGCGGGCGTCCGAGCTCGACATGTTCGACCCCGAGCAATTCGTGGCGACGCTCGAACGCGTCGACCACCCGCGCGGCAAGCCCGTGGCGCGCGCGGCGCTCGCGATGTGGATCGCACGTGGGTGTCCGGGGGCGCGCGGATGAGCCGCGCCTCGCTTCCGATCCTTGCCGACGTGGCCGACATACGTTCGCGAGCAGGAACGAACCTGCGCTCACCGACGCGGTTGATCCGCAGTTGATCCGCCCGGGATGGTGTGGCAGCAGATTCGCGGGCACCGAATTCGGCGATACAATGGTGGTAGTCCACTCGGGAGCACGGCATGGCCGACGACAACGCAGCACACAAGCTCGACGATTCCGCCGAGGTCGTTGCCGTGCCGCTTCGCGTGCGTGTCGCTGCGTGGCCCAACCCCTTGTTCGAGGACTTCTTGGAGGAAACGAGCGGGATGGACGACGTGTTCGGCATTCCTGCCGACAAGCGTGACGCGAAGGGCTGATCGCTCATCGCGCGCGAGCTTGTCCTCGACGCCGAGCCGGACACCCGGCTCTTTCCGCTGATTTCCCGAGTGGCGTACCTCTCGATCCGGCATACCTTCGACGGCATTCGGCTGC
>JBDHZF010000184.1:0-3659 GCA_039811765.1 Thermoleophilia bacterium | reverse complement strand
GGCTACGACGACTACGAGTCCACGCGGCTCGCGAAGCTGCAGGGCGTCGCGCGCGAGGAGGCCGCGAAGGCCGCCGCCGCGCCGCCGCCGAAGAAGGAAGCGGGCAAGCCCGCGCCCGCGGCGCCGAAACCGGCCGAACTCTCGCGCGAGCAGCAGAAGGAGGAGCGCCGCCGGTCGCAGCAGCGCGAGAAGGAGCTGCAGCGCATCGAACGCGACCTCGAGAAGCGCGAGGCCCGGATCACCGAGCTGGAGCACCAGTTGGCGGATCCCGAGCTCTACCACGACGTGGAGCGCTCGAAGACGATCGTGGCGGAGTACGAGAAGCTGCGCGCCGAGGTCGAGTCGCTCTGGCAGCGCATGGAAGAGCTGGGCTGAGCGGGACGTTGCCGGTTTGACGCTCGCCCGCGCGCGGGCCTAACTTCCGCGCCATGTCCGACGTCACCCTCCGTACCTACGTCTTCCTCGACTCGATGCAGCCGCAGCTCGCGGCCTTCATCGGGACGACGGCCCGCGGCTTCCTGCCCGTCGCCGGCGACGCGTCCATGTTCATCGAGACGGCGCCCGGCCTGATCATCAACCGCATCACCGACGTCGCGCTCAAGGCGACGCAGGTGACGCCCGCCATCATGGTCGTCGAGCGCGCGTTCGGCCTGCTCGAGATCCACCACCGGGACAAGGGCCAGGTGATGGACGGCGGGCAGGCGGTGCTCGAGTACCTCGGCGTCAAGGAGACCGACCGCCTGCAGCCCCGCGTCGTCTCCGACCAGGTCATCCGCGCGGTCGAGCCGTACCACGCGCAGGTGATCAACAAGATGCGTTACGGCGACCAGCTGCTCGCGGGCGAGTCGCTCTTCATCCTCGAGAGCGAACCGGCCGGCTACATCGCGTTCGCGGCGAACGAGGCGCTCAAGGCCGCCCACGTGAAGCTGATCGACGCGTCGCTGTTCGGCGCGTACGGCCGGCTCTACCTGTCGGGCGAGGAGGCGCAGATCGACGCCGCCCGCGACGCCGCGCTGCGCGGCATGAAGAACGTGAAGGGCCGCAAGGAAGGCTGAGTCCCTCCCGGCTCCCGGACACGCGAAAGCCCCCGCGAGCGACGCTCGCGGGGGCTTCGTGCTGCTCGGGCCGTCACGCGGCCTTCGGGACGTCCTGTCCCTCGCTCGCCGGGAGCCACACGGGCGACTTGCTGGTCGCCCAGCCCGATTCCAGTCCGCGAAGCAGGATGTACGGCTCCAGCATCGGCTCGACGAAGTGATAGCGAGCGAGCTTGGCCGCGCCTTCCTTGGCGAGCACCGCGCCACGGCCTTCTTCCGTGAGCGCGGCGATCTGGTTCGTGAGCCCGCGGACCTCGCGGTTCACGATGCGCTGCAGGGTGTCGCGCGCGTCGGCCACCGAGAACGTGCCCTGCGCGTCACGCGGGGAGAGCGCGCACGCGAGCAGGATCTCGGGATAGATGCCGCGCCGCGCGCGGATGATGGACTGCTCGTACATCTGCACGATCGTCGCGTCGGCGCCGTCGAGCGCGGCCTGCACGCCGACGACGAGATGATGCGAGGTGAGGTGCGTCGCGCCGTCCGCGATCGCGGACGCGGCGGTGCGGCGGACGAGGTCGTGCGCCGCGCCGGGCAGGCCGAGCGCGAGCGTCGCGATGCGTTCGACGACCTCGTCTTCGGCCGACAGGCCGGTGACGCGCAGGTCGCGCAGGACGGTCTCGATGCACTCTTCGTTCGACATCCGGGTCAGGTGCAGCGGCATGACGCCCTCCATGGACGGCACGAGTTCGGCGGCGCTGGCGGCGCAGCCCGACACGACGAGGATGGCGCGCGGCGCGAGAGCCGCGACCTGGGTGACGACCTGCGCCATCCAGCCGCGCGCTTCGGCGTCGGCGCGGTCGAAGGCGTCGAACGCGATCAGGACCGGGTTCGTCTCGGCCATGCCGCGCACGAGCGTCACGGCCTGCGCGACCGAGAGATTGCCGCCGGGCGTCACGCCGGCGTCGGAGAGCACGCGGCCGCCGAACGGCGAGCCGGCGAGGCCGCGCTCGGCGCGCAGCACGGACGCGCGCACGTGGTCGGCGACCTTGCGCCAGAGCATCGGGAAGGTGTCGCCGCCCTCGGCGACGACGCGCACCACGGTGAGCGGCGCGTCGGAGAACTCCGGCGCCATGGCGAGCAGCGAGGACTTCCCGGTGCCGGGCTCGCCGACGACGACGAGCGGCTGGCCGGGCTGCTCGAGCGCGCGGAGGAAGGTCTCGATCGGCTTCTGCCGGCCGGCGAAGAGGTCGCGGCGCGTGACGGGCGCGGACGGGGCGATCAGTTCGTCGACGCGGTGGCGCAGGGACTGCGGCGGCACGCCGCGGACGGAAAGGCTGGTCTCGCTCATCTCCCCCTCGAACGAAAGGACACACTACGGCGACTGCGTGTCCACTTCCGGCGAGGGGTTGCCGTCCGTGGGCTTCCATGCCCGAATGCCTGCGGGCAGGGGTCTTATCGGCCGGGGCCCCGGGATAACTGAAGGGATTTCTTGCGCGGGGTGGCTCCCCCCCGGGCCCCCGCCTCGGGGCAGCCGGCTTCGGCGCCGAGGGGGATGCGACGGGCCTCGCTAGAACAGCTCGCCCTGCGGCCAGGCGGCGCGGGGTTCGACGAACGGCAGGCCGAGGCGGCGCTTCATCTCGTTCGCGCTCTCGGGCGAATGGCCGGCCCAATGGTTGTTGAAGTAGCCGTAGACCTCGTGCACGCGGCCGAGCACGCCGTTCAGCGCCGTGGTCCACGACTCGAACGAGTCGCTGCGGTCGATCTGCACGCGATCGTACTTGTCGATCTCGCGGCGGTCGCCGAGCCAGCGCAGGTAGAGGAAGTCGGCGGTCACCTGTTCGAGCCGCGGCAGCTCGCGCCACTCGGTCCACGCGAGCGCGGCGCCGTGCAGGCGCAGCACCTCGTAGACGACGTCGGCGTGCCACGAGTCGTGGCGGAACTCCACCGCGAGCCGCGCGTGCGCGGGCCGGCCGGCGAGGAACGTGTCGAGGTCGCGCAGCGTCTCGGGGTCGCGGCGGAACTCGGCGGGCAGCTGCACGAGCAACGGGCCGAGCTTGTCGCCGAGCGGCTCCATCGCGCGCACGAACAGGTCGAGCTGCTCCGCCACGCCGCGCAGCTGGCCTTCGTGCGTGATCGCGCGCGGCACCTTCGCGGCGAAGCGGAAGCCGTCGGGCGTGTGGCGTTCCCACGAGCGCGCGATCGTCGCGCGCGGCGCGTGATAGAACGTGGTGTCGAGCTCGACCGTGTCGAACACGCTCGCGTAGAACGGCAGCCGGTCCTCCTGCTTCGAGCCCGGCGGGTAGAACACGTGCTTCCAGTCGTCGTACGACCAGCCCTGCGTCCCGATCCGGACCTGCGCGCTCATCGGCTCACCTCCACACGGACGCGCGACGGATCGCGCAGGAACTCGCGGTAGAACCCGCGCACGCGCCGCTCGTACTCGTCGCGGTGGCGGATCCACGCCTGATTGTGGCCGGCGTCGGCGACGCGCCAGGCCTCGGTGTTCGCGCCGGCGGCGTTCTCGAGCAGGCGCGTCTGCGGAATGCGGAAGCGGTCCTCGATGCCGGCCTGCACGAGGAACAGCGGCCGGTCGCCCCAGCGCCGAACGGCGTCGACCACGTCGAG
>JBDHZF010000183.1:0-3724 GCA_039811765.1 Thermoleophilia bacterium | reverse complement strand
ATCGTCCGCCTCTTCATACTCCTTGGCGTGGCGTCGTTGATGCCTCCGACCCTACAACACGAGTTCCGGCAGTCCGAGCTGCGGGCCGTTTTGGCGAACGTCGTTCACGGCGCGCGACACCGGCCATGCTTCCATGCGCTGCGCGGAAAACGGCGGGAGCGACGTCACGAGCAGCTCGGTGGCCTCCGGTGGCGTTTCGAGCCACGCTTGGGCATCGTCTCCTTCGAGAATCACCGGCATGCGATCGTGGATCGGCGCGCACAGTTCGTTCGGCTCGGTGGTGAGGATCGTGAACGTGAGCTCGGGAACGTTGTCCGGCGTGGCCCACTCCTCTGCGATCGCCGCGATCAGGAACGGCTCGGCCGTCTCCTGCTCGCTTGCAACATGATCGAGACGAACGCCACGCTCCGGATCGATCGCCGTGCCGCGCACGCGAATCGCATGCGGGACTTTGGCGCCTTTCGCCCCCGCCCATTCATAGAACCCAGTGGCGGGGACGAGCACGCGACCGGTGCGCACCGCCGAGCGAAACGACGGCTTGTCCAGCACCGTCTCCAACCGCGCGTTGATCAGCGGCCGCAGGTCGCGACCCGGAAGCCTCGCCCATGTGGGCACGAGTCCCCACTCCGCGGCTTGGAGCACGCGTTCGCCGTCCGCGGAGAGGCCGAGCACGGGCAGTGTCTGGCTCGGCGCGGCATTCCATGTTGGCTGCACGTCCGCCGCCGCGAGCCGCGCGTCCAGCAGATTCGCGAGCGTGCGCCCAGGCAGCGCGAGTTGATATCGACCGCACATGACGCGAAGGTTACCGCGACGGACGGGGATTCACGAGCGCGAAGGCCAGCAGCGCGCATCCGGTTCCGAGCAGCGCGCCTGCGACGACATCGGTCACGTAGTGCACGCCGAGCACGACTCGAGAAACTGCAGTGAGCGACGCCCACACGAGCAGCGCCGCGGAGCGCCAGCGTCGACCCCGAATCCATGGAACCGCCACGATCAGGGAAACCGCCAGCGCGAAGGCGGTCGTGGCGTGACCGCTCGGCATCGACCAGCCCGAGATCGCGTGCGCGGCGATGTCCGGTCGCGGCCGTTCGACGATGTGCTTCAGCGACCAGAATCCGGCCAGCCCCAGCAGCGACGCAAGCGCGACGACGAGCGCCGCATCGTGACGCGCACGCAGCGTCAACACGACGACCACGCACGCGATCACCGGAACGATTCGCGACGCGTACCCAAACCACGATGACGCGTGCATCGCCGCGCCGACGACGCCGTCACGCCACCCACTGGCGCGCTGGACGAGCGTCTCGTCGAAGGACGGTTCGCCCCAGATCGCCACCCATGCGATCAGCGCGAGGGACGCGGCGAGGGTAGCAACGGCCCACGCCAGCGATCGGCGACGGGTCACTTGCGCAGGTCGAGCCGATCGAAGCCGACCGCGTCCACGAACTCGGGGTGATCGATGTACGGGTTGCGGTTGCCCTGGACCTTCTGGATCGCGTCGTTGCGCATGCGTTCCACGTCGGACACGGGATCTGCCTTGTTCCAACGAATCAAGGTCGGCACTTCGTGGCGGAAGTCCTCGAGCGAGAAATCAAGCGTTCGCGACTGCGAGTAGCGCGTGAAGAAGTAGAGCAAGCCGCGAGCGATGTCGCCCTTGATGCTCGCTCGCGGCTCGAACACCTGCACGCCGAGCGCGTCCACGCCGCGCTTGGCCTGTTCGGGGCCGCTGCTCGTTTGCCAATCGGCGGTCACCACGTCGCCGTAGGGCAAGCTGCCCCGCCGCTCGTTGGTGACGATGTCCGCCGGCTGCAGGTGATGCAGGTCGCTTTGCGCGATACCCGTCGCGCCCTGCGACTGCGGCCACGTGTGCTCGGTGTTCATGCCGCGGTCGTAGGCGTTCTTGCGGTTCGTGATCGGGCCGTACGTCTTGCCGGTGAACACGTCCTCGATCTGATTGTCGCCGTCGAGATCCGCGATGTCGCCGAACAGCTCGTCGCGGGCATCGGCATAGCCTCGATCCACATGGCCGGTGCGAACGATCAGATGCAACGCTCGCAACAGGTCGGCGCCCGTCTTGCCTTGCGCAGTCGCGTAGTACTTGTCGAGATCGCTCGCCGCTGCGATCTGGGCAGCGCCGGCGACCGTGTCGATCGACAGCGCCTGCATGGGCCTGCGAGGCGCGGCCGCGACGGGCGCGGAACTCGGATTCCAGAGGCCAACGGAAGCGACGGGAGCAAGCTGCATGGCGAAAGTCTGACTGCTCGCGCGAATCCGTGTCGCAGTCAGCGTTCGCGGGTCGCCCAGCGCGTGATCAGATCGATCGATGCTTCGGCGTCTTCCAGCGCAAACAGCTCGCCGGGCGAGTGCAGATAGCGCGTGGGGACGCTCACCACGCCAACCGGCACGCCGCTGCCGGCGCGCACCACAGCGTCGGCGTCCGTGTAGGTGAGTCGTCCAGCTGCGCTGATCTGCACGTCGATGCCGGCGTCCTCGGCGATCGCGAGCAATTCACGGCCGATTCGCGCGCGCGTGGTGCCGCCGAACGTGACCGACGGTCCTTTCCCAACCTCGGAATCCTCCGCGTGGTCGCCCGGCACGTCGCTCGTGAACGTCACGTCCACGGCAATCGCTTCGTCGGGTGCCGCTCCATACGTGCCGGGCATCGCGCCGATGCAGCCGATCTCCTCGCGAGTGGCGCACAGCGCGACGACCTGCACGTCCGAACCCTTCGCCCGGCGTGCGACCTCCAGCGCGATGAACGCGCCGATTCGATCGTCGACGGATCGGCTCATGACGCGTCGATTTGGAAATTCGTGCGGCGTCGTGTCGAGCACGATCGGGTCGCCAATGCGCACCATCGCCTTCGCCTCGTCGCCGCTGGACGCGCCGATGTCGATCCACAGGTCCTTCAGCGTGGGACCCTTGGTGCGGTCCTTGAGCTGATGCGCGGCGAGTTTGCCCACCGTGCCGAGCAGCGTTCCGTTTCGGGTCAGGATTCGCACGCGCTGACCAGCCGGAACGGCGAGGTCCCAGCCACCGACTTGCTCGAACCGGAGCAGGCCCTTGTCGTCGACGCGGGTCACGATGAACCCGATTTCGTCGATGTGACCGGTCACCATCACGCGCGGCCCCGCGGCTTCGGCATTGACGACGACGTGCACGTTGCCGATCGAGTCGACGCTCACCGCGTCCGCCCAAGGCTCCGCGTACTCCATCACGAGTTGCGCGGCGGGTTCTTCGAACCCGCTGGGCGCGGGCGTGTCGAGCAGCCGCATCAAGAACGCATGGGCGTCGCCCTCGACGCGAACGTCGCCGCGGTAGTACGGCACCGTTCGCTTGTCATCGGCGTTGTCGTCGTGTTCGCTCACGCGTGCTCCTTGGCGTTTCGTCCCATGCGTTCGACCCATGCGAGGATCACGTCGATCGAGGTTCGAACATCGCGAAGATCGACCTGTTCGACGGGGGTGTGCAAGTAGCGAGCCGGCACGCTCACGAGGCACGTGGCCATGCCGCGTCCGGCTTTGATCGTCTGGTCCGCGTCCGTCGCGGTGCGCAGCCCCTTGGCGCGCAACTGATGCGGCAAGTCGGCATCCTCGGCCGCGGCGATCAACGCGTCCACCACGCGCGCGTCCAGCGTCGACCCGCGCGAGAGGATCGGCCCCGCGCCGAGCTTCAGATCGCCGAGATCGCTCGCGCCGGGCGTGTCCCCGGGGGTGGTCACGTC
>JBDHZF010000182.1:0-3762 GCA_039811765.1 Thermoleophilia bacterium | reverse complement strand
CGCTCGTGGCGGAACGCGTCGTACATGTCGTCGTACTGCTCGTTCGTGGGCGCGAGACCGGCAACGCGCTGCAGGATCCACAGCTCCTCGTAGTTGCCGACGTGCGCGAGATCCCATGCGAGCGGCGACATGATCGAGCTCGGCGGCTGCATGAGCAGCTCGTCGGGGATGTCCGCGAGCAGTGCGAGCGTGCGTTCGCGAGCGCGTTGCAGCTGGGTGAGGTCGTCGATCTGCGCCATCGCTAGTGCACGCTAGCAGCGGCAGCGCGTGAAGGGCGTATCAGGCTGGCTGCACCTGCGCGAGGACCATGCCCGCCGCGATCGGACCGAGCAAGCCCGCGGCGGCGCCGATGACAGTCGCCTTTCCATATGACGCGGCGGCGCCGGTCGTGGACACGCGTCCGAGCAATGCCGCGCCGACGAGCGCGCCAACCGCAGTGGACGCGGCCATGCCTTTCCCGCCGGATCCGCTGAGCTGTTCCACTCCGGCCTGCGCGGCACCGGCCAGGATCCCAGTCGCGGCGCCGAGCGCGAGCGCCTTCGGGTTGAACCCATGCCGAACCGCGGTGAACGAAATGCCCGTGAGCGCACCGAAGCCCACGTACAGCCCAGCGCGTGTCCCGTCGATCTCCATCGAAGCTCCATCCCGTCCACACTGCGCACGGCCACTCGACCACGCGCTCGTCCATCGTTTCATCGAGTGGTGCGCGACGGTCGTTGCACCTGACCGACCGATCCTCCAGGGATCTCTTGCCGCATTCGTGCGTTCATGCGCGACATCGTCCGGCGAGATGGGGCGCCAAACCGCATTAGGTGCACTGAGCGCGATCACCAGCGCCTGCTCAGTGCACCCAATCACGACACGAACGAGGGACGACGCGAACGGGCGCGCGACTACCACGCCAAGCAGCGGACGACGGCTCAGGCGACGAATGTGCGAGGAGGGGTTGCGCGGCTCCGAACTCGCCGCTACAGTGAGCTTCACGCAGCTCCTCGGAGCTGCGTTTTCGTACTCTCGAATGCCTCGAACGGGCATCTAGGACCCCCGATGAGCCACACGACCCCCATCAGCTACGACCACGCGGCGCTCGCCGTGGTCGCATGCGTGGTCGCAGCCGGCTCGGTCCTTTCCCTGCTGCATCGCCTCGGCTGACGCCGTTTCCGCGACCGCTCCCGTTCACCGTCCTTCCCCCACTTTCGAGGTACTCCCGTGCGCGCCCGCCTCCGCAGCCGCTCAACCGATCACCGACATTCGCTCCCGTGGCAGCGCGACGTTCGCCTGCTCGCGATCAGTCGTGGCGTCTCAGTGGCCGGCGCCGAGGCCGGCTACATCGCGCTGCTCGCCATTGCATGGCGCTACGCCGGAAGCGCCAGCGATGCGACGCTCGTGCTGCTCGCTGCGACCGTCGCCCGAATAATCGGTGCGCCCGTGGCAGGTTGGATCGGCGATCGCTGCGAGCGACGCCGCGTGATCGTCGCCGCCGAGGTCGGTACCGCGATCGCCCTGTGCTTGATGGCCGCGTCGGGATCGCTCGCGGCGCTGGCGGCCGCGGCCATGCTGCACGCGTTCGCCACGGTCTGTTGCGGGAGCGCGCTCGACGCCGCAGTCGCGAAGCTCGTGCCGAGCATGCAGCTCGGCCGTGCGAATGCGACTCTGGCGATGGCGCGCAGCACCGGGCACATGCTCGGTCCGATGCTCGGCGGCGCGATGATCGCGTTGGCGGACACGCGATCCGCACTGCTCGTCGACGCGGCCACCTCGATCGTGGCGGCGGCGCTCATGCTGCTTGTCGCCGGTCAGCTCGGCGGCGCCACGCCCAGCGCCGTCAACACCACCAGCGAGGCTCCGGATTCGGTGCGCAGCCGCAACGACGACGGCCTGCTCGCGGGCGCACGCGCGATCGCGCGCGAACCGGTCCTGCGCTGCATCGCGGTGGGATACGCCGGGATCTGCGCGGCGTTCGCGTTCGTGTCGGCAGCTGAACTGCCCCTGTGCATCTCGTTCGGGATGGACGAGGCCGGACTGGGCGTCATCGTCTCGA
This sequence comes from Thermoleophilia bacterium, assembly GCA_039811765.1. Classification (GTDB taxonomy): domain Bacteria; phylum Actinomycetota; class Thermoleophilia; order Gaiellales; family SKUG01; genus JAGQUL01. The sequence continues at coordinate 1,721 of JBDHZF010000182.1, read as the reverse complement.
GTTGGTGTGGCGGGTCGTTGCTGGGCGCGTGGCGCGCGCGACGCGTCCGCATCGAGCATCGGGGCGCGAGCGTGCTCGTTCGCAGCTCCGCGGCGTGCGCAGCCGTGCTCGCATTGACCGGCCTCGCGCCCACGTTCTCGATCGTGGTTGCGCTCATGTTCGCAGGCGGATTCGCGATGGCCACGGGTGACGTGGTGGGCACCACGGTCCAGCAGCAGCACACCGACGATCGCGTGCGTGCGCGCGTGAGCGCAGCGATGCAAGCGCTGAACTCGACGATCTGGGGCACGAACCTCGCGCTCGCCGGCCTCGTCGTCGACGCGACCTCGCCCGCGACGGCATACGCGATCGCCGGCGCGTGGTGCATCGTCGCGACAGCTGGATTCGCCGTGCTCGCCCGTGCGCAGCATGACGCGCACCTGTCGTTCGCCCTGCGCATCGCGAGGCCCCGGCACGCGCTGGAGAGCGACGTGGCCGAGAGCGCGTAGAAGAAGACGGGGGCGGCCCCGAACCGGAGCCGCCCCCATCGAACTGCGTTCACTCCTCGGCCGAACCTTCGTCGGCGGCGGCCGCCTCCTCCGACTCGGCGACACCGACCGCTGCGGGTTCGGGCTCCTTCTTGGCACGCGGCTTGCGTGGAGCCTTCACCTTGATCTCGGTCTGCTTGGCATCGCCCTTGGCGCGATCCACCACCAGCGTGGAGCCGGCCGCGGGCGACTTGCCGAGCATCGCGTCGGCGAGATGGTCCTCCACCAGTCGCTGGATCGCGCGCTTCATCGGACGAGCGCCCAGCGTCGGGTCGTACCCCTCCTCCTGCAGCAGCTCGAACGCGGCTTCGGTGATCTCCAGCTTGAGATCGTGGTCGGCCATCTGCTTGTGCAGGCGCACCATCAGCAGGTTGGTGATCTCGCGGATCTCCTCCTTGGTGAGCTTGTGGAAGACGATGACCTCGTCGATGCGGTTGAGCAGCTCCGGGCGGAAGTGCTTCTTCAGCTCGCCCATGACCTTGCCCTTCATGTCGTCGTGCGACATGCCGGCGTCTTCGGCGCCCATCGAGAAGCCCAGGCTCACGTTCTTGGTGATCATGCCCGCGCCGATGTTGCTCGTCATGATCACGATCACGTTGCGGAAGTCGACGTGCCGACCCTGCGAGTCCGTGACGCGTCCGTCCTCGAGCATCTGCAAGAGGATGTTGAACACGTCCGGATGCGCTTTCTCGACCTCGTCGAGCAGCACCACCGAGTACGGCTTGCGGCGCACGGCCTCGGTGAGCTGACCGCCCTCCTCGTAGCCGACGTAGCCGGGAGGCGAGCCGACGAGGCGGCTCACCGCGTGCTTTTCCATGTACTCGGACATGTCGATCTGGATCATCGCGTCCTGGTCGCCGAACAGGAACTCCGCGAGCGTGCGCGCCAGCTCCGTCTTGCCGACGCCCGACGGGCCGAGGAACATGAACGAGCCGGTGGGACGCTTCGGGTCCTTGATGCCGGCGCGCGCACGGCGGATCGCCTTGGCGACCGCGGTGATCGCGGCCTCCTGACCCACGACGCGCTTGTGCAGCTCCTCCTCCATGCGCACGAGCTTCTGGGTCTCGGCCTCGGTGAGCTTGAAGACCGGGATGCCGGTCCACATGCTCACGATGTCGGCGATCTCCTCCTCGCCCACCTCAGGCTGCGGAGTGTCGTCGGACGCTTCCCAGTTCTCCTCGAGGTCGCGCTTCT
>JBDHZF010000181.1:0-3875 GCA_039811765.1 Thermoleophilia bacterium | reverse complement strand
CGGCATCGACGTGTTCGACATCGAGGTCAACGAGCGCGATCCCGACAAGCTCGTCGACATCATCGCCGCGCTGGAACCCACCTTCGGCGGCATCAACCTCGAGGACATCAAGGCGCCGGAGTGCTTCATCGTCGAGCGCAAGCTGCGCGAGCGGATGAACATCCCGGTCTTCCACGACGACCAGCACGGCACCGCAATCATCGTCGGCGCCGCCGTGCTCAACGCGCTGGAAATCGTCGGCAAGAAGATCGGCGAGGTGAAGCTCGCCACCTCCGGCGCCGGCGCCGCGGGCATCGCCTGCCTCGACATGCTGGTGGCGCTGGGCATGAAGCCGAAGCACATCCTCGCGGTCGACCGCGACGGCGTGCTCTACACCGGCCGCCCGCACCTCGATCCCGACAAGGCGCGCTACGCCCGCGACACCGGCAAGCGCACGCTGGCCGAGATCGTCGACGGCGCCGACATCTTCCTCGGCCTGTCCGCCGGCGGCGTGCTGAAGCCGGAGATGGTCGCGACGATGGCCGATCGCCCGATCATCCTCGCGCTGGCGAATCCCAATCCCGAGATCCTGCCGGAAGACGCGAAGCAGGTCCGCCCCGACTGCATCATCGCCACCGGCCGCAGCGACTACCCGAACCAGGTCAACAACGCGCTGTGCTTCCCGTACATCTTCCGCGGCGCGCTGGACGTGGGCGCGACGGAGATCAACGAGGCGATGAAGCTCGCCTGCGTGCGCGCGATCGCGAAGCTCGCGCGCATGGAAGCCTCCGACCTCGGCAGCGCCTACGGCGGCGAAGTGCCGCGCTTCGGCGCCGAGTACATCATCCCGCGCCCGTTCGACCCGCGCCTGCTCACGGTGCTGGCGCCGGCGGTGGCGAACGCGGCGATGGATTCGGGCATCGCGCAGCGACCGATCGTCGACATGCCGGCGTACGAGGAGAAGCTCGCGCAGTTCATCTACCGCACCGGCCTGCTGATGAAGCCGGTGTACGACCGCGCCCGCCGCGATCCCAAGCGCGTGGTCTACGCCGAAGGCGAGGAAGAGACCGTGCTGCTCGCGGTGCAGACCGTGATCGACGAAGGCCTGGCGCGCCCGATCCTGATCGGCCGCCCGGACGTCATCGACGCGCGCATCCAGCGCCTGAGCCTGCGCATGCGCCCGGGCGTCGACTTCGACCTCACCAACATCCACGACGACCCGCGCTTCAACGACTACTGGCAGCAGTACCACGCGCTGACCGAACGCCGCGGCGTGACCCCCGCCGCGGCGAAGAACCTCATCCGCTCGCGCTCCACGCTGATCGCGGCGCTGATGGTGGAACGCGGCGAAGCGGATGCGATGATCTGCGGCCTGGTCGGGCGCTTCCACAAGAAGCTCGGCTACCTGCGCAGCATCTTCAACTTCGACCGCGGCGTGTCCGGCACCGCGGCGATGACCGGCGTCATCAACGGCCAGGGCGTGTGGTTCTTCCTCGACACCCACGTGCAGGTGGACCCCAGCGCCGAGCAGATCGCCGAGGCCACGCTGATGGCGAGCTACCGCCTCAAGCTGTTCGGCATCGAACCGCGCGTCGCGCTGCTGTCGCACTCCAACTACGGCAGCCACGACAACCCCAGCGCGGCGAAGATGCGGCAGGTCTACCAGATCGTCCGCCGGCGCGCGCCGAAGCTGGAGATCGACGGCGAGATGATGGCCGACACCGCGTGGGACGAAGGCCTGCGCCGGCGCATGTTCCCGCACACCACGCTCAGCGGCCGCCCCAACCTGTTCGTGATGCCCAACCTCGACGCGGCGAACATCACCTACAACATGGTGCGGGTGATGACCGACGGCGTCGCCATCGGCCCGATCCTGATGGGCCTGGACCAGCCCGCGCACATCCTCACCCCCGCCTCCACGCCGCGCCGCGTGGTCAACATGACCGCCATCGCCGCCGTCGACGCCCAGATCCGCCAGCAGCGCGGCGACGCCGAGGCCTCGAACCGGCGGGCGCTGCGCGAGGATTGAGGCCGGCGGCGATGACCCGCGATCTGCGAATCCCGGTGACGCGCGACCGTTTCGTCGTGCTGCACTACCACCTCTTCAAGAACGGGGGCAGCACGATCGACTACGCGCTTCGCCGCAGCTTCGGCGATGCGCTGGTCGACTTCCACGGCGAGCACGACGACGCCCGGCTGATGGCGGAGGACGTCGTCCGCCTCGTGCAGGCCACTCCCGACATCGCGGCGATCAGCAGCCATCACCTCCGCTACCCGCGGCCGCAGGCACGCGGCATCGAGTTCCACGACATCTGCTTCATCCGCCATCCGCTGGCGCGGATCCGTTCGCTCTACCACTACGGCCGCCGGCTGGATCCGGCGCACTGGCTGGGGCACCTGGCGCAGGGCCACGACGAGGCGGGTTTCGTCGCGCATCTCGTCGAACGCTCGCCGTTCGTCGTGAACGACGTGCAGCTCCACTATCTCGCCAACGGCGCCATGTTCTCGCGGCCCGCGCACGCGCGCGACCTGCAGCGCGCGATCGAGCGCCTGGAAGACATGTCCGTGCCGGGCGTGGTCGAACGTTTCGACGAAAGCCTCGTGGCGGGCGAACATTTCGTCCGCCCGTCCGTGCCGCAGATCGACTTCGCCTGCGTGCCGCAGAACGTGTCCTCGCCCGAAAGCGAACGCGCCCTCACCGCCGACGCGCTGCTCGCCCGCTGCCGCGAGGCCTGGGGCACCGACACCTTCGACGCCGCGATGGCGCTCAACGCCTGGGACCTGCGGCTGCACGCTGCGGCCTGCGACGAAGTCTCCAGGCGCCTGCGCGCCATCCCGCACCATGCCGCGCGACTCGCCGAGTTCCGCGCACGCTGCCGCGCCCTCGCCGGGGATTGACCCGCACCCGCGTCGCCGCGCGCGATGGAATCGAATTCTTTGCCGGCGCGCCGTCCACCGCACGCCCCCGTACGGGGCGCGACCGGGGGGCGCTGCTAGAATCCGGGCTCGAATCGACGATCCCCCATCCGGCGGCCCGGCCGCCCGCGGAGCTTCCATGAGCTGGTTGAACGAACTGCTGCAGAACGACCCCGATCCGACCGAGACCCGCGAGTGGATCGAGTCGCTGAAGGCCGTCATCGACGCCGACGGCGCCGGGCGCGCGCACCAGTTGCTGGAAGGCATGGTCGAACTCACCCGCCGCGCCGGGGCGCACCTGCCGTTCGCACCGACCACCGAGTACATCAACACCATCCCCGCGCACCTCGAACCGCGCATGCCCGGCGACCCGCACATGGAGTGGCGCATCCGCTCGATGATCCGCTGGAACGCGATGGCGATGGTGGTGCGCGCCAACCGCAAGCCCGGCGACCTCGGCGGCCACATCGCCTCCTTCGCCTCGTCGGCCACGCTGTACGACGTCGGCTTCAACCACTTCTGGCGCGCGCCCAGCGCCGATCATCCGGGCGACCTCATCGCCGTCCAGGGCCACAGCTCCCCCGGCATCTACGCCCGCGCCTTCCTCGAAGGCCGCCTCAGCGAATCCCAGATCGACCACTTCCGCATGGAAGTCGACGGCCGCGGCATCAGCTCCTATCCACATCCGTGGCTGATGCCCGATTTCTGGCAGTTCCCGACCGTCTCGATGGGCCTGGGCCCGATCGGCGCGATCTACCAGGCACGCAACTGGAAGTACCTCGAAGCCCGCGGCCTGATGCCCAAGTCCGACCGCAAGGTGTGGTGCTTCATGGGCGACGGCGAGTGCGACGAGCCCGAAAGCCTCGGCGCGATCTCGGTCGCCGGCCGCGAAGGCCTGGACAACCTCGTCTTCGTCATCAACTGCAACCTGCAGCGCCTCGACGGCCCGGTGCGCGGCAACGGCAAGATCATCCAGGAAC
>JBDHZF010000180.1:0-3884 GCA_039811765.1 Thermoleophilia bacterium | reverse complement strand
TTGCCGCGGGCGCGTTCCGTGGCGGCCTGCCCGCGAAAGCGCTCGCCGCCGCGGGCGTTGCGGCCGGCGCCGGCATCGGATTGCTCACGGCGAGCGCGAGCGCCAACACGATGCGCGGCTGGTCGAGCAGCGCGGCAATCCTGCACGAACTACGATGGCGAGCGCCTGACGGCAGCACCGAACAGCTCGGCATGCAGCAGGCGATCCACGATTCGCATTGGCAGGAGATCGACGCGGAAACCACTGCGCTGCGCTTCGTCCACGACCAGTGGGCCAAGCCCAAAGCCGGAGATCCGCCAGTTCGAGGACGCACGCCCACACAACCGTCCTCGTTGGCGGGACGCATCAAGCAGGACGTGTCGAGCACGATCGACTGGGGCGTGAAGGTGCCGCTCATCGTGGGCGTTCCGGCCGCGATCGCCGTGGGCGCTGGAATCCTCGGCACGCGCACTGCGGCAACGGTCCTGCGCACGACGATCAAGGAAGGCCATGGGATCCGTGCCGCGGTCACGGCGGCGCTCCAGCTGCTCGGCAACAGTCGCCGTGGCGTGCGCAACAGCCTGTCGCTCGCAGGCGCCGTCACGCTCGCGCCGTTGGTCGCCGGCGGCTTGGTCGCGCCCACTGTGTTCTCCACCACCAAGTCGGATTTCGCCGCTCGCGCGACGGGCGCAGGCGCCGGCGCGTTCGTCACGGGCGTGCTCGCCACGTTGCTGCTCGCGAAGCGCGGCTCGGGCTTGATCGCCACGACAGGCAAGGTCGTTGCCGCGATGGCGGTCGGCGCGGCGCTCGGGCTCGCGTCGGGCGGCGTGGCGACGGACGCCGTCAACCCGCACGAGCGCACGTACGACACGAGCGCGTGACGAGCGTCCGCAGCGGGTAGCTGCTTCACATGATCGTCACCACGAGCATGCACCCAGAGTGGCTCTCCAACGCGTACCTCGTCGCCGACCACGCCGGCGGGCACGCCGTGATCGTGGACGCGGGCGCGCCGATCGAGCCGCTGCTGGTCGCGGCCGACGAGCTCGGCGTGCATGTCACGCACGTCCTGCTGACGCACGAGCACCACGACCACACCACCCACATGGTCGAGCTGCAGGAGCGCTTCGACGCGCAGCTGGTCTTGCCCGATTCGCTGACCGATCGCTTCACGATCAGCTCCGGCGATCTGCGCCTTCGCGCGCTGCCCACGCCCGGCCACTGCGATCCGCATGTGACATGGGTGGTCGAGGACGAGGACCGCGTCGCGATCGCCGCGTTCACTGGGGACGCGCTCTTTCACGGAACCGTGGGCGGAACGCTCAACGGCGGCGTCGACGGCTTCGAGCATCTGCGCGAGTCGATCCTCCAGCGCATCCTGGCCCTGCCGGCGACCACGACGCTCTATCCCGGTCACGTCGACGCGACCACCGTCGCCGAGGAACTCGCCACCAACCCGTTCGTGCGCGCGTGGCGCGGCGACAATCCATTCGTCGCCGAGCATGTCAGCGTCGCTGGAAACGACGCGACCTTGTTGCTCGAAGCCGCCGATTACGACGGCGGGACGAAGGCGTGGGTGCGCTTCGCGGACGGACGCGAAGCGGTGGTTGGTGGGTCAATGCTCTCGCGCGCGGGAGCGCGCGCGTGAAGAAGATCACTGCGCTGATGCTCGTCGCCTGCACGCTCGTGCTCGCAAGTGGGTGCGGATCGGACGACGCGTCCACCAAGGCGGCGAGCGATCGCGAAGCAGTCACGACGGCGCCCGAGACGCCGGACCCCGGGCTCGAGCCCGAAGCGGTCCCCGCGATCATCGTCGAATCCCCGTCGATGCTCGCGAGCGTGCACGGCTCGTTCACGTTGTCAGGCACAGCGAAGGTGCACGAAGGCACGATCGCGTGGGTGATTCTCGACGCGTCAGGCAAGCCGCTCGCGCAGGGCGTGACGACCGCCAGCTGCGGCGCGCCGTGCCGCGGTAAGTTCTCCACGAAGGTGAACGTCGCCAAGGTGAGACCCGGTTCGTGGGAGCTGCACGTGTACCGACCGCCCGTCGACGACTCCGACCCCGCACGCGGCGACGACACGATGGTGCCGATCACGATCACGAGCGAGCCGATCGACGCGAACACCCCGGGCGTGGACGCTCAGCCGACCGACGTGCCTACTGGCTGACCGTGGACGCCGCGTCCGACGACTTGCCGAACACACGGTACCCCTCGCGCGCGTACGCCTCCTGCGCCTCGACGAGATCGTCGAACGCGCGATCGATCTTCTCGTCGCGCGCGAACCGCACGAACAGCTCCGCCTTCGCCGAATCCGTCGACGCGCTTCCCAAGTCGCTCGCCAGCTGGTCGAACGCCTTCGCCACGCCGCGCAGCCCGCGCTCGAGCCGCGCCTGCGCCTTCGCCGCGTCGTCGGGCGGATCTAGGTCGTCGAGCTGATCCGCTGCTTCGCGCAGGTCGTCGGCGATGCGCGAGATCTCCTCCGGGCCGATCTCCGCATCGTCGCCAGCAGGCACGCGCTCGAGCGACGCGTCCACCGTTCGCCCGACCTTCGCCAAGTCGCGCTCGTACTCCACGCGATCGCTGCTGCCGCACCCAGCGACCAGCGTCGCCGCCGCCACGACCGCCACCACCGATGCTGCGAATGCGCGCACGAACGGCAACATAACGAACACGGCGCCTGCACCCCGCGCACGTGTCATACTTGCAGCTGTCGCGCTCGTGCGCGCGCAGCGCGCAGACGACCGCGAGACTCCCCATCACATACTCGAATCCCTACGAGGGGCTGCAGCTACCGTGAACGGTGACAAGTCGGACGCGCTGAATGACGGCTTCGTCCAGCTGATGTACGAGAACTGGCTCGCGAATCCCGCGAGCGTCGGCGAGGAATGGCAGCAGCTGTTCCGCGAAGGCGGAGCGCCCGGATCGGCTGCCACCGCCGCGGCCGCGCCCGTGGCAGCCGCGACGGCCACGCCTCCCGCGCCGAAGCCGGCAGCACCGAAGCCGGCAGCGAACGCGGACGTGCCCGACGGCGCCGCGTTGATGAAGGGCCCCGACGGCGGACTCGTCCGCAACATGAACGCGTCGCTCACCGTGCCCACGGCCACGACCTTCCGCACGATCGCGATGTCGACGATCGACGCGAAGCGCAAGGAACTCAACGCGAAGCTCGCGTCCTCGGGGCGCAAGCTCTCGTTCACGCACCTCGTCGCATGGGCGATCATCGAGGCGTATGTGCAGGTGCCCGTGATGGGGCACGTGTTCGAGGAGATCAACAACAAGCCGTACCGCATCCCACACGAGCACGTGAACTTCGGGCTCGCGGTGGATGTGGCCAAACCCGACGGCACGCGCGGACTCATGGTGCCGTGCGTGCAGGCGGCCGACACGCTCGGCGCGGTCGGCTTCTTCAACGCCTACGACGGCATCGTGGAGAAGGCGCGCACCGGCAAGCTCGGGCTGGAAGACATGCTCGGCACGACGATGACGCTCACCAATCCGGGCGGGTTGGGCACGATCGCCAGCGTGCCCCGCCTGATGAAGGGCCAGGCGGCGATCATTGCCACCGGCGCGATCAACTTCCCCGTGGAGTACCAGCACCTGCCCAAGGACAAGCTCGCGCAGCTCGGCGTGGGCAAGGTCATGGTGATGACGTCCACGTACGACCACCGCGTGATCCAGGGCGCGGAATCCGGTCGCTTCCTGAACGTCATCGATCGTCTGCTGCAGGGCGACGAGGGCTTTTACGACCGCATCGCCGACGCGCTCGGCGCTGGATCGGCTGCGACTGCGGCTCGCCCGGAGGCCGCGCCGGCTCCAGTCGAACCGCCCACCGAGCAGCAGGCCGCCGCGAACGGCCACGGCCCCGCGCCGGTGCTGCTCGAGCCCGGCGCCGCGTTCGGCGCGCGC
>JBDHZF010000179.1:0-3889 GCA_039811765.1 Thermoleophilia bacterium | reverse complement strand
CCGCGACCGGCGCTGCCGCGGGCACACCGGCGGCTGGCGTGGCCAGCGGCTGTGGCGCAGCCACGCTCGGCGCAGGCACGGGATCGGCCGAGATCGCCGCAGGCGCGATGTCCACCTTCGGCTGCAGGCGAATCACCTCGGGACGCTGGTACAGGTTCTTGCCCGGCGTGGGCGCGCCACCGCCGTTCTCGAACAGTCGCGTGAACTCCTCCGGCTCGTGGCAGCGCTTGAGCGCTTCGTCGCGCGTGATCTGATTGGAGCGAACGAGCGTGGCGAGCGCCGCGTCGAGCGTCTGCATGCCCTCGCCCTGGCTCGTCTGCATCACGCTCGGGATCTGGAAGATCTTCCCTTCGCGGATCAGGTTCCTGATCGCGCCGTTCGGGATCATGATCTCCACGCCCACCACGCGGCCTTGTCCGTCCTTGGTGGGGATCAACGTCTGCGTGAGCACGCCCTGCAGCGACGACGCGAGCTGCACGCGAACCTGCGCCTGCTGGTGTGGCGGGAACACGTCGATGATGCGGTCCACGGTCTTCGCAGCGCTGTTGGTGTGCAGCGTGCCGAACACGAGGTGTCCGGTCTCGGCGGCGGTGAGCGCGGTCTGGATCGTCTCCAGGTCGCGCATCTCGCCCACGAGGATCACGTCCGGGTCCTGGCGCAGCGCGCTCTTGAGCGCTCGGGCGAAGCCGTCGGTGTCGGCGCCCACCTCGCGCTGGTTGATGATGCAGTTCTTGTGCTGGTGGATGAACTCGATCGGGTCCTCCACCGTGAGGATGTGCTCGTGGCGCTGCTCGTTGATCACGTCGATCATGCCGGCGAGCGTGGTGGACTTGCCCGAGCCGGTCGGACCAGTGACGAGCACCAGACCACGCGGCAAGTCGCATAGCTTGTAGACCGAGTCGGGAACCTTCAGGTCCGACAGCGGACGGATCTTCTCCGGAATGATGCGGAACGCGGCGCCGACCGCGCCTCGCTGGAAGAACGCGTTGACGCGCCAGCGCGACAAGCCGGGAACCGCGTAGGAGAAGTCGATCTCCCACTGCACTTCGAGCTTTTGCCGCTGCTCGTTGGTGAGGATGCCGAACACGAGTTCGCGCGTGTCCTCCGGCGTGAGCGGGCCGTAGCCGTCGATCGTGTGCAACTCGCCGCGCACGCGCAGCTGGGGTGGCGCGTCGACCACCAGGTGGAGGTCGGATGCGCCGGCATCCACCATCTTGGTGAACAAATCACGAAGCTCGAGCATGGGCAGTCCTCGTCGTGGACGGAATCTTCCTCGTGCGCATCGGCCGTTCGGTGTCCGGACTGAAGCAGTGGAGCATCCAGCACGGAGCGCAACGGCTCGCCCAGTGCCGTTTCGACGTGTGCGTGACGCGCTCACAGGCGCGCAGACAGTCGCCGGTCGTTCCCCGGGAGTGGTTGCAATTCGCGACACCCTTTGTCGCAATCTTCAACCAGTCCCGGAAGGCGCAAGGAAGCGACGCGACGAGCGGAGTTGCAGGGCGAATCAGTGCTGCACGACGCGCTGGAGTTCTTCCATCGTCGTCTGCCCCATCATGATCTTGCGCACGCCGTCGTTCCACAGCGTGACCATGCCCTGCTCGATGGCGACCTTCTCGATCTCCTCCGCGCTGGCGTGCGCGATCGCGAGCTTCGCGATCTCCTCGCTCATCAGCATCACTTCGTGCAGGCCCATGCGGCCCTTGTAGCCCTTGCCGGAGCACACCTCGCACCCCTTGGTTCGCCACAATTTGAACGGCTGTTGATCGTACTCGGCGAGCGCCCAATCCGGGAACTGCATCTCCACGAGGTACTCGCGCGTGGGCGTGTACTCCTCCTTGCACTTGCACAAGCGCCTCGCGAGACGCTGGGCGAGCACGCCGAGCACGGAGCTGGAGACGAGGTATGGCTCGATGCCCATCTCCGTGAGGCGCGTCACCGCGCCCGGCGCGGTGTTGGTGTGCAGCGTGGAGAGCACGAGGTGGCCCGTGAGCGCCGCTTCGATGCCGATCGAGGCGGTCTCGTGGTCGCGCATCTCGCCGATCATCACGATGTCCGGGTCGCAGCGCAGGATCGACTTGAGCGCCGCGGCGAAGCTGAGACCGGCCTTGTTGTTGACCTGCACCTGGTTGATGCCCTTGAGCCGGTACTCGACCGGGTCCTCGACCGTGATGATGTTCTTCTCGACGTCGTTGATCTCGTTGACCGCGCCGTAGAGCGTGGTGGACTTGCCCGAACCGGTCGGACCGGTGACGAGCAAGCACCCGTACGGCTGCGTGTAGCAGTAGCGCAGCTTCTCGAGCTGTTCGGGCAGGAAGCCGAGGTCCGACATGTCGAGCATGACGTTCGACTTGTCGAGCACGCGAAGCACGCTCTTCTCGCCATACACGGTGGGCAGGCACGCGACACGAAGGTCGATCGGCTTCTCGCCCACGCGAAGGCCGACGCGACCGTCCTGCGGCTTGCGACGCTCGGAGATGTCGAGGCTCGCCATGATCTTCAGGCGGCTGGTCACGCCGTTGCGCAGCTTGCCTGGAACGGTGGTGACGTGCTGGAGCACGCCGTCCTTTCGGAAGCGCACGACCATGTCGTCGGCGCGCGGCTCGAAGTGGAGGTCGGACACGCCGTTCACCACGGCTTGCGTGATGATCTGGTTGACGAGCATCACCGCGGGGGCGTCCGCTTCGGAGTTCTTGATGTCCTCGAGCGGAACGTGGTCTTCTTCCCAATCGTCCGCGCTCGCGACGGCACCGCTAACTGCCTCGTCGAGGCTGACCATGCGGCTGAGCACGATGTCGATTTGGTCCGGGGAGGCGACGACCACGCGAATGTCGCGGCCGGCGACCAGGCGCAGGTCGTCGAGCGCGAATACGTTCGTTGGATCCGCCATCGCGACGAGGATGCTGCCGCCCTGCTCGCCGATCGGGATCACGTCGTAGCGCGAGCACGTCTCGAACGGCAGCAGCGCGAGCGTGTCCGCGTCGAGCGACATCTCGCCGAGCTCGATGTACTCGATCGACAAGCGACGCGAGAGCGCCTTCGCGATGTCAGTCGACGAGACGAGGTTCTCGCTGATCAGCACCTTGCCGAGGCGCTGGCCCGTCTCCTTCTGGATGCGCAGCGCGTGCTCGAGCTGACCTTGGTCGATCATGCCCATGTCGATGAGCACTTCGCCGATGCGCAGTTTCTTGGCTTGCAGCTGCATCGACGTCGCGCCCTTCAGGCCGAGCGACGCGAGATCTTTCTTGGCGTTCGCCGCCGGCGGCGGCGGCGGACCGTTCGGCGTGGGCGGCACGTCAGCGGGCTTCGCCGCGGGCTTGAGCCCCTCGGGCATCTTTGGTGCCTCGGGGAGCTTCAGCTCGGCGGGCGGGCCGGCAGGCGGCATGGCCACGTCTGCTGGCGGAAATGGCGTCTGCGGCATCTGTTGCGCTTGCGGCACCTGCTGCACCGGCGCCACGGGCGGCATTGCCGGCATTGCCGGCGGCGCGAACACGGCGGGCGGACCTGACGCGTCCGCCGGCGGCACGAAGGTTGGTTGCTGCTGCGCCAGTGCCGGCTGCGCGGGCGGGGCGACAGGCTCCTGCTGCTGATTCGGGAACGCGAGGGCGCTCGTGTCCGGAGCAGCCGGCGGCGCGCCGAACGGATTGGTGACCGGCTGCATCGTCGCGGGCTGCTGCGACTGCGGCTGGTACTGCGGTGGCGGCGCGGCGGCGGGCATCGCCGAACCACCCGGCATGACGGGACCGACGGGCATCGCGACGGGATTCATCGCGGCAGGCGGCATCGCCCCCGGATGCTGCGGCGGGGGAGCAACGGGCATCGCAAATCCGGTGGCAGGGCCAGCGGCGCCGGGATCGCCCGGCGGCGGCGGCGCACCCGGATGCTGCGGGTA
>JBDHZF010000178.1:0-3936 GCA_039811765.1 Thermoleophilia bacterium | reverse complement strand
GTGAAACCGTCGAGCGCCTGTTTGTAGGCGCCCGTGCCCTGCGTGTCGGCGAGGCCTCGCATCGCCTGCACGGCATGTCCGGACGCGGAATACACCCCGTCTGTGTTGCCGGTGACCGATTTCAGCAGCGTCTCCATCTTGGGGAAGAAGTCCACCTCGAACCGGTTGAGCGCGCTGTCGATCACGGATTTCTCGGGAAACGCGCCGCCATCCGAAACGGCGTGGCGTACCGCATAGAGCGCGTCGACTGCGACCGCCCTGAGATTGGCAACGTCCATGATGTGTGTCCCCCTGGCTTGAGTGATTCCCTCCGCCCGTTCATCGAGTGCGATCGTGAAAACGTTTCGCGGGGTGCCGCGGAGCGCGCACGCGACCCGATACGATTCCCGCATGAATCCTGTCGCTTCGATCATTGCCGGCGTGGCCGGGCTCGCCATCGGCGCCGCGCTGATCCACACGATCGTGGAGGACGGCAAGCAGCAGAAGGCCGCTGAACAAGCCGAGCGTGCGTATCGCGCCGCGAGTGGGTGGACCATGGCGGAAGTCGCCGCCCAGCTGATCGGCGACTTCGACCAGGATCACGACGGTCGACTCGCCTATCAGGCGGCGGACGGCGCCGCAGCGCTCGGCGAGGCGCGCCGAGTGGTCGACACCCAACGATCGACCGAACCGCTCCTGCTGCTCGGCATCCCGACCGGCGCGAAGCTGATTCGTGCGACGACGACGATCGGTTCGATCGAGTCGCTGCTTCGCAAGGCCGACGCGGACCATGACGGCGTGACCACCGCAGCCGAGGTCGCGAGGCTGCTGCGAACGTACGACGCCGACAAGAACGGTCGCCTGTCCAACGCCGAGCGTGCGAAGGCGCTCGCCGACTTGGGTCCGGTGATCGTGGACACGCAGACGAGGACCGTCGGCGTGGTGCGCCGACGACGCCCCGACAACGGTCCCGTGTACAGCTCCAGCCAAGGCCCGGCTCGCACGACGGACACCGGCCCCGACTACGGCCCGACCCGATGACGATCGCGATCGACGAGCTCGCGCCCGAGCAGGTACCGCCCGTGCTGCACACGTTCGTGGACCTCGCCGCGATCCCGTCCGAGGCACGCGACAAATCCCGCGCCGCCACGTGGTGCCGCGGCTACCTCGAAGGCCTCGGCCTCGAAGTTGTCGAAGACGACGCCGCGACCACCATCCCCGGTGGTGGCGCTGGCTGCGGCAACCTCTACGCGCGCCTCGAACCCACCGCGCCCGGCACGCCGATCTTCCTGTGCGCGCACCTGGACACGGTCACGCTCGAGGACGACGTCGTGCCCGTGGTGGAGGACCGCGACGGCGTGCTCGTCGTCACCAACGAGCGCGAGGCGATCCTCGGCGGCGACAACAAGGCCGCCGTGGCGGTGATGCTCGAGCTCGTGCGCGAACTCGTGCAATCGGGCGAGCCGCACGCCGGCGTGGAGCTCGTGCTCACCCCGTGCGAGGAGATCGGACTGCTCGGCGCCAAGGCGTTCGACGCGTCCACGCTGCACGCAGAGTTCGGCTACGTGTTCGATCACGCGAACGACATCGGCAAGATCGTCGTCGAAGCGCCCACGCAGATGTCGATCACCGCCACGTTCACCGGCGTCGCCTCGCACTCCGGCATCGCTCCCGAGCACGGCCGCAGCGCGATCCGCGCCGCCGCCGACGCGATTGCCGCGATGCCGCACGGTCGCATCGACGAGCGCACCACGGCGAACGTCGGCTTGATCGACGGCGGCACCGCCGTGAACATCGTCCCGGAACGTTGCACGCTGCACGCGGAAGTGCGCAGCATCGACCACGAGCGTGCCGCGGAGGTCACCGAGCAAGTGCTCGCCGCGTTCGCCGACGCCGCAACGCGCCACGCCGTGGACGCGGACGTGCAGTGCGTCGAGGAGTACCGCGCCTACGCGTTCACCGATCGTTCCAAACCCGTCGCGCACGCGATGCGCGCGCTGGAAGCCGCGGGCCACGCGCCGCAGCTCGTGCCGTGCGGCGGCGGCTCCGACGCGAACGTGTTCAACCAGGCTGGCAAGCCGTGCGCGAACCTGCCCAACGGCATGCGGCTGATCCACACCACGGACGAGTACGTGGAAGTGCGCGACCTCGTCGGCATGCTCGAGGTGGCGCGCCAGCTGGTGCGCCTCGCTCGCGGTTGACGATGGTATCGTCCGATCCATGAATCTCGCCGTAGTCACCGAACCTCGTCCGCCGTTGCCGCCGCTGCGCATCAAGTTCTCGAAGGGCGACCTCTCGGACGGACCGCTGCTCGCGAGCCTGCGCGGCGATGCCTACAACGACGACATGAGCACGTGGACGCGGACCCGCTGGGGGATCTGGCAGTCGGGGAAGGCGCCCGTGCGATCGATCGCTGGTGGCACGTGCGACGATGCGATCGCGGCCGCGCGCGAGATCGTTCGCGCCGATCGCCTCGCGAACCGCGACAAGGGCTGGTTCCGGACGGTCCAGCACTACGTCGGTGGTCTCGGCGTGGTGCAGACCGCGACTGGTTGGGACCTGCTGCGCCTGGACTGCGCGATCGATCCGTACCAGAAGCCGAACGGCGGCTTCGGCTACATCGACGTCGATCCGCAGAACTCCCTCATGTTCGGGCTACGAGACAAAACGCCGCGCGAGATCCGTCGCGAGCGGACCGACGTGCAGGCGCTCGTGGGCGAGACCGCGACCATCGACCTGCGCGCCACCTCGCCGAGCGGACCCACCGAACCCGTGTGACGCGGTAGGCTCGCGCCGTTCAGTCCACGTCCCGCAAGGAAGTGCCCATGAAGGTCGGCGTCGTCACCGAGATCAAGCCCGACGAGTACCGCGTCGCGCTCACCCCCGCGGGCGCGCACGAGCTCGTTCGCGCAGGCCATGACGTGCTCGTTCAGGAAGGCGCGGGCCACGGCAGCCAATTCGAGGACGCCGACTACCGCGCCGTGGGCGCGCGCATCGTCTCGCGCGAGGACGCGTGGGGCGAGACGGACCTGCTGCTCAAGGTGAAGGAGCCCGTCGCGGACGAGCCCGAGCTGCTGCGTGACGGGCAGACTCTCTTCACGTACCTGCACCTCGCACCCGAACCCGAGCTCACCAAGCGGCTCCAGGCATCCGGCGGCACGTGCATCGCCTACGAAACCGTGCGCACCGACGACGGCCGCACGCCGCTGCTCGCGCCGATGAGCGAGGTAGCGGGCCGAATCGCGCCGCAGGTCGGCGCGTACTTCCTCGAAAAGTCGATGGGTGGCCGTGGCATCCTGCTCGGGGGCGTGCCAGGCGTGAAGCCCGCGAAGGTCGTGGTGATCGGCGGCGGCAACGTCGGCTACAACGCCGCGAAGATCGCGCTCGGCATGGGCGCCAACGTCACTATCGTGGATCGATCGATCGATCGCCTTCGCTACTTGGAGGAGATCCTGCACGGTCGCGTGAACTTCGTGGTCTCCACGGCGCTGTCGGTCGCCGAGCAGGTCGCGGCCGCCGATCTCGTGATCGGCGCGGTGCTGCTTCCCGGCGCGCTCGCGCCACGAATCGTCAGCCGACAGATGCTGCAGACGATGAAGCCCGCCAGCGTGGTGGTCGACGTCGCGATCGACCAGGGCGGCTGCTTCGAGACGAGCCGCCCCACCACGCACACCGATCCCGTGTACGAGGTGGACGGCGTGGTGCACTACTGCGTCGCCAACATGCCCGGTGCGGTGCCGATCACCTCGACGATGGCGCTCACGAACGTGACGCTGCCGTACGTGCTGAAGATCGCCAACCACGGCGTGCGCGACGCGCTGCTCGACGACGTGGTGCTCGGACGTGGTGCGAACGTGGTCGCAGGCCAAGTCACCAACGAGGAAGTCGCCGAGGCGACCGGCACGCCGTTCGTGGATCTCGCCGACGCGCTCGGCGAGATCGTCCACGCATGACGCG
>JBDHZF010000177.1:0-3970 GCA_039811765.1 Thermoleophilia bacterium | reverse complement strand
TCGAGGACCTCGGCCTGACCGTCGTCGAAGCCGCCGATCGCCTTGGCATGTCCCGAGTTTCGCTCAGCCGCGTCCTGCACGGCCATGCACGCGTGTCGCCCAATCTCGCCGTTCGCCTCGAAGCGGCCGGCGTCGGAACAGCTCGCGCGTGGCTTGCGATGCAAACGGCCCATGACCTCGCGCTGGCGCGACGCGACGGGGTGCCCTCTGGCGTTCGCAGCTTGGGTCCTGTGGCGTGATCGTCTCCTAGGACGAGCTCAGCGCGACCGTCCGCTGCGGCGCGCGACCGCGTCGCGCAGCAGCTCCTCCATGCGCGCCGCCTGTCGGCGCACGTCGTGCCCAAGAGCCGCTGTGCGTGCCGCCAGGTTCGGCCGCGGCAACTGCGCCGCGGTCCGCAGCCCGCGCTCGATGTCGTCCACGCTCGTCGGATCCACGAGCACGCCTGCGCCGGCCGGCACGAACTCCGGCGGGCCCCCGACGCGCGTCGCGACCACGCTTCGTTCGCAACCCATCGCCTCCACAAGCACCTGGCCGAACGGCTCCACCGTGCTCGGCAAGCACAGCACATCGCACGCACGCATCCACGTCACGACCTCGTCGTGTTCGACTCGTCCCACCACGTGCACGCGTTCGCGACCGACCAACTGCGCACGCAGCGGGCCATCGCCAACGAAAGTGAGCGTTTCCTCACCGTCGATGCGTGCGAATGCATCGGCCAAGGCGAGGACGTTCTTGCGCTCGTCGAGCGAACCCACGAACAGGTACGAGACGGCGGACTGCTCCACCGGCCACGGCCATCGATCGCCGAGCTTGCGCCGCGCATCCACGTGCAGGCCCGGCGTGAACCTCGTCTCCACGTCCACGCCGGCGTCCACTACTCGCACTCGTCCCGCCAGCTGAGGAACGCGGCGCTCCAGATCGTCGGCCAAGTACCGCGAAACCGCAACGACTTCGTCCGCGCGCTTCGCAAGCCGTCGCATCGCGCTCGCGATCCCACGCCGCTCGCCGATGTTGCGCACGTCGCGCCCGTGCGCCACAACCACCAGACCCGTTCGCGGCAGCAGTCGACACGCGCTCGCCGCGATCGCGCCCGCGGGTGCCAGAAAATGCGCGTACACGACGTCCGGACGCTGCCACTGGATCGCGAACCACGCGCGAATCGCGAATCCGAGGTGCTTGCGCAGCCGCCCGCGACGGCGCGTCACCGCCACGACGCGCACGCGATGCCCCCGATCGCGCAGCGCCCGCTCCTGCCCACGCACGAACACGCCCAAGTCCGGGTCGTCCGGCCCCGGATACATCTGAGACACGATCAATATGTCGAGGAAATCGCCGCTCACGCCGGACGGGAGCGTACCAGCCATGGCCGATCAGGAGCCGTTCGTCTGCGAGTCGTGCGCAGAACGTAAAAACTTTGTTATTCGGTTCAGCGCGGTTGCAGGTTTGCCGATACGCCCTGTGTCGCTGCCGTTTCGTTCGGAAGCTCGGGGTGCCGGAGGGCCGCGACAACACGCGAGACACGGGCTAGGGGACGGTCGTGAAGTTCAACGAGAACGGATTTGCGAAGCGCATTCGCCGTGCTGGAATGGCCATTCCGGCTGCGCTGGCACTCGCGCTGATCGCCGCGCCAGCTGCTTCGGCGACCGAGTACGTCGTGTTCTTGGACGACGCTGCGTCCACCACCACCGTCGCCCGGTCCGTCGGAGCGTCCGTCGAACTTGAGTTCTCGCAGGTCGCCAATGGGTTCACGGCCGACTTGACCGACTCGCAGGCCCGACGGCTCGACGCCGATCCCAGGGTCATCGACATCCACGCCGACGCGCCGTTCGCGCTCGGCGAGTTCGGCACGGAAGACTACGAAAGCGGCGCGCTCGGAATCGAAGCGTTCAAGCGGGGCGACTTCGACGACGCCGCGTTCAAGCGCGGCACGCTCTCCGAGGACGCGTTCAAGCGAGGTGCGTTCAAGCGAGGCACGTTCGACGCGAACGCGTTCAAGCGCGGGGCCTTCAAGCGCGGCGCATTCAAGCGCGGAGCCTTCAAGCGCGGCGCGTTCAAGCGAGGAGCCATTGGCTCGCCGTTCGTCTCGCAGTGGACGCCTACCGGCGTGGATCGAATCGGCGCACGAGACTGGGCCAACAACGTGAACGCGGACATCGCGGTTCTCGACAGCGGCGTCGATCGTCATCCCGACTTGAACGTGGCGTACGCGACAAGTTGCGTACCGGGCGAAGGCCCCGGCGACGACAGCGGGCACGGAACGATGGTCGCCGGCCTTGCCGCGGCCAAGGACAACCGCTACGGAATCGTGGGAGCGGCGCCGGGCGCGCGCATCTGGTCGGTGAAGGTCTCCGATTCCTCCGGCACCATCATGGAGAGCGCCGCGCTCTGCGGACTCGAGTTCGTGCTGAACAACTCCAAGTCGCTCGAAGTCGCCAACCTGAGCTGGAGCGGGCAGGCGGACACCACCGGGGCGAGCTGCGACACGCTGGTCGCGCCCTCGCCGCAACGCACCACCGCATGGCGACGCTTGTCCAGCAATCGACGCGGTCGCTGGCCATGGCGTCGATACGACGCCAGCGTGACGCCGGCGAATCCACAACCCGCGGCCGGCAATCCTGGCGACGAGGTCGATCCGGCAAGCATCGACGTGCTGCACGGCGTGCTGTGCGGGATCGAAGACGAAGGCGTCACCGTGGTGGCGGCGGCGGGCAACGACGCGTCCGACGCGTCCTCCGTCTTGCCTGCGGCGTGGCCGGAAGTGATCGCAGTGTCGTCGTTCTCCGACACCGACGGCACAGCTGGCGGCAACGGTCCGGACGGGTGCATCACGGGCGATGCCGACGACACGTTTTCCAGTTTCAGCAACTTCGGCTCGGTCATCGACGTCGCTGCGCCCGGCGAGTGCCTGCTGTCCACCGACGTCGATGGGAACTACTCGTTCGGCAGCGGCACGAGCTTCGCGACGCCCCTCGCGACCGGCGTGGCGGCCGTGCTCGCCGCGCGCGACAGAAACGCCACGCCTGCCACCATCCGAGCGAAGATCCTTGCAGCCGCGGAAGCGGGACCGATCACCGGCGATCCGGACGAGTTCGGGGAGGGCGTGCTTCGAGCACCACGCATGTGAGTGAGCCGCGCCACGCACCTGGCGCGCGCGTACGACGAATACTCGGCCAATCGCTTGCGGCCATCTGGACGTGGACCGGGCTTCTGCTCCCGGTCCTCGTCGGCGTTCGGGAACCCGATCGGCTCCTCGGCGACAATGTCGCGCTGACGCTCGTTCTGCTGGCGTTCGCTGCGGCGGGCAGCAACATCGAGCTTCGCTTCACGACGCGATCGGGCGGCCCGACCTACTCTCCCGTGGGCGTGCCGATCACCATCGCGCTCGTCGCATGCACGCCAACGCAGGCGATGTTGGTGGCGAGCGTTGGATACCTGCTCGACATCGGCATCTGGCGACGCAGTCGACGCTTCGCGATCGAAACCGCCGGCATTGGCGCGATGACCACCGGCGGCGGTGCCCTGATCGTGCACGCGCTCGGACTTGGCTTCACCGACCACACGCAAACGCTGCTCGCGGCCACCGTCGGCGCGGTCAGCTTCCTCGTGCTGGACGCGCTCACCTATGCGATCTGGTACCAGCTGGAATCGGGATCGGGCGCCGATGTCATCGCGTATTTCGTGCGTACTGCGCCCGTCGACATGACCTTCACGATCATCGCCGCGTCACTCGCCGGTCCGTTCTCCGACACGCCGCTGCTCGTGGCGTCGGCGCTGCTCCTGTGCCAGCTCGCGTTCTACGCGCTGTATCGCGTGATGATGAGCGAGTCCCGCCATCGCGAGCAGTCCGTCCACCTGCGCGACACGTTCGGACGCTACGTTCCGGAGTCGATCGTGGAGCAGCTCGCCGAGAGCGGCGCAGGCGTGCAGCTGGGCGGCGAGGAGCGCGAGGTGTCGGTGATGTTCTGCGACA
>JBDHZF010000176.1:0-4100 GCA_039811765.1 Thermoleophilia bacterium | reverse complement strand
GCTGGACACATTGACCGATTCGTCGTTCACTGGGACGTGGAGACGTTCGCTGGCCCCCACCCGCGACCGGCTCGTCACGAAATCCCGCATGGAGCCCCCACCCCATGGCGACGATCGGCCCCCGAAATCCAGCGGTCAATCCGCAGCTGAACGGCATCCTCGCTTCGGTGCCGATGCCTGCGGTGGTCAACGCGTACCCGAATCGGGTGAGCGTTGGCGCGACCCCGGGCAATGGATTCGTCGTTGATTCGAACCTGTCCGGGACGGCGAACGGCAACGTCGCGATCGGCGGCGGCGGCAGCGTCACGGCTCCTGAAGTCGGCGCGCAGCCGGCTGCGCCGACTGCGGCGAACGCAGCCGGTTCCACCACGCCCGCCGCGAACAACGTCGGCAACCCGGTTGGCGACGACACCGCGCTTCCCGCAGTCGCCTCGGTCGAGACGCTCCCGCTGCCGGACGGCGCGGCCGCGGCCGCTGCCGCGACACCGGCCGCTGCAGCCGCTGCCGATGCCGCAACCACCAAGCCGACGTCCACCGGCAGCCCGCTCGCGAAGTCGATCAGCGGCTTCGGGCGCGCCAACCTGGACGCGCCGATGCGCGCGTCGATCGGCGGCGCCAGCTTCGGATTCCCGTCCTTCAAAGCGAGCGCGAAGAAGGACACGGCCCCCGCGATCAAGTGGGGCCCCGGCTGGAAGAAGGTCCAAAAAGACGGCCTCTGGTACATGCAGCACTCCAATGGCGTGCGCGCGGTGCCCGCCACCGAGTACCGGATCACGCCGGCCGTGAAGGGCAAGGTGCAAACGATCCGCGTCGCGAACGGATGGGGCAAGAAGTTCCCCGACGGCTCGATCCTCGTGGTCGATCGCGCGGCTGGGCCGTACGTGCTCGACGCGAAGGGCAACAAGAAGAAGATCGGGCTGGGAACGCAGACGATCGGCGGCGTGAAGGTGCGCATCTTCGAAGCCGCGGTCGTGCGCACGATCGACAAGAACGGCAAGGTCGACGTCTTCGATTCGCGCGGCACCAAGAGCACCGGCACGACGCGGTGGACGGATGCCGCGGTCGGCACCGCCGACGCGGGAGCGTCCACGGTGACCGCCGGCGGCAAGACCGCGAGCGGCGGCGGTGCGACGACGTCCTCGCCCACAAGCGCCGACATGGTGAAGAACATCGACCAGATCACCGAGGTTGCTCGCGGCTTGGTGAGCGAGATTCGCAGCGGCAACGTCGACCCGTCCCGCCTCGCGTCGTTGCAGGCGCAGCTCGCGACGCTGCCGGCGGCGATCCTGCAAGCGGCGGGCGCCGCGGGAACGATCACCAGCACAGGCAGCAACGCGGCCGCGACTGGTGGCGGCGCCGCCGCGACGGAAACGCCCACGCCCGCGCCGCCAACGGCGGGCGTGGACGCGAACGCCGCCACGAAAGAACTCGCCGCCGGCGCGAGTGTGAAGCTCGATTCGAGCGTGATCCCGTCCGACCTGAAAGGCATGCAGGCGCGATTCGGGCAGCTTCCCGACGACTTGCAAACAGCAGTGGCGAGGGCATACGGATCCAATCAGGGATCGAAGGCGTTCGCGGCCGATCGACTGCTCGCGTTCGATGCCGACGGCACGGTGCGCGTCGTGGCGTCGGGCACCGTGTACACGCGCCATCAAGAGCAGATTCGCGGTGCCGGC
Organism: Thermoleophilia bacterium; assembly: GCA_039811765.1. Classification (GTDB taxonomy): domain Bacteria; phylum Actinomycetota; class Thermoleophilia; order Gaiellales; family SKUG01; genus JAGQUL01. Next base: position 2,424 of record JBDHZF010000176.1, on the reverse strand, counting down.
CCGGGCGAGGACCCGGTCATGACGATGCGCCCGAACCGGCAACCGAACTCCGCCGCGGCGCACGCAGCGAAGCCTGCGAAGGCAATGAAGACGCCCACGGTCACGGCGCATGCAGCGTCCACGCGACCACACGTTTCGGGCGGCGGCGCAGCTGCCGCGACGACATCGTCGACCACCGCCAAGCCTCGATCGATCTCGCTGTTCGCCGCGGGCGCGCAAGTTCGACACGAAGACTTCGGCGGCCTCGACGGCACGTACACGTGGAAGACGCTGCCTGCGAAGGCGAAGTCCGTGATCTTGTCGCTGCTGCGCTCCGGATCGGACCTGCCCGCCGCGAAGGCGTACGCCTCGCGAAACGGCACGGGTTGGGCGTTCGATCCGAACGCCACGATCACGCTCGAAGCAGGGTACGCGTCGTTCCCGAAAGGCATGAAGATCACGCGAGGCGGCTCCGCGGCAAGCGCAGCCGCTCCGACCGTGGCGCCAGTCGCTGGGGGCACGGCCGCTCCCGCTCCCGCTCCCGCCCCGGCCGCAGCACCGTCCTCGCAATCGGGCGCGCACGACGCGACGCACCCGCCCGTGGGTCCGGGTTCAGTCGGTTCGGGGAGCGCCGCTGCCGCGCCGCCGATGCCGAACATGCCGGGCATGGGCAACAACACGGGCAGCGTCGGCAACGCCTGATTCGTCGCGCCTTCGCCGCGTCGCGCACGCACGCGATGCGATAGCCTCGCACCCATGGCGCAGATGACGTATCGAGAAGCGATCCGCGTGGCGATGGCCGAAGAGCTCCGCCGCGACGAACGCGTGCTGTTCATGGGCGAGGACATCGCCGACATGGGCGGCTCGCAGGGCGTGTCCAAGGGCATGCTCGCCGAGTTCGGTCCCGGCAGAATCCGCAACACGCCGATCAGCGAGGAAGGCATCGTCGGCGCCGCGGTCGGCGCGGCGATGAGCGGACTTCGCCCCGTCGTGGAGATCATGTACATGGACTTCACGTCCATGGCGATGGATCCGATCGTCGGCCAAGCCGCCAAGTGGCGCTACATGACTGGCGGCCAGGTCACCGTGCCAGTCACCGTCCGCACCCAAGGTGGCGCGGGCTGGCAGAGCGGTTCGCAGCACGCCTCGATGCTCGAAGGTTGGTTTGCGCATGTGCCGGGCCTGAAGGTGATCATGCCCTCGCAGCCCGACGACGCGCGACTGCTGCTGAAAGCAGCGATTCGCGACGACAACCCCGTGCTGTTCGTGGAGCATCGCGACTGCTACCCGCGCAAGGGCGAGGTCGGCGACGACCCCGAGCAGGTCGGCGAGATCGGCAAGGGACGAATCCTGCGCGAGGGCAGCGACTGCACGATCGTCTGCTGGGGCGGCATGCCCTGGGCCGCGATGGAAGCCGCCGAGCAGCTCGAAGCGCAGGACGGCATCTCGCTCGAGATCATCGATCCACGCACGCTGCAACCGTTCGACCTCGGCATCGTGCTGGAAAGCGTTCGCAAGACCAACCGCTGCGTGGTTGCGCACGAAGCAGTGACGTTCGGTGGGTTCGGCGCGGAGATCGCCGCGCTCGTGCAAGAGCACGCTTTCGACCATCTCGACGCGCCGGTGCTGCGAGTGGGCGAGAAGTGGGCGCCCGTGCCGTTTGCGCCCGTGCTCGAAGCGCACGTCGTGCCCGGTGCGGAGCAGATCGTCGAGGCCGTGCGCAGCGTCGCGTACGCGGCCGTGTGAGCGTCAAGGAAGGATTGCAGCGATGGCGACCCAGGTGAAGCTTCCCCGCCTCGGCCAAGGCATGGACGAGGGCAAGGTCCTGCAGTGGCTCAAGGCCGAGGGCGAGACGATCGACAAGGGCGAGGAACTCTACGAGGTCGAGACCGAGAAGGTGAACGTCGAGGTCGAGGCGCCCGTGGGCGGGACGGTCTTGAAGGTGTTGGTGGCGGCGGGCGAGACCGTGGCCATCGGCACGACGCTGGCGTGGATCGGTGATGCCGGCGAGAGCGTGCCGGATGTGGATGTGGATGTGGATCCCGCCGAGGCTGCCCGCGAGTCATCTGTCGCGCCTGAGGGAACGTCAGCGATCGCGGACACCTCGACGGCACCAGCCGTGGCTCCTTCGGCTCCCACGACCTCGGTTGCGCCTGCGGCATCGTCCGATCGCATCAAGGCGTCGCCGTTGGCTCGGCGGATGGCGAGCGAGAAGGGATTGGACCTGTCGGCGATGACGGGTAGTGGTCCGGACGGGCGGATTGTCGCTCGGGACATTGAAGGTGCTGCTCCGATCGCCAGCGCGCCGGCGGCTGCGGTGCCGAGTCCGGCTGGGCCGGGCGTGGAGCGCGTCGAGCTCACGTCGATGCGCAAGACGATCGCTCGCAGGCTGGGCGAGGCGTGGAGCGCGCCGAGCTTCATCCTCAACCGCGACGTCGACATGAC
>JBDHZF010000175.1:0-4110 GCA_039811765.1 Thermoleophilia bacterium | reverse complement strand
CGCCTCCCCCGCCTGCGCGCCGACCACCGCGAGTTGCACGACGAAGCGGGCGTCGCCGCCAGGCTGCACTGGTGCAGTCGAATCGAGCGCGGCATACGGCGCGCCGACCACTCGCGGCTCGGTGTCGAGCCGGCGCAAGCGCACGTCGCGTGGCGACCATGCCGTCGATCCCGAGTTCTTCACGCGCACCACGAGCGGCTTCGGATCGCCCGCGGCGACCTCGAGCGCGGACGCATCGTCGGTGTCGTCGGCGAAATCGTAGGCGTCCGTGGCACCGTCGAGCGGCCCGAGCGAGAGCGTGCCGGCGACGCCGTCCATGTCGACGTCGTTGGGATCGCCGCCAAGCTCGATCAGGAAGCGCGACACGTTCTGCGTCCAGTTGTTGTTGAGCCCCGTTGGGTCGTTCGCCGCGCCAAGCGGCGCGTACTTCAGGTTGATCTGCGCGACCGTGGTACGTCCTTCGGCGAGGTAATTGGTGCGCAGGCCCTTGGCCACCGCGTCGATCCCGTCGGCCCACGACGTGAACGTGTACGGGCCGTTCGGGCATCCCCAGCCCCACGCGTTGAACGGCGCGCACGTGATCTGGCCGAAGCTCGACTCCGCGCCGGCGATCGCCACGAGCAATCGCGGATCGAGCTGCCACATGCCGCCGCTCGCCACGAACGCCGCGCCTTGCCCGGCCATCGGCGAGCCCTTCGCGACGAGGTACCCGTCGATCTGCTGGGCAGTGGGAGGGGACACGGCCGGGGACGAGGTCGCAGGCGCGGCGCCCGCGTTCGCCGCGCCCAGCGCGACAGCCACCACGAGTGCGGTTACGAGCAGCGCGAGCGGTGCGAACAGGCGTGTCATGCCACCTCGGGCATCGGTGATTGCACGGAACGTCGTGAACGGTACGCGCATGCTGCACGCATCGCAACTGCGCAGGTCACACAAGCAGCGGCGCGACGGCCGCGTGCACCGACGGCGCAGCGGCGAGAATGCCGGTCGTGGTGGTAAGCGGCACCGGCCACGAATCGCCCGACGAGTCGGTGACCACGCCTCCCGCTGCCTGCACGAACGGCACGCCCACGGCCCAGTCCCACGCGTTGAGACCGCCCAACTGCACGTATGCGCCTGTTCGCCCGACGCCAGTCCATGCGAGCGCGAGTGCCGCGGACGCGAGCTGGCGGCAGCCGGCGAATCGCGCGATCAGCTCCGGCAGTCGTCGCACGCTGGAACCGATGTAGACGAGCGCGTGCTGCGGGCCGCCCGGATCGGCGAGCGTGACGTCGCGCCCGTCGTGAAACGCGCGTCCGGTCGTGCCCGGTTCGCGCTCGAACGAGAAGAGCTCGCCGACCATCGGATCGACGATCGCGCCAGCGAGCGGTTCGCCGTCGCGCCAGCACGCCACGGAGCATGCGAAGTGGGGAATGCCGTGGGCGAAGTTGATCGTGCCGTCGAGTGGATCGACGAGCCACAGCTCGTGCGCGTCGGCGGGCAGCAGCTCGACGGGCGTGCCGTCGGGTCGCGTGAGTCCGCCTTCTTCGGCGAGCACGTACGCGTCCGGTGCGATGTCGGCGATACCGGCGAGCACGAGCTGCTCGGCGAGCACGTCCACTTCCGTGACCACGTCGTACGCAAGCGAGGGATTGCCCTTCGCGCGAACCTCACCCGGATCGCCAAATCGATCGCGAAGCAGATGGCCCGCGGCGCTGGCGATGCGCTCGCAGCCGGCTCGTCGATCGCGTGCGGTTTCCGGCATCGCTAGTCGCGCAGGAACTCGGGGATGTCGTAGTCGTCGCCGGCGTCGCCCGAGCTGGCAGCTGACCCACCGCTCGGAGCGGATGTCGACGTTCCTCGTCCCCATCGTGGTTCGTCGAGCGGACGACCAGCCATCGCCGCGGCCGGACGCGACCCGGGCGCGCGATCGAAGCCAGTTGCCACCACGGTGACGCGAACCTCGTCGCCCATGGCTTCGTCGATCACCGCGCCGAAGATGATGTTGGCACTCGAATCGGCGGCGCTGGACACGATCTCCGCGGCCTCGTTCACCTCGAACAAGCCGAGGTCCGGACCACCCGTGATGTTGAGCAGGATGCCGGTTGCGCCCTCGACGCTCGCTTCGAGCAGCGGGCTGGAGATCGCGCTCTTCGCTGCCTCGGCGGCCCGGTTCTCGGCGCTGGCCGTGCCGATGCCCATGAGCGCGCTGCCGGCCTCGCGCATGATCGTGCGAACGTCCGCGAAGTCGAGGTTGATCAGGCCGGGCACCGTGATCAGGTCGGTGATGCCCTGCACGCCCTGGCGCAGCACGTCGTCCGCCACGCGGAACGCGTCGACGATCGAGGTGTCCTTGCCCACGACCTGCAGCAGCTTGTCGTTGGGGATGACGATGAGCGTGTCGACCTTGTCCTTGAGCACCTTCGTGCCGGACTCGGCGCTCTGCATGCGCTTGTTGCCCTCGAACATGAAGGGCTTGGTGACGACGCCCACGGTGAGCGCGCCGAGTTCTCGAGCGATCTCCGCGACCACGGGCGCGGCGCCGGTGCCAGTGCCGCCGCCTTCGCCGGCCGTGACGAACACCATGTCAGCGCCCTTGAGCGCTTCCTTCAGCTCGTCGCGGCTTTCCATCGCCGCTTCCTGGCCGATCTGCGGCTCCGCGCCGGCCCCAAGGCCGCGCGTGAGCTTGGAACCGATGTGGATCTTCACCTGCGCGTCGCACATCAGCAGCGCTTGCGCATCGGTGTTGACCGCGATGAACTCCACGCCGCGCAGACCGGCGTCGACCATGCGGTTGACGGCGTTCGTTCCGCCGCCGCCGACGCCCACGACCTTGATCACCGCGAGGTAGTTCTTCGAGCTGTCCTGGATTGGCATGGTGCCGTCACCCATTCGGTGTCGATGATGGATTCGATGCAGTCTACGACGTGGAGCGGAAACGTCCTGCGCACGACGGCACAATCAGGTGTCCGGGGCTTCGTCGGCTTGCGTGGTCTTCACGGTCTTCGCGTCGTCGTCCTGCTTCGGGCCGCGTGGAAGGTGGCACTGGACCGATTCGTCGAGGCACATGGCCGGCTTGCCAGGCACCGAAACGTCGATGTAGAGCAACTTCGACCCGTGACGTTGCGCGAGTTGAAGCATTCGTTCCACGACCGCGGCCTTGAGCACGAGATCGACTGGACGGCCGAAGCGGACGTCGACCCCGTCCGGCAGTTCGGCCACGAGTTGTTCGTCTTCCATGCGAATCGTGTCGAACGTAATCGTGGATCCAGTCGGAACCGCCTCGAGCAGCTGCAGGGCCGGCTCGTCGTCGAGCCGCATCCCCGGTTTCACCCGATCACCGCGCAGCACGATCGTGGGAATGCGGCCCTTCCATGCGTCGCCGTCCACCTTCGAGAGCACGCGACCATCGTGCGAGACGAGCCAAAAATCGCCGTCGCCATAGGCGAGCGCGAGCGGTTCGTACTCGGTGACGTGCAGCTCGAGACCACCCGGCACGTGCCGCTCGACGCTGACGCTCTGCACGAACGGCAGCTCCTCGATCCGCTTCGCGATCGCGTCGCGATCGACGGTGAACACCGTCTTGCCAGCGAGCATCGAGTCCGCACGCTCGCGCACTTGGAGGTCGTCGACCGCAGCGGTGCCCGTCACCTCGACGTGCCGGATCTTGAAGGCGTCGGACGCCGGCACCACGAACCACGCGACGGCGACTGTCGCGACTGACAGCACGGCCGCAACGATCCGAATCCGTCGCTTGAGCGCGGCTCGCCGAGCGGCATCGACGCGCCGGCTCGCGGGCGTGCGCGACGAGCGTGGAGCACGCGACGAGCGCGGCGAGGTCGGCGAGCTCGAACGCGTTGGCACCACGGCGCGGACTGGGCGCGCGATTGCGGCGAGCACGTCGACGACCTCGTGCGCGAACGAGCGAACGATCCGCGTGATCCAGCCGATCAATCCCTCGTGGCGAACGCGTGCGGCCACCGGGCGCGGCGCGCGTGCGGGCGGCGGCGGCGGCGTCGGCTTCGGGGCGTGCGATCGCTTGCGTGCGCGGTCGCGACGCTCGCGCTCGCGGCGCTCACGCTCGACCGAGGGGTCGCGATAGGATTTTTCGTCTCGAGTCATCGGCCCGCTCCC
>JBDHZF010000174.1:0-4117 GCA_039811765.1 Thermoleophilia bacterium | reverse complement strand
CGAACGTACAAGCCGCGCGCCTGTTCGGCGGTGAGCAGCAGCGTCTCGTCACCAGCCGACACGGTGACGTTGCGGGCCGAGTCGATCGCGTCAACGTGCAGTTCGGTACCGGGAACGAGCCCGGCGTCGTAGTAGAAGCGAAGCTGTTCGCCGTCATGCTCGGCGAGCCGGACGATCGTCACGACGCCGCCGTCGTCCACCTTGCCGAGGTGCGTGAGCGTCGGGTTCTCGCGCAACTCGTGGTGCGCGTCGATCGGATAACCATGCGGGCATCGTTCGGGGCGGCCGAGCTTTTCCCACAGGCGCTCGACCATTTCTTCGTCGAACCCGGCGTCGATGCCGTCGGCCTTGTCGTGCGATTCGGCGCCGTCGTAACCCATCACGTCGGTGAGCAACCGTTCGACCAGTCGGTGACGACGCACGATGCGCATTGCCGCGATTCGTCCCTTCTCGGTGAGGATCGCTTCCTTGCGCTCGCCACGCAGCACCATGCCTTCGCCTTCGAGCCGCTTGAGCATCTCGCCGGCGCTCGCGCGGGACACGCCAAGCTGGTCGGCGATGCGCGCCGCGGCGGTTGGCTGTGGCCCCCGACGCGACGGCACGTACTCGCCCACGGGGTAGGCGAGCAGCCAGATCGTCATCAGGTACTCGTCGGCAGTATGCGAATGCGCGGTGCTCACCCGCGAATCGTCGCACATGCCCGCCACGAGGCGATGCACCCTCCCCAAGATTGGTCATCGAGCGTGTCGTATTTCGTGACGCTGGATGACGAAGCTGGGGCAGGGGGGGGCGGTTGTGGGGCGGGGTGAACCCGAAGTCCGCGAAGTTTCGATGACACGGACGTAGGGACGATCGACCAAGGGACGGGTCATGACAGGTATCGCTAGCAGCGCTTCCAGCAACCACAACGTGTCGTGGGGACATGCCGCCGCAGTTGGCGGCATCGCCGGGGGTGTCGTGGCCGTCGCGACCGGCGCGCCTCGCCTCGCGCTCAACAGGGCGATGCAGTCGCCGCGGGCCGCAACGCAGATCGGCGTAATCCGCGCAGTGACCCGCGCGTTGCCCATCGCTGCAGGGGTGGCGATCACTGACCGGGTGATCCATTCGGACATGTCTAAGGGGCAGAAGCAAGGCGCGGTCCTGGCCACCGCCGTGGGAGCAGGGCTCGTGACGTCGGCCCTGATGCACGATGTTGGCTTCGCACGTGCCGCGGGGGCGAAGGGATCGCTCATCGGTTCGATGGCCGGGGTATTGGCTTCCCTCACACTGTCGTGCGCTGCCGTGGCTGGCACGGTCTTGCTCGACCGACCGGATCACTGATTTGCCGATGAGTGGGACTGCGCGGCCGCTCGACCGTGCGATAGCGGCCATGCTCCGACTGGTTTCCTCTCGGAGGTGACCAACGGCGGGTGATACTGCGAGGACCATGCAGATTTTCCCCGTCGCAACCACCGTTCCTTCACATGACATCACCGGTACGTCGTCAGCGACATCTGTCCATCGCGCGATGCCCACGCCATCGTGGAACAAGGCCGAGGCCTCGATCATCGGTTCCATGGGCAACCAGGTCGCGCCTCCCACCGACGCGCAGCGAGCTGTCGACCAGCTCGAGACGTTCCGGCGCTGGTTCGAGGATCATGGGGTGGACGCCCAACACGGGTCCGGCCCAGTGCCGCGCGTCGCGTGGGTCGGCGCGGAGAACGCGGCCTACGTGAAGTCGAACGCCATGCCGAAATTCATCGCCGATGCCTTGGGAGGCGCCAACGGCGAGTTGTTCTTGATCGGGCGTGGAAAGGACGGGAAGTCCTTTGCAGCAGCCGATGTGCTCGGCCACGAGTTCGCCCACCGAATCACCGAGTCGTACTTTGCGGATGGCGCGCAGGTCAAGGGTGGTTTCGGAGGATCCGGCGCCGTGCGCGAACACATCTCGGACGTGTTCGGTCAGGTGCTCACCGGCGATCGCAGTGGCGTGATCGGCGAGGATCTCGTGCAGGGCGGCATTCGTTCGATGCGTCGCCCGAATTCGGTTGATTCGCGCTATACGGGCGGTTTGGAGAACCCGGAGACTGCCGCGAACGTGCCGACCGTGCTCGGCGACAACGGCGGCGTGCATCTGAACGTCGGCCCGCTCAACCGCGCGGCAGATGCCTATCAGCTCAAGTTTGGTCTCGAAGACCTCGGCGATCTGTACCTGCACGCGCTGCAGACCAAGAAGATCGTCAGCGACACCGGATTCGACGCACTGGCACGTGCGATATGGCAGTCGGCGAAGGAGCTGCACGGCGAATCGAGCGAGCAGGCCGCGTTTGCGCGGACGGCATTCAAGGACGTGGGGCTGGATCCCGCGCCGCTGATGCAGCGAATGCACGATCGCGTCGATGGGTGGCTGCATCGCGGCATGGACTGACGTGGGCTGCCCTGCTATCGTGACGCTATGCGCAGCGGCCATGGTCGTGTCGCATCGTGATCCCCTGTAGCTCAATGGTAGAGCACTCGGCTGTTAACCGAGGGGTTGCTGGTTCGAGTCCAGCCGGGGGAGCTTGCGTCGGAGCGTTTCAATCCTGCGAAATCCTGCAGGTGCACGAGCATGCATGCGCGTCCAACGGGAACGATGTCGTTGAGCTACTGTGTCCGTGGCGACCATGTTCATTCGACGACTCTTCCGCAACGCATCGTTCACCGTCCGTCTCGCCGCGATCTCGCTGGTGGTCGTGGCCGTGCTCGTTGTGGTGGACTCGCTGGTGCTGCTCGAAGTGCCGAGTCGCATCGCTCGCGACACCGTGGAGATCGCATTGCGCGAGAACGTCCAGTCGCTCAACGCGACGTTCCGGGAAGACGCGTCTGACCTCAACGAACAGATCGCACCGCTCGTGCAGCAGGATTCGCAGTTCAAGCGTGCGTTGCTCGATCGCGACGAAACCGCAATCAAGCAGCGGCTCGCCACCATCGACCCGGAAGTTCGGTTCGTGCTCCGGCGATTCGACGACACGTCGCAACACTCCGGCGCGGGTCCCATCAACTACGTCGTGCGAATCTCCGGCAGCCATGCCGCCGTGCAGGCGCTCTTCTACAAGCCGGTCACCGACAAAATGCTGCAGCGCGCTTCCGACTCAACCGGCAACGACGCACCGTTTGCGCTCGAACGTGATGGCGCGTTCGTTGCTCGGAGCGACGATTTCCCCACGTCGGTCTCGCCCGCGGAGGTGGGAGGCCCCACCGATCCCAGTCTGGCGCGATTGCAAGACATCGACGTCGACGGGACTCATCTGCACGCCTATTCGCGCTCGTTGACGTCGGACGCTTCGTTCCAGTTGCATGCGCTGTCGACCAAGAAACTCGAAGCGGAAGCGCTCTCGGAGGTTCGAGCCGACGTTCGATCGGCGATTGGATCGATGACGCTCGCCACGATCGCCGCGTTCGTCCTCGTCATCTTCTTCACCAACCGCACGGTTCGCTCGTTCGCGGGGCGTGTTCGCATGCTCGCAAACGGCGACTACGGCACTCGCATGCGCGTGCGAGGACGCGATGCGTTCGCGGGCCTCGCGCTCAGTGTGAACAGCTTGTCGGAGCAGCTGCAACACCAGCTCGGGCAACTCGAGGACACAGCGCAGGCGTTCGAGCGCACGCTCGAGACGCTGGACGAAGGCATTTGCGTGTGGGACGAACGCGGCGGGATCGCGTATTGGAACCGCGGCGCGGAGCAGCTCACAGGCATCGCTCGCGAACGCGCAGGCTTGCACGAGCAGGTCGTGGCGTTCCTGAGCGCGGAACGAACGCCGGGCATTCGTCGCGTCACGTTGCCGAATCGGCGCGGCATCGGACTCGTCGTGGATCTCGTCGTCACCGCGATGCCGGACGGCGGCGTGCTTCAGACCTTCCGCGACACCACCATGGCTGATCTGCTCCAGCAAACCCAACGCAACTTCATGGCGACGGCGGCGCACGAGTTGCGCACGCCGATCACCGCGATCCTCGGGTTCTCCGACACGCTCGTGAACCCAGACCTCGAGCTGACGGATCGCCAACGCGAGGAGTTCCTCGCGATCATTCGCGACCAAGCGCATCAGCTCGAACGCATTGCCGACGCGTTCTTCACCAACCATCAGCTCGCGAACGA
>JBDHZF010000173.1:0-4229 GCA_039811765.1 Thermoleophilia bacterium | reverse complement strand
CGGCAGGAAGCACCAATTCCCTTGATTTGCACCGATATGACGCGGATCCGACGCGAATTGAACAAGGTGCAAGAGTGTATGGGGACAATCGTTGAGGTGTAGCGGATTCTGGTCATTTCCATGAGGTCATGGAAATGACCAATCGATGTGCCAGTGAAGCACATGCAGGACGTGGAAATGGACTGGGCGGTGTGGGCGACTTCATGGACGGGTCGAGGAGAGATGGCGGCGTCGGTGACGGTGAGATCGTTTCTTGATTCGACCGCGACGACCTCATCAGCCGGGATGCGCTTCGCACCATCGGTGCGCGGCGCGTCCCGGCTATCCTGCGACCCGAAGGATCGGGAGCGCACTCGATAGAATCGGTCGATGGGAAACGCGGTTCTCGCATCGACGGTAGGCGGCGCAACGATCATCGTTGCAGACCTGCGCTCGGAGCTGACCGACGGCCCGTTCGAGTTCCACGAGGCGGACGATGTACCCGCCAGCATCGCTGAGCTCGTCGGCCGATTCGTCGCACCGGGATTCGCGATCGCGCTGATGGAGCGGAACATTGCCGACGACGACGCAGGCTGCGTCGTCGATGCGGAGACGATTCGACTCACCGGCGTCATGCAGGACGGGGACGGCAATGCCCAGGCGCTCGTCGAGTGGCACATCCACCCCGACGCGGTCGGCCCGCACATTCGGCTGGAGTGGGTCGTGCGCGTTGGTGGCGCGGGTGCGAGGCCACACCTGGCAGCGGCGCTCGATTTCGCGCTCGCTGCCGGTTTCACATCGATTCGACTCCACGCGGGGCTGAGCAGTGGCCCGACCTACTGGGCGCGGGCCGGATTCGACTTCGTCCACGAGTCGGCTCGCATGTTCGTGAACGAGATCGCCGACGAACTGCTGCACGAGTACTCGGAGGCTCCCCGCTTCGTCACCGCCTACGACGCGTGGAGCTTCGATGGCGCGCATTCGACGATTCGCGCGGCGTTTCTCGCGCTGCAGCGAATCGCGCCGACGTACCGTAGTGAGATGCAGTTTCGCGCGATGGAATCGTCGCCGCTTCACGCTGTTGAAGTGGACGAGTTGCGTCCGCTCGGGCACGCCGCGCTGTATGCGATCAATCCATGGGCGGGCCAGCTCGACCTGACCGATGCGGACGCGGTCGCGCGATTCCAAGAGTTGCTCGACGGCGCGTGATGCAACACGAGCGCAGCAACCGCCGATGATACGGTTGCGCAACCGCAACTGCGCGGTACACTGTGGGTGTACCTATAGAGCTGGAGGCTTCACATGGCCGTCGAAACCACGATCTTCGACTACGCCCGATTGGCGGCGGACGTGCGCGCGGCGCGCGACGAGCGCGGCCTGCAGCTCAAGCAGATCGCGGCCGAAGCGGGGATCGACCGCACGAAGCTGACGAACCTCACCAAGCACGAATCACGGCTGTCGATCGACAACCTCTTCCTTGTCTGTGACTGGCTCGGCACGACAGTCGACTCGTACCGCGTCGCCACTCCTCCGGCGTGGGTCGTCGAGCGTCGAAAGCGTGCGCTCGAACTCGCAGCATCCGAGGCTGAGGACCGCGCAGCGATGGATCGGCGAGTCGCCGCGAACATCCGCGGTGCGGAGAAGTGGCTACGCGACAACACTGCGGCGCCAAAGCGCACGCGGGCGCACGGCTGACGCCCGTGCTCCAGAACGCGCTAGACCAGTAGTGCTATTCGGTGTTCGCGCGAGCGCGAATGCGATCCGCGACTGTGCTGGACTTCTCGGCTGACGCGTCGAGAACTCGCTTCCGATCCGCGAGCAGGCGCACGAGCTCGACATGTTGCGCGCGACGCCAGTTGTCGAGGGCCACTCGCTCAGCATCAAGGAACGTGACGAGCGCATCCACATCGTCCTCGAGCTTGTCCGCCTCGTCATGGGGACGGGTAATGACCAGCTCGCTGGACCGAACGATGCCCCGAATACCGTGGGACAGACCTCGGCCCAACGGACTGCGCCGAAACACGTCACCATCGCCTGAGAACGCAACGGCGAGCGACGCCGCCGGGTAATCGCACGAGCCGTGGATCGCACGATTCGGATAGTGACTACCTTCAAGCGTGATGGTATCGATGCCACCATCACGAACCGATTCGAGATCCAGGACCGGCACTACCCCAGCGTCGCTGAGAAATCGATCCGCGAGTTGCTCGGGTGTGTGCTTCTCCAATTCGAACCGCGTGGCAGCGGCGGCTCGTTCATGTGCCCGACGCGTCACTCGAACGACGTGATCGCGTGCTGTGCCACCGTACCTGCTGTGAACCAGCCAGCTGTCATGGGACATTGAGATCATTCCTCCAGATCGTGATGAGAGATTGACCTCAGAGTGCCGTGGCATCCGGACGCAACCGGCGCGGGCGCAGAATGCCTCAAGAATCGACGTCCCCATGCCGATTCCAACTGTGGCTGCGGTCTGTCGTGCCCCTACTCGCCCGGACCGATTTCGTACTCGCCTTCATGCCGCGCGCAGCCGTCACTCGTTGACGACTGCGCGAAGGAGCACGACATGGGCGCTGCACCCGAGATGGAACCACTGCTCGGCACCGCCGAGGTGGCACGTTGGCTCGGCATGAGCCGCGAGCAGGTCTGGCGAATGTGGAAGTCGGGACGGCTGCCGGGGTACCGGCTCGATCGACACCTGCGCTTCGCGCGTGCCGATATCCAGGCGTTCCTGGCCGCGAACCGCTCCGGCATGGCGACTGACACGCTTCCGGCGATCGTCATACCGCTCGATGCGCAACGACGTCGCACGCGGCGTGTCACTCCGAGTAGCGAGTATCGCCGGATCTAACCGGCCTTCGGAACCGGCTGGGAGATCGTCAGCATCGCGTCGAGGCGGCTGGTGTCGCCGAGCGTGTCGGGGATGTAGTGGCCGTAGACGCGCTTCACGAGTTCGGGATCGTCGCCGATCCAGTGCGCGACCTCCCACACATCGCGACCGGCGGCGAGGCACATGCTCGCGAAGGTGTGGCGCAGCTGGTGGAACGTCATCTTGTTGCAGTCGTGCTCGCGCCCGTTGACCTTCACGACGCCTGCGTGCTTCTTCGCGCGTCGCCACACGCGGTTGTCAAAGTGCGCGGCGTGCAGGAAGCCGCCCGCGGCGGCAGGGAAGAGGATCTCGTCGTGCGCGCCGACCGCGCGCCACTCGTCGAGCACCTGGCGCGCCGCAGCCAGTAGCGGCACGCTGCGCCGCCCGCGCTTGCTCTTCGTCTCGCGCAGCGTCTGCGTCACGCGGTCGAGCTTGTGCGTGACGTGCAGCCATTCGCCGTCCACGCACTCCCACGTCAGTCCGAGCAATTCGCTCTGGCGCAGGCCGGTGAGCGCGGCGAGCATGATGATCGTGTAGTCGCGCTGGCCCTGCCACGGTGCCTGCTGGCTGCGCTGGAACTCCGGCAGGCGTTCCGGCCGCACGAGCGCCTCGCGCGCGACGGCTTCGATCGCGGGCATCGGCCAGGCGCTCACCATGCGCTGCGGCTCCTCGCTCAACTCCTTCACGCCGTGCGCAGGGTTGTGGGTGAGCATGTCGCACTGCACCGCGTACGACAGCATGCCCTTGAGCACGGTGAGCGTCTTGTTGATCGTGCGGTGGCCGCCGTACTCGTTGTCGGGGTGCTTGTCGCGCATCACGCGCTTCATCTGCGCCATCATCGAGCGAACGACCTGTCGCGTCACCGTGTCGATGCGGCGATGCCCGATCATCGGCTCGATCCGCATCCGCCAGTGGATCTCCACGTCACGGTAGTACGCGGGCGAGCAGTGCACGCGCACGTGGTTCTCGCGCCACTCCTCGAACAGCTGCGCCACGGTCCACTCCGGGCGCGTGGCCACGCCCGCGCGCTGGCGGTCCAGGATCTCGTCGTACGCCGCTTTCGCCTGCGCCTTTGTCGTCCACGCACGGTTGAACTCGCGCTGCCGGTCGCCGTGCTCATCGAACCATTGGATGCCGTAGCTGCGCCTTCCGGACGGGTACTTGCGCTCGATCACGCCCATCGCTGAACCTCGCAGTGCCACTTTTGGTGCCACTTTCAGCGTAGCGAGGGAAATTCACTCGATCCACTGGGCCACTGGATGTTGGCCGCTTGCAGGCGAAACGATAGAGGTACCCCGTACGGGATTCGAACCCGTGCTACCGGCGTGAAAGGCCAGCGTCCTAGGCCACTAGACGAACGGGGCAGGATTGCCCCAGCTTACAC
>JBDHZF010000172.1:0-4301 GCA_039811765.1 Thermoleophilia bacterium | reverse complement strand
TGGGCAGCGACTTTGCTTCGTCGGCGGCGCGGGCAGCGTCAGGCTCGCGCATGTACAGCTCGACGATCGCGCGCAGGTAGTAGGCGAGGCTGACCACCGAGCCGAGCGCGCCGACGATCGCGAGCCAGCCATACCCGGCGTCGACCGCGGCTTGGAACAGGCCGAGCTTGCCGAAGAAGCCGGCGGTGGGCGGGATGCCGGCGAGCGACAGCATGCACACGGCCATGCCGAGCGCCGGCAGCGCGTGCACGAGCGATCGATCCTCGCCCACCCAGCCGCGACCGGCGAGATCCGCCCACGTGGCTTCGCGACCGAGGTCGCGCTCGAGCACGATCACGTAGGCGAACGCGCCGAGCGTCATCGCGACGTACACGACGAGCGCGTAGACGAGCGCGGCGATGCCGGTGGTCTCCCAGCCGACGAGCGCGCAGGTGAGATAACCCGCTTGGGCGATCGAGCTGTAGGCGAGCACGCGCTTGAGATGGCCCTGCACGAGCGCGGCAACGTTGCCCCACACGATGCTGATCGCGCCAAGCGCGGCGATGACGGGCACCCAGATGTCGGCTTCCTGCGGGAACGCGGTCACGAGCACGCGCGCCATCGCCAAGAACGCGACCGCCTTCGTGGCGGTTGACATGAACGCGGTCACCGGCGTGCCCGCGCCCTCGTAGACGTCAGGGGTCCACCAGTGCAGCGGCGCGGCGCTGGTCTTGAACGCCAGGCCACCGATCACCATCGCCATGCCGACGTGCAAGAGCAGTCCGCGATTGCCATCAAAGCTGCCGATCGCGGCGAGCTCGAGGTGGCCGCTCGCGCCGAACACGAGCGAGCTGCCGTACAGCAACACCGCGCTCGACATGCCGCCCACGATAAGGTACTTCA
The DNA here is from genome assembly GCA_039811765.1 of Thermoleophilia bacterium. GTDB lineage: Bacteria > Actinomycetota > Thermoleophilia > Gaiellales > SKUG01 > JAGQUL01. Next base: position 3,419 of record JBDHZF010000172.1, on the reverse strand, counting down.
GCCCGCTTTCGAGCGCCGCGGCGCGTTCGGCGTCGAGCGCGCACAGCACGTAGAGCGCGATCGAGAACAGCTCGAGCCCCACGAACAAGGTGACGAAGCTGGCGGCGCCGACGAACAACCCCATGCCGCAGACGGCTGCGAGGATCAGCGCGTGGAACTCGCCGTGGCGACCGTCGTCCGCGCGACCGCGCACGGCAAGCACGACGGCGACGATGCCGCACGCCGCGGCGATGATCCGCGCGACGTTGGTGAGCTCGTCGCTGCGCAGCTGCCCGCCGAACGCCGCGTACCACGTGGACGAGAAGTTCGTGATCGCGATGCCGCCGCTCACGGCGAGCGCGGCGAGCGCGACGAGCATCGACGCCATTCGGCTGCGCGAGCCGCGTCCCATGCCCACGAGCAGCGCGAGCATCGCGCCGATCGCGGTCGCGAGCTCGGGCGCGAGCGCCATCCACTGAAGATCGGGCTTGTCGATCACGATGCGTCCTTTGCGCTCTTCGCGTGCACGATCTTCACCGGCGCGTCGTTCATCGGTCGGTGCAGCAGGTTCGGCCACACGCTGATCGTGACGAGCGCGGCAACCGCCGGCGCCACGATCAGCAGCTCGCGCCAGCCGAGATCGCCACCGAAGCGCTCGTTCGCGGCTGCGGCGTCGTCCTTCGTCGTGTCGCGATCGGCGAACGCGATCCCCGCGATCAGACGCAGCGCGTACATCGCGGCGAGCACCACGGCGAGCGAGCCGAGCGTCGCCACGAGCGGACCGCTCACGTCGCCGCGGAACACGCCCGCGAGAATCAGCAGCTCGCCGGCGAACGTGGACGCGCCGGGCACCGCGAGCATGATCAGCGTGACGAGCAGCCCGATCGACGCGAGCCGCGCGCGGCTGGTGGCGAGGCCGCCGAGGCGAGTGAACGCCGTCTCGCCGGTGCGCAGCTCCACGATCCCGACGAGCAGGAACGCCGCGGCGCTGACCAGGCCGTGGTTGATGGTCTGCAGGTACGCGCCCGCGAGCGCTTGGTCGGATCCCGCGCCAGTGAACGCGCTCAAGCCCAAGAAGATCAGGCCCATCTGCGCGAGCGAGGAGTACGCCACCACGCCGCGCGGATCGGGCTGGCGGAACGCGGCGAGCGAGCCGAACAGCAGCGATGCGAGCGCGAGCCACGTGAGCGCCGTGCCCCAGCCCCCCGCGAGCTGCGTGGGAAACAGCGGCAGCACCACCACGAACATGCCGAAGAACGCCGCCTTGCTGACCAGGCCGCTGAGCACGGCGGTGACTTCCGCCGGCGCTGCGCGATAGGCCAGCGGCAGCCAGCCGTGGAACGGCAGCAGCGGCGCCTTGATCGCGAACGCGAGCAGCAGCGACGCGAGCGCCCACGTCGACAGGTGCAGCTCGCCCGCGTGCACCATCGTCGCGATGTCGGGCAGCGAGAAGCGCGACATGCCGGCCCAGCGCTCGGGATCAGCGGCGATCGCGCGATCGGCCTGCAGGCCGATCGTGACGACGCCCACCAGCATCGGCAAGCTGCCGAGCAGCGTGTACATGAACATCGTCATCGTGGCCTTCACGCGCCGTGCAGGATCCCCCCATACGCCGACGAGGATCAGCAGCGGCACGAGCATCAGTTCGAAGAACACGTAGAACAGCACGAGGTCGCGCGACACGAACAGGCCGGTGAGGCTGGCGGCGGCGAGCCACAGCAGTCCCTGCATCGGCGCGGGTCGGGGGCGGTCCGCCCACCATGAGAACAGGCTCGCGCCCATGGTGACGATCGTCACCAGCGCGAGCAGGCCGAGCGTGCCATAGCCGAGCGCGACGTGGTACTGGATGCCCCAGCCGCTGAACCAGTCGCTGCATTGCGCAAGCACGAAGCGGGATCCGTCGCCATGGGACGGCGTGACGCAGGACGGCTCGATGTTCGCACCGTGCGCGCTGCGGAAGCGTCCGAGCTGCACGAGCGCCGCGATAAGCAGCGCTGCTTGCACCGCGAACGTGAGCAGGGACGTGAGCAGCGCGGCGCGGCGCGTAAGCATCGACATCGCGATCAGCCCGCCCGCAGTGGGCGCGATGATCAGCAGCGTGGGAAGCGAAAAGGCGGAATCCATGCGTCAGGCCCCGATCCAAACGACTGCGACGACGACGGCGACGAACGCGAGCACCGTGGCGAACGCATAGCCGCGCACCAAGCCGGACTGCATGCGCGAGAGCGAGCTCGACGCCTCCACCATGGTGGCGTCCACCTCTTCGAGCATTGGCACGGTGACGACCTCGTCGGTGCGGCGCATGCCCATGGCGAGCGCCTGCGCGGGGCGCGCGAACACGCGGTCGTAGAGCGCGTCGAAACCGAACGCGGCCTGGAACACGCGCTCGAGCGTTGGGAACTTCGTGCGCCACGACGCCATCGCGCCGCTGCCCCACACCATGTACGAGATCCCGAGGCCGAGCACCGCGGCGCCGAGTCCCACGGTGAGCGCGAGCAGCCACTGCTCGGGCACGAGGAACTCCGCGGCTTCCACCGCTTCGCGCGTGGGCGCGGCGTGCGCTTGGTGCAGGAAGTCGTGCGGCACGCTGGTGAGGCCGGGAATCGCGATCCAACCGCCCACCACGGTGAGCACGCCGAGCGCCATCACGGGAAGCATCATGCTGCGCGGCGCCTCGCCATGCTCGTTGGTGGGGTGGCCGTGATGCGTCACCTCGCCCTTGCCGTACGCCTGCACGAGCTCGCTTTCGGGTCCGTGGAAGACGAGCTGCACGAGCCGCAGCGAGTAGATGCCGGTCAGGATCGCGCCAAGCACCGTCATGCCGTACACCGCGTACGCCCAGCCGCCGTACACGTCGCCGGCGGCGAGCGTGAAGTTCAGGATCTCGTCCTTGGAGAAGAAGCCCGCGAGCGGGATCACACCGGCGAGCGCGAGCGACGCGACCAGGAACAACCAGTAGGTCTTCGGCATGTAGCGCTTCAGGCCGCCCATCGTGCGGATGTCCTGTTCATCGGCGAGCGCGTGGATCACGCTGCCCGCGCCCAGGAACAGCAGCGCCTTGAAGAACGCGTGCGTTGCGAGGTGGAACATCGCGGCGCCGTACGCGCCCACACCGGCGGCCACGAACATGTAGCCGATCTGGCTCATCGTGGAATAGGCGATCACGCGCTTGATGTCGGTCTGCGCGAGCGCGGTGAAGCCGGCCACGAGCAGCGTGAGGCCGCCCACCACGATGATCAGCTCCTGCGCCTGCATGCTCAAGTCGAACACGGGGTGCAGGCGGCTGACGGCGTACACGCCGGCGGTCACCATCGTCGCCGCGTGGATGAGCGCGCTGACGGGCGTGGGGCCCTCCATCGCGTCCGGCAGCCACGTGTGCAGCGGCAGCTGCGCGCTCTTGGCGAACGCGCCGCCGAGCAGCAGCAGGCAGATCACGAACG
>JBDHZF010000171.1:0-4358 GCA_039811765.1 Thermoleophilia bacterium | reverse complement strand
ATCAGTACATAGAGCACGGTCCAGACGACGCCGATCGCCGCGCCGGGCGGCGTGAAGGACGGCTTGTCGAGGCTCGGATACCAGCTGTCGAGCGCGTCGCCTCGCAGCAGCGAACTCGCGCTGCCGATCGCGACGGTTCCCAGCACGAAGGCGGCGAGCGCGATCCACGAACGACGATCGACGGTTTCGGTGCGAGACGCGGCGATTGCAGTCATGGAGTTGCCGTTCCCGTCGCGCGATCCGTTACGCATGCAGCGAACCTCGAACCATCGGGTATCGTCGCCAACATGCTGCACAACTATCCGCTGCTCGCGTTCGTCGCGGAATTCGTCATCCTCGTCGTCGCGGCGGTGTTCATCTCCACGAACCGTCGCCCCGCGCCAGCGATCGCGTGGATCCTGCTGATCATCCTCGTGCCGGTGCTCGGCATCCTCGCGTTCCTGGCGCTCGGCACGCGCAAGCTGCCCGCCAAGCGGCGCGAGGCGCAGGCGCATATCACCGAGCTGATGCTGCAGCGCGTCCCGAGCCTCGACGTGGTCGGGCATCGCGACGAGTGGCCGAGCTGGCTGCACTCCACCACGCAGCTCACGAAGAACCTGGGAGCGCTGCCGATCGTGGGCGGCAACCGCATCGAGCTGCTGCCCGATTACGAAGGGTCGATTCGCGCGATGGCGGACGCGATCGACGACGCGACCCACCACGTGCACGTCGAGTTCTACATCCTCGCGCTGGACGACACGACGCGCCCGTTCTTCGACGCGCTCGCCCGCGCGAAGGAGCGCGGCGTGACGGTGCGCGTGCTCGTCGACCACCTCGCGCACATGCTCAACGAGCCGCGCAAGGAAACGGTCGCCTTCCTCGACGAACACGGCATCGAGTGGCACGCGATGCTGCCGCTGCGCCCGCTCAAGCGCCAATGGCAACGACCCGACATGCGCAACCATCGAAAGCTCGTGGTGATCGACGGTCGCGTGGGATTCAGCGGCTCGCAGAACCTCATCGACTCCACCTACAACAAGCCGAAGAACATCAAGCGCGGCTTGCACTGGGTGGAGCTGATGATGCGCTGCGAAGGACCGATCGTGCGCGAGCTCGACGCGGTGTTCGTCACCGACTGGCACAGCGAAACCCAGCAGCTTCTGCCGATCGACGACACGCCCGTCGTGGTGCAAGACAGCGCCGATCGCTTCGACGCGCAGGTGCTGCCGAGCGGCCCGACGTTCGACGCCGACAACAACCTCAAGCTCTTCGCCACGCTGCTGCACAAGGCCGATCGACGCATCAGCATCACGAGCCCGTACTTCGTGCCGGAGGAGTCGATCACGGTAGCGCTCACGTCAGCCGCGGCGCGCGGGCTGGACGTGGAGCTGTTCGCGTCGGAGATCGGCGACCAGGCGCTCGTCTACCACGCACAACGTTCTTACTACGAACAGCTGCTGCGCGCGGGCGTGCGCGTCTACCTCTACGAAGCGCCGGCGGTGCTGCACGCCAAGCATTTCTCCATTGACGACGACGTGGCCGTGGTGGGTTCCAGCAACATGGACATCCGCTCGTTCAGCTTGAACATGGAGATCTCGATGCTCGTGCACGGGCGCGCGTTCGTGGACGAGCTGCGCAAGGTCGAGGATTCCTATCGCGCGCGCAGCACGGAGGTGACGCTCGACGAGTGGCTCGCCCGTCCGCGTCGAGCGCGCGTTCGCGACAACCTCGCGCGACTGACATCCGCGATCCAATGAGCGCATCGCTGGCGAGCATGCTCTCGGGCGGGGACCGGCGATCGATCGGCGCGGCGAACGAGGTGGCTGCGCTGGTGCGCGCGCCCGGAGCTAATGGACGAGCTCGTGACGGCGATCGATCACGACGATCCGGTGGTGGCGATGCGCGCCGCCGACGCGCTGGAGAAGGCGACCGAGCAGTGGACGCCCGCGCAGTTCGCGCCGTTCAAGCCGCGACTGCTGCGGATCGCCGCGCAAGCCGAGCAGCAGGAAGCGCGCTGGCACCTCGCGCAGATCGCGCCACGGCTCGCGCTGACGCCACGCGAACGCGCGAGCTTGCTCGCACGACTGGAATCGTGGTTGGACGATCCGAGCGCGATCGTTCGCGCGTGCGCGCTGGAAGCGATCGTTCGCCTCGCCAACGACGGTGAAGACGAAGACGCGCACGCGCACGCACAGACGCTGCTCGCCGACGCGCTTACGTCGAACTCGGCCGCGGTGCGCGCTCGCGCGCGTCGGCTGTTGCGGTGAGCAGCTCGTCCGCGAGCTGCAGCGCGTCGATCGGCCAATACTGCGGGGGACGAGGATGCGGCACGCTGGGATCGTCCGCGTCGGGTCGGCACGCGAGCACGCGCTCGCGCCACTGCGCGGGGACGGCGTCCATGCCGTGGCACGCGCCGAGCAGCGCGCCGGCGATCGCTGCGTTGGTGTCCGTGTCGCCGCCACGCATCACGGTGTCGATCACGCCAGTCTCCAGATCGGGCGCGTGCAGCAGCTGGTGGAGCGCGTTGTGCAACGCGGTGAGCACCCACCCTTGCTGGTGCATGTAGTCGGCCGGCGGGCGATGTGGCGCGTCGGCAACCACGCGGGCCACCGATTCGTCCACGTCGTGCTCGGCGGCCCACGCGACGATGCGCTCGTACAGGTCGTGGGTCATGGTGAACTCGCGAATCGCGTGCGCGATCGCCAGCACGTAGAGCACGTTCGCGTCGCCGCACACGCGATGCGGATGGGTGATCGATGCGTCCAGGCGCGCCCATGCGACGAGCTGCTCTTCGGAGGCGTCCCACCCGGCGATGCCGAGCGGGCTGACGCGCATGAGCGCGCCGTTCGCCTGCGTTTCGGGGCGCGGCTCGCCGTGCAGCAGCGACGCGGTCGTGGAATCGCCGATGTCGAACGGCTTGGAACGCGCCCAGGCAACGTAGGCGTCGCGCGTCGCGTCGCGATCGTACGTGCCGGCTCGTACGAACGTGCGCGCGAGCGTGAGGGCCATCTCCGAGTCGTCAGTCGGCTGCCCCGCGAGCGTGTTCCAGGTGCCGCCGTTCGCAAGCTCGCGCACGCCGTTCGGGTACTCATCGGCGATCGATTCGGCCGAACGAAACTCCACGAGCGAGCCGAGCGAGTCGCCGGCGAGCTGTCCGAGCAGGCACCCGTGCGCGCGGGCGCGCTGGGGCATCGACGGGTTCGACTGGTTCATGTCGGGATCTCCACGAGTGCGTGACGGTCGGGGATCTCCCGCTCGGCGAGCGTCACCAGCCCGCGCGCGTGCGTGAGGAACACCACCTGCATGTGCTCGGCGACCTCGGCGAGCACGCGCATCGTGGCCGCGGCGCGATCGTCGTCGAACGTCACCAGGATGTCGTCCACCACGAGCGGCATCGTTTCCGTCGGGCCGTCCGCCTTCGTCACGAGCGTGGCCAAGCGCAGCGCCAGGAACAGCTGGTCGCGCGTGCCCTCGCTCAGCCCGTCGACGTGCACGTGCTTGTCGTCCTCCACGCGATGCGCCACGAGCGCCTGCGTGCCGTCGTCGTCTGTGTCGGTGCGCAGCGCGTCGTACGCGTCCACGGTCAACTGGGTGAAGTAGCGGCTGGCGCGCTCGAGCACGGGATTCATGCTGGTGTCGGCCTGCTCTTGCAGGAACTGCGTCAGCAGCTGCTCTTGGATCGCGAGCGCGCGATACTCGGGCACGAGCTGCTCGATCCGCGCGACGGCTGCTTCCATGTCCTGCTGCGCGGCGATCACGTCGTCGGATCGTTCGGCGTCGGCGATCGACGCGACGAGCTGGTCGCGTTCCTCGTCGAGGCGTGCCAGTCGCGTCTCGAGCTGCGCGAGCTCGTCGTCGAGCTGCGCGATTCGACGCGCGAGTCCTTCGGCGTCGAGCTCGCCGCGCACCTGCTCGAGCTCGACGGCGCGGCGGCGATGCTCGTCGAGCAGTTGCGCGTCGATCGCGGCGGCCTGCTGCTCGAACTCGTTGCGCTCGGCCCAACGCTCGTCGGCTGCACGCAGCTGCGCGCCCGCGATGCTGGCACGCGTCTCGATTGCATCCATCCGTGAGACGGCTCCTGCATGCGCGGCGAGCGCGTCGGCGTGCGCGGCGTCGACCGCATCGAACTGCTCCTGCAGCGCACGACGCTTCTGCTCGGATTCGCGTGCGCGCGCGATCGCGGTGTTCAACTGGGGCACGGCGATGTCGGCGCGGGTGACGTCCACGCCGATGGCCGCGGCGTCCGCGAGCGTGTCGACGATGCTCGCGACGTCCTGCTCGAAGCTCGCGACCTGCTCCTGCGCCGCGCCGATGTCGCGCTGCAGGCGTGCCTGCTTGTCGAGCGCGGCGGCGACGGCGTCCATCGCCGCTAAGCCGGC
>JBDHZF010000170.1:0-4381 GCA_039811765.1 Thermoleophilia bacterium | reverse complement strand
CCGACCTTCTTGCCGTCGGCGACATCCCACGGCATGACCGACCAGGTGTCCGGGTCGGGCATCGCGACCATGTCGCTCTCCTCGATCCGGTTGAAGCCGGTGATCGACGAGCCGTCGAAGCCCATGCCGTTGCGCATCGCATGCTCGAGCTCCCCGACCGGGATCTCGAAGCTCTTCACGTTGCCGATGATGTCGTTGAACCACAGGCGAACGAACGTGACTTCGTCCTTCTTGGCCTGCGCCAGCACATCCTCGATGGATGCCTTCGAGGCGTGGGTCGGTGTCGTCATGGTGGCGGTCATGTCCCTTCTTTCGGTCGGCGCGCATGGCGCAGGATCGATTCCTCGTTAGGCACGCTACCCACGCGGCGACCGTTCGTCATTGGCCGATCGGACAGGATTCTGGCACGCGTGGTCACGCCTGCCGAGCGGCGGCGAGCACGCGGCGCGCACGCAAACCGAGCAGCAGACGCTCGCGATCGGCGATCGCCGACGGGTCGAGTCCTGCGAGTTCTCGGACGCGATCGAGCCGATAGCGAATCGTGTGGCGGTGCGCGAACAATCGAGCGGCGGCGACCGACACGGACGCGTCGCACGCGAGCCACACCTCGAGCGTTTCGAGCAGGCTCGTGCTGTAGCGGGCGTCGTACTCCTCGAGCGGGAGCACTGTCTCCATGTGGATGCGCCGAGCGGCGTCGAGATCGCCCGCGAGCAGCGCATCGGTGGGGTGGTCGTGCATGTCCACGTCCGCGCGCGCGCGAATCAATGGATCGTCTTCCAACACGCCACCCGCGGCAACATGCACGAGCGCGAGCGCGAGACGCCGCGCCTGCAAGCCGCGATCGGTGAGGCGGTATCGATTTCGAGGCGGACGCTGCTGATATTGCTCGGTGGAGACGAGTCCTGCGTCGACGAGGGCGCGCAAACGCTCGGCGAGCACGCGGCGCGACAGGCCGGGCGCTCCCGCCAGATCGGTGAAGCGCGCGCCCGTGCGTTCGTGAATGGCAAGCAGCAGCCACAACGCCCAACGATCGCCCAGCAGCGCGACCGCGCGTTGGCGCGCATCGCCGAGCGGCACGTCGAGCGGGTTCGCGGTCGATGGTTTCAGATCGGAACTCACTATGCGATGGTAGCACCCGATATCGTTGCCGCGATGCCGATCCCGACACATGCCGGCCCGATCGCGCCGCGCCGCTGGGCGTGGTCGGTGCTCGGGGTCACGCTGCTGATGGCTGCGGCGATCGCGGCGTTCAACGCGGCGGTGGATTCCACTGCGCAGCTCGGCACGGGCCTGCTCGAACCGATCGCCGCGGGGCCGCGCGATCGCACCGCCAAAGCGGAGATCCTGCGCGAACGCCCCAGTGCCGATCTCGTCGTGCTTGGCTCGTCGCGCTCGAAGAAGCTCGACCCCGTCTGGCTGGACGCGCCCAACGGCGTGAATGCCGCAGTGGTGGGCGGCGACCTGTTCGAGGCGCGCGTGTTCACGCGCTGGCTTGCCGATCGCGCGCAACGTGAGAAGACCGCGTTCCCGCAGCTCGTGGTCGGTGTGGACGTGGAGCAGCTTCGCGACAGCTCGCTCCAAGGATCCGGCATGCTCGATGTTCCGATGCTCGCCGCGACCGCGCGCAGCGAGGCCGCCGGCGGCGAGGATTCGCTGATCGGCGACATCGAACGGCTGAATCGCCTGCTGCTGACGGCGCAGGTCACGAAAGCGTCGGTCGCGTCGGTTCGAGCGCGTGTTCGCGGCGCGTCGAAGCCTGCCGCGGACGCTGGCGACGAACCAGCCGATCGCGCCGACTTCAACGACCGTGGCGTGCCGATCGACGACGCCGACTGGGACGATCCCGCAGTGGCACGCGCGCGCAGTCAGCGCACGCCCGCTGCGATCGAACACAACGTGGACGAACTGCGCGCCATGTACGAACGCAATGGCAGCGCGCTCGACGCGGGCGCCGTCGCCGATCTGCGCGCGCTCGTGCGCATCGCGCGCGACGCCGGCGGACCACCACCGCTGCTCTACGTGACGCCTGGCAACCGAGCGCTCGAGCCGCTCGATCGGATCGGGCGATCGGATCGGCACGCTGCCGTGCTCGCCCTGCTGCACGACGTCGCAGCGCACGGGCACGCCGTGGTCGTGGATTGCGCGCGGTGCGTGGACGACGAGACCGAACAGTGGCTCGACGCAACGCATCCGTCGCCGCTCGGCATGCGCCAGCTGGCCACGAGGTTACGCGACGCCGTGGCGGACGCCAACGGTCAGGCGCCGAGCGCGACGCCCACTGATCGATCGGGCGCGTCCAAGTAGCGCGCGAGGCGGCGGGGCGTGAGCTGCACCGCGCCTGCCGGGCTGCCCGCGTCCTGTAGCACGAACCGGGCGGTGCCGACGTCGAAGCGCAGGATCGCCACCACCGGCGGCGTGGACGACACTCGCTCCGGACCGAATGCTCCGGTCACGCCGACGGCGTCGGCGTCGAACACCGTGATGCCGTCCGCGACCTCGGCCTGCTCGCGACGCACCAGCACCGCGTGACCGCGTCGAACCGCTTCCGTGATCTCCGAGAATCCTTCGACCACATACGGTCTAGCGCCATGCGCGCGCGCATTGCCGACCATTTCGTCCCACCACTCGGCGTGCCGACCGGGCTCGGGCTGCTTTCCAATCCGTCGAAGCGATCGTCCCATCGCGTTCGTCCTTCCTGCGGGCGGTCGTGAACACCCGACACCCACACGTGCCAGAGCGAACCACCCGTTGCCTGTACGTCGGAAGCAGCGGCTCGCATGTTGCACGCGACGAGATCCAGCATACGCCGGTGCGGCGAATTAGTTTTCGGCAGGATCGATCCCGCGTTGGCAGGAGTCCCGTCGATCGCGTCGAATTCGAAGGCAGGCGGCACCGCCGGCGCGGAGGATGGGCAACCAACGCGCCACCACTGAGCGGACCGACCTGCATCCTTTGGGGGCAAAGGGGCGTTGGGGCTCGTCGCGCACTTCGGTGCAGCGACGGGCCTCAACTTCTTCCTCGGCACGCGTCAGTTGCCGTTCGTGCCCGTCGCGCCGATCGCCTTCGCGAGCAGGTTCTTCGTCGCGATTCGCTGCAGTCGCGGACGCGGCGCGCCCGTTTCGCGATGCATCACGCCATCGCACCCTTCGACGTCGATCGCCGCTTCGTACTGCTCGGTCCAATCCACGAGCGTGAAGCGCGGCAATCCGGCGCGCGTGAGATAGCTCGCCACGGCCACGTGCGCGGTGCGATCGTCGCCTTCGCCGTCGATGTCAAGCACCGTCACCGCGAGGCCGGGACGTTCCAGCTTCGAGACGTCGTCGGACGCGACCGCGTCGACGCGCACCTCTCGCTGCTGGTCGGCGGCGAGCGCGATCGGCACGTCGCATGCGCGCGGCAGATCGCGCGGGCGAGCGAACATGCGTCCGATCGCGACGTTCGTGCCGGACGCGTTGCGCACGGTCACCACGCCGGACAACGGCACTGCACGCAGGATCGAGCTGAACCCGTCCGCCGCGGCGCGCACGCGCCCGAGTTCGGACGCGGGGAGCACGCTCGAATCGCCGGTCGCGGCGTCGGTGACCGACAGTCCCGTGCCGAGGTCCACGCCCGAGCCGAACTCGCCCTCGAGCACCACGTCGAATGGCACGGAACCCAATCGTCCGCTGCCGAACGACAGCTCGGCGTCGAGCTCGTCAGTCGTGCGCCGCACGCCGCCGTTCACGCCCTCGTCGCGCTTGCGGCCCGGGAGATGCTCTGTGTGCCATTCGCCGCTTGTTGCGGCTTCCTCGGGCGGCAGCACCAGCCCCACGTCGCGAAGGTGCACGAGCAAGATGGACGATTCCTCGTCGAGCGGCACGTCGAAGCACTGCACGCCGATCATCGACGGATGGTTGGGCAGCTGCTTGTCGTCGTCCACGCTCAGCACCTGCGTGGTTGTCGCATCGGCTTTGAGCTTGACCGCACGATCGCGATCGTCGGACGCGCGGGCGCGCTCCACGTCCTCGTCGCTGCACTCGCTGCCAACCACAGGATCGGAGGGCTCGCAGGTCGAGCTGTCGGACCCGTCGAGCGTGCGCGTGGAGTCGCACTCGGTCACATCGCTGCCGGGCAGCAGCAATCCGGCCGGGCGGTCGGGACGCGTGTTGACGTTCGAACCCTCGACGGGATCGTGGCGCATCGCGAGCGAGACCGACGAGGACGAGGCGTCGACCGAGCTGGCGTTCTCTTCCGCGCCATCGTCCCCATTCGCGTCGCGGTCCGCGGTGGCGCTTCGACTGCGTTGCACGATCCGCGCTTCGTCCACGCGATAGTCGGTGGCGACCGACGGGTCGGTGACCTTGTCGACGAACTGCCGCACTTGGTACTCATCGAGGCCTGG
>JBDHZF010000169.1:0-4389 GCA_039811765.1 Thermoleophilia bacterium | reverse complement strand
GCATGCAGGACATGCGAGGCCCGCGCCGAAGTCGGTGTCGGCGATCTACCCGTTACTGCTCGATTCTCAAGGACCAGGCGCCTGCCCCGAAAGGTGGCGCGGCGAGGAACTATAGAGCATCCTTGCGGCGTGTGCAACCAAGAACTGCAATTTGGCGCTGATTCGCCGAAACTTTCCCGCTCGTAGCGAACTTTTCTTCGATTGCTGCTCCGCGATCACGCAAGAACTTCGTACGCATCCGGGTCCGACTTGCGCCCCGAAGCCGCAACCGATCCTCCGCTCGCTGCCCGTGCACGCTCGACGTCGAGCACCGGTTGCAGCGACGCGATCGCAACCTCGCATTGGTCCGGCGAGCACTCCCGCGTCGTCAGTCGCTGGAACCACAAGCCAGGCGCAAGCACGGCACGCAGAGCCACGTTGTCGGCGTGCTTTCCGGCGAAGCGGAGGATCTCGAACGAGAGCCCCGCGATGATCGGCAGCAGCAATGGCCGCGCGAGGATGATCTCCAGCCGGCTCGCGTCCTCGAGGAACGTCACCTGCGCGGCCCTGAACACGAGCATGCCGATCAGGAACAACCAGACGATGAAGGCCGTGCCGCAGCGCACGTGAATGCGGCTCATTTCGTTGACTGGACCGGGTTCGAGCGCCACTCCGTGCTCGAGCGCGTTGATCGCCTTGTGTTCGGCCGAGTGGTATTGGAACACGCGTCGCATGTCCGGCATCAAGCCCACGATGATCAAGTAGCCGCAGAAGATCAGGAACTTGATCCCTGCCTCAACGAGCACGAATGTCCACGCGTCCCGATCGATCGGCAGGAACGTCACGAGCGTGACCGGCACGATCTTGAACAGTCCCACCGAGAACGCAATCGCCACGAGCATTGCGACGACAATGCTCGCCGTGCCGAGCTTGTCCGGGTCGGGATCGGGCGCCTGTTCCTCGTGCGGAAGCGGAATCGGCACACCGATCGCGCTCGTGCTCGCCGACAACTCCGCGGCGCGTTCCACCTCCCGCAACTCGGCGCGTTCGCCCGAACCGGCGTCGTCGTCCGCGTGCTTGGCTTCGACGTCCGCGATCGCGTACTCGCTCGACACGAACAGCGCGCGCATGCCGATTACCAGTGATTCAACGAGCGCGACGACGCCGCGCACCAACGGAATCCGCGCCCACCGATGCTTGGACGCGAACGACACCAGTTCGCGATGCTGCACCGCCATCGATCCGTCTTGCCGACGCACCGCCACGGCCCATGAATGTGGCCCGCGCATCATCACGCCGTCCATCACCGCCTGACCACCAACCGCTGCAGCGGGCGCGGACATCGCGAGTCGGGTCCTCGTCAGCAACGCTCGCACGACACGCTTTCGCGATCGACCAGAAGGTAGTTCAGTGCAGTCGCTCATTGCCAGCACACTACCCGTACGCGCGATTCACGCACCGCCCACGGTCCGATCAGCGCGTGGCGAGTGTCTCGCGCACGCGCCCGAGATCGACGACTTGCGCGGTCAGCGCCCCATCGAGCGCGCTCTCCGTCAAGTCGAGCGCAGGCTTCGACGACGGCAGTTCGTGGCAGTCGCGGCAACGAGGCTCGTAGCTTTCCTGCGCGCCGACGCGAATCACCGGCTCGTCGACCGTTGCCGGCCTCCCACCGATCAGCCGCTGCGTTCGCGTGGCCGGACCGGAACACACCTGGCAGATCGCCTGCAACTTGTCGACGAATTCCGACACCGCAAGCAGACCCGGCATGGGACCGAACGGTTCGTTCTTGAAGTCCATGTCCAGCGCGGCGACCACGACACGACGACCATCGTCAGCAAGTCGCAGGGCCACGTCGACGATCCCCTCGTCGAAGAACTGCGCCTCGTCGATCCCGACTACCGCTGCATCGCCCACCATGCGCAGGATTTCCCCGGACGTGTCGACCGGTCGCGCGGACAACCGGGTGCCATCGTGCGAGACCACGTCGGTGGCGTGATAGCGGTTGTCGAGCAATGGCTTGAACACCGCCACCTGCTGACGCGCGATCTGCGCACGACGCAATCGGCGCATGAGCTCTTCGCTCTTGCCGCTGAACATCGAGCCGCAGATCACTTCGATCCAGCCGCCACGTGTTGGAATCTCGCGCATCGTCATGACCTCCCCGCGGAACGCCGCAATGCGGTCGGCGCCCCTGGTCGTTTCGCGTGCGACGGCTGCCTGCTGCACCCGTCGCGGTAGCGAAACGATACTGCGCGCACCGGATGCACCAGCACGCGCAGCACGACACGTGGCCTGATCGGCCACGACAGCGGTTCGAATGGGTCAGGCGTCCTCGGCGGGAGCCTCGTCGGCGACAGCCGGCTCCTCCGCGGGCGTTTCCTCAGCGGGCGCGGCTTCTTCAGCGACAGCCTCGGGTGCAGGAGCCTCGTCGGCAACCGGCGCGGCAGCAGCTTCGGCCGCGGCCTTCTCCTGCTCGAGCTTGGCAGCCTCGGCTTCGGCCTTCGCGGCTTCCTCGGCGGCCTTGCGCTTCTTGGCGTCCTCGAGGGCCTTGGCCTCGGCACGCGCCTGCTTGGCAGCGAGCGCCTTCGGATCCACGGCCGGCGTGAACGTGCGAACGTTCGCCTTCTTCTTCTTGCCCTTGGCATCGCCCGCGGCGGACGAATCGACCTTCGCTTGGAAGCGCGCGAGACGGCCGCCCGTGTCCATCAGCTTCTGCTTGCCCGTGTAAAACGGGTGGCAGTTGGAGCAGATTTCGACGTGAATGTCCGCCTTCGTCGAGCGGGTCTTCACCTCGTTGCCGCAAGAGCAGACGATGGTCGCGTCGACGTAATTCGGGTGGATCTCGGTCTTCATGTTCGTCCCGTTCCTCGGGTCCTTCTGGGCATGCGGCGCCAGCCGAAGCGGCAGCCGGTCACGCATCGTATCACGCTTTGGGAACCAGACACCACCGATAGGCGACGAAGACACGCGCGGGCCGCCCGAAGGCGACCCGATTGCGTGATCCATGGGGGGGAACTGTCGAACTCGATCGTCAGGCGACGATCACCGTCATGTGCGTGGTGGAACCCGGCGCCACTTGCAGCGTGGTGATCCCCGTGCGGCGCGCGAGCTGGCGCGCCTCGCGGGTCATCCCCGCGGGGTGGATGATCGTCGCGCCCGAGTAGTCGCCCTTCGCGTTGGTGACGTCGCCGATGCGATATCCGGCGGCCTCGAGCTTCGCGGCGATGTCCTTCGCTTCGCCCTTCTGCGAACCGGCGTTGTACACGTCGACGGTAATGCGCGCCGGCGCGAGCGGCGCCGCGGACGCGGCCGTCGCCGACTTCTCGTCGGCCTTGGCCGACTTGTTGGATCCGTCGGTCTTCGCAGCGCCAGCCGACGTTGTCGAAGCCTCCGACGCCTTCGGCTTGGCGACCGGCCCGAACCCTTCGTCATTGCCGCCGCCGAGCGCGCCGCCGAGCGCCACAACGATCGCGATCAGGATCGCGCCTGCGCCTATTGCGACGAACAACGTCGCGTGCTCGCTTCGCCCCAGTCGCTCCCGCCCCGAACGCACCATCGTCGCGCTACGCGAGCCAACTCCACGCAGCTTGTTCGCTGCCGCGTCGGCGCGATCCGTTCCGATCACCCGTTCCAATCCCGCGTGCATGCCGCCGCCGATGCGGGCGAACACGCCGGTTCCCGGCTCGCGCATCGTTCGAACCGCGTCCTCGTCCGCATAGTCCTCGAAATCCTCGACCCAAGCTTCGAGCTCGCCCGTGCCGCCGCTGCGCTCCCATGGAGCGTCGGGACCGAACGCGTCGTCCAAGTGCAGTTCACCCGACGCGGCAATCGCCTGCTCAGGCGTGGGGCCAGTAGGCACGGCAGGAAGCTCGCGCTCGATCGCCGCTGGCGCGAGCGGCTCGTCGTCGTCGACAACGATGGCAGGCGTTGCCACGATGTCGTCGCGCTCGGCGATTCGAGCGCTTCGCCCCTGCACCGCTCCGGAGAACGCGCCGTTGGGCCGCTGATCGTGCACGTCGGACGAAACCACGGTCGGGAAGTTCACGATCGCGGCTTCGCGCCCGACGGTGCGATCCAGCAGCGCCATCGCCTCGTCGCGACCGATGCCGAGCGACGCGCCATACAGCACCGCGGCGGCGAGCATCTCGTCGACGCTGTCGAACGCGGACGAATCGCCCGCCTCCAGCGCTTCCGCCTGCGTCACTGGCAATCCGCAGTTCATCGCGACGGCGACGAGTCCCACGCCTCGCCATTCGCGCGCCGCTTGCAGCGGCGAAGTGTCCACGTCGATCATCGTCATCGCTGTTGCCCCTCTCGTGCGCCCGAATCGATCGTGATTCGAGCTGCGTCCGGTTCCCCGGTTATGGCGTTCAACGCGCCTCGTTCCGATTCCTGCTCGGAAATTGCGGA
>JBDHZF010000168.1:0-4427 GCA_039811765.1 Thermoleophilia bacterium | reverse complement strand
AAGCTGCCAGCTCGCGACGCCGGACTGCGCATCGGTTCCCGCGGTCATCGCGACAGGAACGGAGCTGTCGCTGGTGGCGAGCGACTGCGTCACGAGCGCGGTGCCGATCGGCGCGTCGGCGTCGAAGCGCACGCGGAACGGGAAGTCGATGCTCGACGGCGCGCCGTCCCAGATGGTGGCGACGACATCGGCGCCTGGATCCATCGACGCGTCCGTCCACGAGTACGTCTGGTCATACGGCGGCGCGTTCACATACTGCGGCGTCGACGGCGACCAGTTTGCGGCCATCGGCGGAAACGTCACCTGCGTTATGCCGCCAGGATCCGCAGTCGTCGCGCCAAGCCGAACGACGAAGCTGCCCGAGGATCCTGATCGGATCCAGATCGTGGAACCGTCCACCCATTGTTCGCCGGGGTTCGTGCCCTCGTCGACGGCGGCGGTCGAGATCGACGGCGTCGCGAATGCACGCATGGGGGCGAACACGCACGCGCATGCGGTCAATGCCGCCAGCAATCCCGCACGCGTGATCGTCGAACCCATCCAGCGAGAAATCGGCAGGGATCGCTGGAAACCTAAGTTCGAGAATCGATCAGCAGCCGAACTCGCGACCGAGCAGACCCGCGCCGAACGCTGGCGCGAACGCGGGCGCGAAGGGCGACGGGAATCCACCGAGGACCTGGTTCGTCACCGACATCTGGAAAGGCGACACGAACGCTGGCCGAAACGCCGTCGCAGTCGGGTACGCATACGGCGTGCCGAGCGAGGCCGCGCCGAAGCTCGGATACGACATGCCCGACAAGCGCAGCGAATCGTAGCGCAGGCGCTGCTGCAGCAAGTTCGCCTGCTGGTTGGCGATCATCGCCTGCTGACGCGCGAGGCGCGCTCGCTGGCGGCGAATGCCGGAGAACGCGGAGCCGAAGTTGGTGGCGCCGAAGCCGAAGCTCTGCTGCGGGTAGACGCGAATGCGGATCGACATGGATCGTCCTTGGGTCGGGACACGTGGTCGAGAGCACGATCCCGGATTCGGCGTCGCAATGCGACGCCTGCCAGCTGCCGTGTCCGCAGCGCGCCTCGCACGTGGCCGCAGGCGGTCACACCGGGGAGATGAACCCGGTCACGTCCGCGGCCCACGGCTTCACCACGCGTGTGGCGACGCGATCGCGATAGTTGCCTTCCACGGTGCGGACCCTGCCGCCTCGCAGCGACACCACGATACCGACGTGACCGCGTCTCGAGCCACCCGATCGATAGACGATGAGATCTCCGGGCCGTGGTCTATACGAGGTGCGCGCCCAGTGCCATCGCCGCGTGAATCGCGCCCACCCGACGAGCGACGGCACGTAATCGGCGCCTTGCCCGCCGAAGCCGAGCGGCACGCCAGCGCGTCGCCACGCCCAGCTCACGAAATCGGCGCACCACGGCTCCGCGGCGTTGGGGTTCTCGCCTGGACCCGTCACCGCGCGTCGGAATCGTCGAATCCGCGGCGAGTCGTTCGTGCGCTGCTCGCGCGCGCCCACTTGCGTGAGCGCCTGTCTCACGGCACGCTTGCGCGCGGAGGTGCGTTGCGCGGCGGTCAAGGGTTTTGCATCCGCGCGATGCGCTGGATGTTCGGCGACGCCCGACCAGTCGAGCACGTGCCCCGGCAGCGATCGCAATCCGGACATCGACGGCGAGAGCATGACCGTGATCAGGACTGTCACGCCCGCGCCGAGGAGCAGCCAATACAGACCAGTGCGCACGGCCGCCGATTGGCCGTGTCGCAGCTCACGCAGAATCGACTCCCACCCCATGCGTCCAGTTTCAGGCCTTTTTAAGCGCAGTCAAGCGCGGATCGGCGAGAATACGGCTTTCGACGCAACCCCCGGAGGCAGATCATGCGCGACCCACGAATCCAGCGACTTGCCGAAGTGCTCGTCCGATACTCCACCGAAGTTCGCGATGGCGACGTGGTGGCGATCGGTGGCGGCGCGCTCGCGCAGCCGCTGCTGCTCGCCGTCTACGAGGAGGTGCTGCGTGCCGGCGGCCACCCGATCGTGAACGTGCAGCTCGACGGCGCCGCGGAATCGCTCTACGAATTTGCCAGCGACGCGCAGCTGGATTGGACCGACCCGGTTCGCCAGCACCTGATCGAGACCGTGGACGTGAACATCAGCATCGGCGCGCCGGTGAACTCGCGCGCGCTCACCGCGGTCGCGCCTGAGCGGCAAGCACGCACCTCGCGCGCCAACCATCCGATCATGACGCGTTACATGGCGCGCGCGGCGACCGGCGAGCTGCGCTGGGTTGGAACCGTCTTCCCCACCGAGATGGTCGCCGCCGACGCGGAGATGTCGTTGCGCCGCTACGAGGACCAGTTCTACGCAGCGTGCCTGTGCGATCGCGATGATCCAGTTGTCGCGTGGGGGGAGGCGTCCGCAGAGACGCACCGGCTGAACGATTGGATGAACGACGGTCGCAGCGAGGTGCGCATCCAAGGCGACGGCACGGATCTCACGCTCTCGGTCGCTGGCAGAACGTGGGTCGCCGGCGACGGCAAGCACAACATGCCGTGCGGCGAGTTCTTCACCGGGCCGGTCGAGGACAGCGCGAATGGGCACGTCACGTTCCACTTGCCCACGCTGCACGGCGGACGAAGCGTCAGCGGCATTCGCTTCGAGTTCGTCGACGGCAAGGTCGTGAACGCGACCGCCGAGCAGGGCGAGGACTACCTGATCGAGATGCTCGACAGCGACGAGGGCGCGCGCTTTTTGGGCGAGATCGGAATCGGCACCAACTTCGGGATCGACAACGGCACGCGCTCGATCCTGCTCGACGAGAAGATCGGCGGCACGATCCACCTCGCGATCGGCCAGTCGTATCCGCAGACGGGCGGCACGAACGTGAGCGCACAGCACTGGGACATGATCTGCGACCTGCGCGACGGCGGCACGGTCACCGTGGACGGCGTCGAGGTGCAGCGCGACGGCCGTTTCGTGGTGTAACGCGGGCGTTCGCGCACGCGATACCTCGGCATGGGGATCGGGGGAATCTCACCTGTGCAACGCGCGGTGTTCGCGTCGTTTCCTCGTGGCCCGAACCGCGCCACCTTCGCGCACGTGGCCCAGCTCGAGCATCTCGTCGCCACGGGCGACCACGCGGCTAGCGGGCTGCTGCCCACCTCCGGCAATCGATTTCACCTGGCCGAATCGACGGCGGCGTTCGCCGATGAGGTCGTGGCCGATGTTCGAGCCGCCCGCGACCACGTGAACCTCACGTTCTACGGCTTCCAACAGGGCGCGCCCGGTGGGCCGATCTCGGAGAAGGTCACAGCCGCGCTCGTCGATCGCGCCGGCGAGATTCCCGTGACCGTGCAAATGGATCAGGTTGGCAGCGGCATGTTGCTGCGTCGCGGCAACGAACTCGTGGATCGCCTGCGCGATCACGGCGTGGACGTCACGATCCACCGGCTTCCCGGCCTGCTGGGTCGAGCGCGCGGGGACGCGTGGCGAACCGTCGACCATCGCAAGATCGTGGAGATCGACGGGCGTGTGGCATGGGCCGGAGGCATGAACGCCGTCGATGGATGGGCCGACTGGCCGGACTTGATGCTGCGCGTCGAGGGTCCAGCCGCGGCGCAGACGGGTGCCGTGCTCGCCGCTCGCGGTCGCGCGCTCGGCGGCGAGGTGACTGCGCGACGAGTAGACGTGCTGCGGGCCGGACTGAGCGCAACGGCAATGGACGACGCGACGCACGCCACGCGAATCCTCACCGACGGTAATCGGAATCGTCGCGAGTTGTCGGACGCGTTCGTGGCCGCGACGAACGCCGCGAACGAGCGATTCGTCCTCACCGATCCATACCTGAGCGATCCGCGGGCCATGCACGCGGTCATCGACGCGGCGCGCCGGCTCGGACCGCGCGCCGAGCTGTTCCTATCGCCGAAGGCGACCACGGGCGGTCAGCGACAAGACGTGTTCACCGATCCCCTGCGTCGAGCCTGGGCGTTTCGCTTCAAAGAAGCCGGCGGCACGGTGCACGTGCGGCCGGAGTTCTCGCATGCAAAGGCGTGGCTCGCGGACGATGTGGCGGGCGTGGGCTCGCACAACAAGGATCGTGCGTCGATGCGCATGAGCTACGAGAACCTCGTGGCGAGCAACGCGCCGGACGCGGTCGCGTTGCTCGAAGCGTCGTTCGCACGCGCCCGAGACGCGTCGATCGCGGCCACGGACGACACCGTTCGAGGATGGCGAACGCTCGCTCGCCTGCGCGACGCGCTCGGCCTGCAGTACTGATTCGGGATTCGGGAATTGCCGTGCGGTACGCTGAACTCAGTGTCACGCTTTGGAGACTGCGGCAGGACCGAGTGATCGGGCCGTAGGTTCCTCAGCGGTGGCGGCTGGCTCGTACGCTGCGTGCCGCTAGACGGCTTTCATGCGTTGTGCCGCCGC
>JBDHZF010000167.1:0-4432 GCA_039811765.1 Thermoleophilia bacterium | reverse complement strand
ACCCGATCAGGCGGCGCAGATCCACGTGCACATCGACGGCGACGCCACCCTGCGCATCGACGTGCAACTCGTCAGCGCCGCGGTGATGAACCTGATCGACAACGCGTTCCGCTACGGCCGTGCACCCGTCACCATCGACATCAACGCCGACGAGCAGCTCGCACGCATCGTCGTGCGCGACGACGGCGACGGCTTCCCCGAGGACTTCGCCGAGGCCGCGTTCGACCCGTTCACGCGAGTCGACCAATCACGAACCTCGCGAGGGGTGGGCATCGGCCTCGCGATCGTCCGCGACGTCATGCACGCCCACGCAGGTCACGTGTCCGTTTCGACCACCGACTCCTCCGCGATCGTGCTCGCGTTCCCCTCCGAGCAGGTTCGCTGACGCGGCCGGAGCGCACACGCGGCACAGGCCATGCTCGCTGCGAGCAACGTACTGCCCACCACGTCCGACAGGCAGTGCGCGTTGAGGTGGATCCGACCGGATGCGACGCCGCATGCCATCGCGAGCGCCAATCCCGCTGACCAGGGCCGGTGCCAGCGCCGCACGCATGCCGTCGCCACGTCGAACCGATGGATCCACCCGTGCGTTCGCAGATGGCCGAGCACGATCACCGCGCCGAACAGCAGCGCCGCGCACAGCACACGCGACGCGTCGATTCGCAGCGCCGATGGCGCATCATCCAGCCGCATCGCACGGCCCCCTGCGGTGCAGGATCGGGACGCCGCGCACGACCTCGACCTGCGAATAGTGCTCGTCGAGCAGCGCTCGCGTTCGACCTTCACGATCCATCCCGAACGACGTGGGCTCTTGCCACTGAACGATCCACACAGGGCACGAGCGCGACGCGAGCCACGCCCGCAGGCGCGGCTGCGCGTCGCGCTTCGCGCGCAGCATGGAACTCCACAGGTACGGATAGGGCGTCGGCATGCGCGCGTAATAGACCAGGTTCGCGCGCGCGTACATGACGTAGAGCGAATCCCCCGGCCGCGCATTCGCACGCAAGTACCCTGCAACGTCGAGGGTCTCCGAGCGGTTGGCGACCAGATTCGACACCGGGATCGCTGCGATCGTGACGAGCGCGATCACGGCCAGCACGCCCCCTGCGAATCGCCGTCGCCACGACGCGATCGCCACCCCCGTCAACAGCGCGCATGCCGGAACCAGCTGGATCAGGTAGTGCGGCCAGTAGTAACCACCGCCCAACACCCCGAACATCGCGACCGACAACCACACGGTCAACGTGACCACCAGCACCTTGTCGCCCCGCAATCTCCAGAGTCCGACCAGGGCGCACACGAGCAAGAACAGCATCCCGCTCACCACCGCGGCGGCAGCGAGCTCGAGCATTCGAGCGTCGACGGGCTTCGAGGCGTGCACGAGCGCTCGCAACGCATCCACGCGAAAGCCGAACAGCGCGTACCCAAGTCCATCCAGCCCCAGCGGGGTCGTCGTCGCCCACGCAAGCGTCAACGCGACCGGCGCCAGCGCACCCAGCGCGTAACTGCCGGCGTCGCGCATCCACGAGCGCGCCGAGGTCGTGCGACCGACACGCAGCACGAACACCGCGGCGAAGTACGCGCTGCCGGCCACGAGCGCGTCGAAGAACGACTGCTTGGTGAGCACCGACAAGGCCGCCAACGCGCCAGACAACCCGAACCACAGCGCGGAGCGCGAACGCTCTCTTGCCAGGAGCAGCAGGTGCACGGACGTCACGCCCGGAAGCACCGCGAACAGCTCGCCCGCCGCACGGGTGGATCCGATCACCGCGGACGAGAGCGTGAGCGCCGCGAACGGCATCGCGCAGCGCGCGGCGCGAGCGCCCGCGACACGCTCGGCGAAGCGATACACGACGTACGACGTCGTGAGCGCCGCGATTCCGGCCACGACACGCAGCCCAACGGCCCCGAACGCAGCCCCGATCCCGTACGGCACGAGCAGCGCAGGGGGACGATCGAGCCAGTACCGACCGTACAGCGACCCCGACGTGCTCGCCCAGTGCAACGCGATCCATGAATTGCCGCCCTCGTCGGTTCCGAGCGGCAACGCCGCGGTGCTCGCGTGCAGCGCGGCGCCGACGAGCAGCCACAGCGCCACCCAGCGACGCATGACTGCGCGATACGCCCGCGCCCAACGCGCGGGAACAGTCCTGCCGACCGAATCCACGGCGCAACGATCTCGCGCACGAGTGACAGAACCGTGACACGCATGACGAACCTGCCGATTCCCGCACCACTACTGCGCGATCGAGCCAATCTCGATTCGACGCCGCTGGCGCATCCGTCGCCGAAGCACGAGCACAGCTGCCGCGAGCGCAACCGTCGCCACGATCGCGTAGTTCACGCGATCCAATGAATGATGGATGCTCGTCCACCGATCCCCGAGGAGCATGCCGAGCCACGTGAATCCGACAACGAAGGGAACGCAGCCGAGGATCGTGACGACGGCGAACGAGACGACCGGCATGCGCGCCATGCCCGCCGGGAGCGAGATGAACGAACGGACCACGTTGCCGAGCACGCCAGCCACCACCATCGCCGGAAACGACGCGCTGTGGTTGACGACGAGCATCCCCGCGACCAGCATCGTCACCTCGGCCGGGACCGGAACGCACGCGCTCTCCAACAGCATCAGCACGAGCACGGCGACGACGCCATGGGCTTCGACGCTGTGAACCACGAGTTCGGTGAGCGACCGCAACACGCCGATCACGATACGGCCCGAACGTGACTTCTTGGTGACAGCGGCCGCATGATGCGCGCCCAGGGACGATGCGCGTCGTTCCTGCATGGGCCTCGACGATCGCTCGCACGATGGACAACCCGCGTCGCGCGCCGCGACCGTCGGGCAGCTGCGCGACGAACTCGGCCTCGACGCGCCGATCGTCCCCGCCTGACACCCATCCGCAATTCCCTTCACCCCTTGGGACATATTGCAGAAGCGAGCTTGGGCCGGCGAATCGCATCCGCAATTCGTCCCAACTGTTGGGCGAAATTGCGGATTGGTCCAGACGTCAAACCGGCCGTGCGCCACGAACCAATCCGCCCCACCGTCACCGCCCCCCCTGACGAACCGTCGCACCACGCCACAAAACGTCAACTGGGCGTGGGCGTGGGGGCGGGGCGCGAAGACGCGTCGACCCCGGGGCGAGCCGGGGTCGACGCGACGAAGCTTCCCGGGCGTTCGCATGAGGCGGCGTCCCCCATCGCGACCGGTGATCCCGGCGCACGTGCAGCGATGCGTCGATCGCGTGGCGGCGGCCGTCCGGTCGGCGAACCGGGTGATCGTCTGCGTGGAGACGGTGGCGCCTGCGGGTCCCCTTCCTCGAAACCCGAACTCTCCGGGCGGTCGGTGCCTCGCTGCCGTGCACCATTACCTTCCCACGACACGGGATCCGGCGGAGCGGAGGAATTACCTAAGTTCGCGCGCGGCGACCTACGTATCGCATCCACGACCTACGGCATGGTAAGTTACGGCACCGTATCCGTAACGTCGAGAGCTTCCGCCACATGACCACCAGCACGCCGCCCGCCACTCGCCCCGCCACCGACCCCGCGAGCGAGCCTCGCCGGCGCCGCGAGCGAACCGGCCCGGCGATCAAGGGCATTCGTCACTACACGGCGCGGCAGATCCGGATCCAGAAGATCGCGATCCTGACGATGACGCTCGGCCCGGTCGGCGCGCTCGCGTTCGCGATGTACCTGCTGTGGGGGCACGGTTTCGCCGCGAGCGACGCGATCGTGTTCGTCGCGCTGTACGTCGTCTCCGCGCTCGGCATCACCATCGGCTTCCACCGCCAGCTCACCCACTGCAGCTTCGAATCGTCCGCGTGGGTGCGAAACGCGTGGGCGATCGCCGGCTCGCTCGCGGTCGAGGGCGGACCGATCGACTGGGTGGCCGATCACCGTCGACACCACGCCCACTCCGACATGGACGGGGATCCGCACTCGCCGCACCTGCACGAGGAGGACTCGTTCGTGGGGCAGGCGAAGGGCCTGTGGCACGCGCACATGGGGTGGCTGATCGATCGAACGCACGACAGCGATCCGAAGCGGTGGGCGCCAGACCTGCTCAAGCTGCCGGGCATCGTTCGCATCAACCGCATGTTCGGACTGCTCGTCGTCGTGAGCCTGGTCGTGTTGCCCGGCGTGCTCGGCCTCGCGCTCACCGGAACGTGGTTCGGCATGCTTACCGCGATCTTGTGGGGCGGTCCGATCCGCATGATGGCGGTGCACCACGCCACCTGGAGCACGAACTCGATCTGCCACGTGTTCGGCAGGCGCGACTTTGAAAGCGACGACCTGTCCACCAACAACTGGGCGCTGTCGCTGATCAGCTTCGGCGAGAACTGGCACAACAACCACCACGCGTTCCCGTCCAGCGCCGTGCACGGCCTGCGCTGGTGGCAGCTCGACGTCAGTGCGATGATCA
>JBDHZF010000166.1:0-4452 GCA_039811765.1 Thermoleophilia bacterium | reverse complement strand
AGTCTATCGAATGCCCATGCAAGGTAAGCCTGCGCGGGTACGCCGAGGGCGCGACAGGTTGCGATAATGCCGAGCAAGACGCAGGCGCGATGAGCGCCCTCCGTGCTGCCAGCGAATAGCATGTTGAGCCGGAGCTTCGCGACGTTCTGGAACTCTCGCTCGGTGGCCGAGTTGTCGATCGGAACCTCGGGATCGTCGATGAAGCGGAAGAGCGCGTCGCGATGACGCAGGTAGTACTGCACGGCCGCCATCAGCGGCTCGGATGGCAGTAGGGTCGGTTTTACGGCCGCGAGCCATTGCTCGAACTGCTTTGCGATTGGGCGGATGTATTTGCGGCGATGCGCACGTAGGTGCTTGCCTCGGAGTCCGAGTTGGCGCGCCTTTTCTTCCGCACCGTACATCGCGCCAATGAACGCGCCGCCCTCGACGGCGAGCACGGGCTGCGTTTGCTCGGCGTCGCGGAACTTGCGTCGTCCGTGTGCGTTGCAGCCCGCTTCCAAGACGTCCCCGGATGCGTACACGCCATTGAAGCGATGCTCGGCGTCGGCCGTGATCGTACCGCGGAATGTCTTGAGCTTCGCGACGACGTCGTCACCCGCCTTGTCGGCCGCGTACTGGAAGACGGCGCACTCGGTATTTCTGTAGAGCTCGATATACCCGTTGTGCGCGGCAGGGAGCTTCGGGATGAGCACCTTCAGGCCGGTGCCGTCGGTCGCCATCCACGAGCCGGCGAGGAGCTGCTTCCAGTGCAGGCCGTCGATCGGCGCGAGCAGATCCGCAGCGCGCTCGACGAACCCTACGAGGGTGCCCATCGCGAGCGGGACGCCTCGGTCTGCCAGATCTCGACGAATGCGATCGAGGGGCGTAAGCAGGCCAAACTTGTTGTGAACGAACCAAGCGAGCCAATCGCTCGTGACCTTCGAGCGGTTGTAGGGAGCAGGGAGGGACTGCGGCGTCGTACGTTTGCCGCACGCTCGACAACGGCATGTCGTGCGACGAACGACGCGGCGCCGCTGGTGCTCCTTGACGACGTGTAGCTTCTCTTCGACGACCTCGTCAGCTGCGTCGAGCGCTGTGCTTTTGCAGTGCTCGCACTGCGCGGGACGAAGCGTGTGCTCCTCGGCCTCGAGGTGGCGGGGAAGAGCCTTTCGCCCCGTGGGACGCCGCGGCTTGTCCGGGCGCTCGGGGCGCGCGGGCTTCTCGGGGGGCATCGGCCTCGCCTCAAACGCTTGCTTCGCGTCGCCACCGACGACGGGCGGTGGCGACGCGGGCTTATCGGGCGAGGGCTTGCGCTGTTTACGTTGAGCGGCGGCCAGAAGCTCGGCCAGACGCTCCGTGAGCTTCGCGATCTGCTCGGTGAGCCTCTCGACTTGGGCGCGAAGCTCCGCGTTGTCGCGAAGCAGTTTCTCGCCTTCCGCGTCCGTCACCGGGGCACGAGATCATGCGGGGAGATCCTTGTCGATCCCCTTTTCGATCGCGGTGCGTCGATACCACCCGCGGCGTGCCGCCGTGAAGTCGATCCCCGCGAGGAGCGAGGCGAACGCCGCACCGTCGATCTGGACCTGCGTGTCGGCGGCCGTGAACGCTGGCAGCTGGAAGCTGCCGGTCTCGAGCCGCTTCCCCAAGACGCACCAGCCCGAGCCATCGAACCAGAGAACCTTGGCAAGCCGCCGCCGCTTGTTGAGGAAGAGGTACAGATGGCCGTCCGTCGGGTCGAGCCCGAGGTGGCGCGCCGCCCCGGCCAGCGCGTCGAACGAGCCGCGCATGTCGCGCGGCGCGACGACCACGAACACGCGAACAGCAGGCGAGAACGTCAGCACGACCGAAGAACCTCGACGATGCGGCGTAGCGTGTCTGCGTCGAAGCCGTCGGCCACCTCGATGGTGCCGGGCCCCACTCGAACCACATGCCGGCTTACCGCGCGCGGACTCGACACCGGCACCAGTTCGACGAGCTGTGCGGGCGTCGACGTCGCCGAGTCCCGCGCCGCTCCCCTCGACATGTTGATTTGCCACGCCCGCAATGACCGGCCGTCAACGCCATTGCTCCGGCACCACGCCCGCAGCGTCTCGCCCGACCTCGAGAGTGTCGACAAGCACCTCCGCGCGTCCCTCGCGTCCACCACCTTGCGCAACTTCGACATTCGCTCACCTCCTGCGCGCGAGCGTGCCGCACAGGCGAGCTGCCAGTCATCCCGCCGTCGCTGATGGGTCACCGTACAGCAGGCCCGCTATCGGCTCGTCGACAGGGCTCGCCCGATAACGCCGAGCACCCGCTCCCGAAACCAGCGGTGCGCCGCACCGACAGCTGCGCTCGACCGCGCAGCGCCGGGTGTCCGCGCCGCGCGAGCACCACGTGGTGGAGCGAGCCGAGGCGAGTGAAGTCAGTGGAGTTTGCGGCTGAGGAGCGCTCGCGATCACGCGTTGCGCCTTCGAGCTCACCGACCACGGACGCGCCCGGAGCGTCGATCCGGATCCGGGCTTCGGCACGCGCGAGAGCGTGGAAGAGCGGGGCGCATCGAACAGCGGGACGTCGCTGCTGAGGTCGGCCGACCTCAACGTCTTGGGGCCGCTTGGCCCCAGCTCTCGCGGGGCTGCGCCGGAAGCACGCGTGCAGCCGCGCGACGCCGCGCGGTCTGGTCCTTGCTGTGGGTCGTCGCGCCGATGCGCGGGCGTGCACGCGAAGTGGGCGTCGTCGCGGATCGAAGGAGGATCGACATGAAATGGACGAACCGAACGGCCTGGGCGATCCCGGCCGTCCTGGGTGCGCTGGCGGCCTGCACGCCAGACGTCGACACGCCGCGCGAAGGCGCCGCGGCCAGGGAGAACGCGAGCGAGACCGGCGCGCTCGTCCCGCTCTGTGGCGAGGACGCAGCGATTGCCCCGCAGCTCGCGCTGGAGATCCGTGCGAGCGAGGGCACGACCTCCCTCGAGGTGCACAACACCACCGACGGCGCGCTCTCGGCCCACGTCGTGCTGACGGTGTTCGACGGCATCGACGCGATCGAGCGCACCCTCGAGCCGATCGAGGTCGGCCCGCGTTCCAGCGTGACCTTGCCGCTTCCAGCCGACGCGGTCCCGGCAACGGGGGCCCGGCTTCGCGCCCGCGTCGACGCGTTCCGCTCTTCGGACCCGACGCAGCGGGTGAGCCGATCCTTCTCCAACCGGGTCGAGCTCCGCCGGGGCGTCGTGATCGAAGCGAGCGCAGACGAGGTGCCCATCTTCGACCCTGCAGGCACGCTCACCGAGGAGGATCGCGCCGTTCTCCGGCAGCGCATGCCGAAGGAGCCGGGCGTCGCGAGCGAAGGTGTGTTCATCGATCCGAGCGTGACGCGCGCGGATCTGATGGCGATCCGTCACGAAGGTCTCGAGGAGGTGCAGCGATGAAGCACACGACGTCACGCCTGCTTCGCCTCGGGCTCGCGCTGCTCTTCGGCGCCTCGCTCCTCGCCTTCTCTGCACGGCCGGCGCACGCAGCCAACTTCAACTGGTGCATCAACATGGCCGTCGACTTCACCGATACCGATATCGGTGAGGACTACCTGCTCGACGCACAGGGCAATCCGCTCGGCCGCTACCTGTGGGTCCGCCTCAGTCGATTGGACGGGAGCAAGACGTGGCCGCTCACCTACCTCGACGGCCTGGGTTGTCTTCCCTTCAGCGACACGACGAACGGGCCCTTCAAGCTGGAGGTGCGGAGCCAGGCGCGCGTTCCTCGGAGCGACAATGCGGCCAACACGAACACGGTGCGCGTGCTCAACGCCGCCGACGATCTCGCGGAGTGGACCTTCAACTACACGTTCCCCGCAGCGGGGGGGAACCACAGCAGCACGCTCCCGCAGACCCGCCGCACCAACCTCCTCGCCGTGGGGATCCACGCGTACGTCGGGTTCAGCGACGGGCTCGCCAACAAGACGGTGACGATCCACGACGCCACGTGCCCGAGCTACGACACACCCACCTCGTGCGCGAGCGGCAACGGGGGCGGGGCGGCCGAGGTCTATATACTCCCGGGACACGACGAGAAGAAGTTCCTCGTCGCCCACGAGGTGGGCCACACCGTCCAGTGGCTCTGGTTCAACTTCAACCAGCCGGGCAGCTATTCCATCAACGACGGTGGCGCGGCGTGCGAATGGTCGAACCCGATGGACCTCGCGATTCGTTATCATGCGCTCCACACCAAGGAGCACTCGTCGATCGCCTTCACCGAGGGCTTCGCTCAGTACTACGCGACCTATATCTACAACAGCCCGGCAGGCACCGGGTGGTTTCACTACTACAAGGACGACTACAAGAACCCGCCGGGGGTCACGCTCGTCGACATGGAGTTCGGTACCGCCGGTGGCGCCGTCGCCTACCTGGAGAACGAGTGCACGAACGACCTGCAGGGCAAGGCCGGCATGGGCGTCGAGCTCGACTGGGCACGGCAGCTCTGGGACTACCGCACCAACGC
>JBDHZF010000165.1:0-4453 GCA_039811765.1 Thermoleophilia bacterium | reverse complement strand
CGCAGCTGCTTGCGGCTGCCCTTGATGCGAACCTTCTCGATCACGCGCGTGATGCAGCGCTGGTTCGCGACGCCAACGGCAACGGTCTTCTCCTTGATGCCGTGCTCGGCCCAGAACGCCTTGATGGCGGCTCCGAGCGCTTCGGTGTCGTGCACTTCGCCGTCGACGACGACACCGGGCGCGAGCGGCGATTGCGCTCTCGACACGATGCCGTACGCCTTGCCTTTTCGCTTGAGCGAAACGGCGACGAGCGCGTTGGGCGTGATATCTAGTCCTACTGGTGGCGACGCCATAGGTGGGCAGACCTCGCTGGGGTACGGCTTTCCGCTGACCTATCGACGGTCGACCCGTCGGACTTGAGTGGCCTCGACCCCCGCCGGTCGAACGCAATCCGAATAGATCATGTTGACGCGATGCACGCGACGCTTTCCCGTGAAACACGGGGCGTTGCACATTGAGGCCGGAAGACGTACCACAGTGTGCAACGCATCGCGCGGCTCACGCGCCCATCGACAGGTAGGCGTCGAGCAGCTGCGGCCCGACGAACCACGCGACCGCGCCGCCGATCGCCAGGAACGGGCCGAACGGGATCTTCGACTTACGACCTGCTTTCATGCCTCGCGTGACGATGAGCACGATCGAGGGCACGAGCGCGGCAAGGAATCCCGTCATCAAGCCCACGGCGACGGGCGCGCCGAGAAACGCGCCGAGCGCGAACACGAGCTTCACGTCCCCCGCGCCCATGCCGCGTCCGCGCGTGAGCAACGCGGGGAGCAACAGGAACGCGGCGGCGCCGAGCGCGGCGACGATGACTTCGAGCCACCACCACTGCGGTCCGGCGGCGAATCGTTCGCGTGGTCCGAACCCGAGCGAACACGCAAGGCCCAGCCACGCCGCCGCGTAATTGATCTCGTCGGGGATGATCCGGTGCTGTAGATCGATCACGGTGACTGGCACGAGCACGGTCATGAGCACGATGCCGGTGACGAGTTCGGGCACCGCGTCGCTCGTCGCGGCGACAGCTGCCCACAACAGCGCTGTGGCGAGCTCGACGAGCGGATACTGCCAGGAGATCGACTGGCCGCACCCACGGCATTTCCCTCGCAGCGCGATCCAGCTCAGGAGTGGGATGTTCTCGTACCACGAGATGTGATGCCCGCATCGCGGGCAGGCGCTTCGGCCACCGAGCGTGCGCCGCTCGCGCCAATCGAGCACGCCTCGTCGCGAGATCACCACGTTCAGGAAGCTGCCCACGAGCAGACCGAACACACCGACCATGACGACGAACGGGATCGTGGGTTCGATCTGCATGAGGCCGCACTACCCGCGCGCGCTCCGACCGGAACGCGCGCGGGTGAGCGTCAACCGCGTGATCGCACGATCGTGAATCGATCGGCGACCTTCACGTTGCCACCGTTCGCCGCGACCGGATCGTAGGTCTTGTACGCGCCGCTCGAGTTCGTCATCACGTCGAAGTACGCGCGCACCGCGAACGCGCCGCCACGATTGATGACCGCGCATTGTCGGCGGCGCTTCATCGAGCGCACGGTCTGCGTGCGTGCGGTCGTCCACACCTTGCCGACCTTGTACTGGATGCGCAGTCGCCCGGTGATCGCCTGCTTCGACGTGATCAGCGCGCAGAACTGCGCTCCGCGGCTAACCGATCGATTCAGCACGCGCATGCTCACGACCGGAGTGGCCTTCACCTCGAACGCTGCGCTGTAGACGGTGCTCGAAACGCTCGTCCACGCGAAGCGGTAGCAGAAGCTTCGCGACGCCGTCGCGCCGATGCGCACGAACCCGTCGTCGATGTTCTTGCCGGTCTTCGCCGACGCGAGCTTGGCGTACGATCCAGCAGTCGCGCACGACGTCTTCTTGCGTTGCAGCTCGAGCGTTTGACCGTTCTTCGCGGAACCGGCCACGATCAGCTGCGCCTCGGCGATGAATCGGCCGCCGGCCTTCACGGTGCTCGACGACACGCCATAGCTGATGCGCGTAGGCAAGAACATCGTGAAATCACGCGCATCGCTCCACGGCCCGTACGCCTTGTCGCCGGTCTTCGCACGAACTCGCCACTTGTACGTTCCCGTTCCGCCCGCCGGAAGGAAATACGCCGATTGCGCGGTCTCCGCGGTCGTGACGCCGTTGTTGAACGAGCCGTCCTTCGACCATGCGATTTCGTAGGAGACGGCACCCTCGACGCGCGACCACTCCACCAATCCACCCACGCCGCTCGTCGCGCTGGACGTGGACGGGGTTGGAGCATCGGCGTCGATCGTGAACGACGACGTGGCGCTCGACGTGCCCTCGAGCCCATCGCGGTCGACGGCGCGCACTCGCCAGAACCACGTGCCCGGCTCGAGCGGATCGGCAGCCGTCGCGCCCCATGGCACGAGACGCGGCACCGTGGTCTTGTACACCGTGGAATCAGAGAACGCCTGGTTGCGCGCGAGCTCGAACTCGTAGTGGTCAGCGCCTTGGATGCCCGTCTGCCACTGCGTGTAGGTCGTCGATCCGACCGGCCCCACGCGCAGCATAGGGATGGTTCCCACGAAGTTCGGCACGACCTGCGTGTCGACGTCCACTCGCTTCTGGAATTGGAGCGCGCCGCTGTTGGGCTGGCCGTACTCGAGCGACTCCGACCACGACACCGTGTCGTCCTTCGTGCGTTCGGAGTAGAAGTCCTCGCACAGGTACTCGGAGGTCATCGTGGAACCGTCGAAGGACGTTCCCGACTGGCACGGAAGCGCGCGCCAGAAGTAGCCGTTACCATCCCACTCGCCTTCATCGGGCAACCCGGTGGTGAGCGCGAAACTGCGATTGATCTGGCCAAAGCGAGACTGTCCGAGCGAGTCGGCGGATCGCTGGTCTCGTTTGAGCGGCGCGAGCGTGGAGATCCACCCGCGAATCAGGTTGCCAGCTCCAGCGGGAAGGACCTGGTTGTCGAAGGACGGATCGCGCGCGATCTGCACGTGGAACGATCCGGGCCCCGCGCCGTCCGTCGGATCGTTCTCGCCGGGATACGCACCCCACGTGAACACCGGAACCTGCATCGTCGACGAATCGATCGAGGTGTTCTTCGGGCTCATCGACCCGCCGATCAGGCGCAGGCAGTCCTCGGACGCGACGGGCGTGACGCCATCGTATCCGTCCTCGCGACACAGCGAGCCGTCCACCTTGCCGAACGTGTTGTCGTCGGTGTCCGCCGTCGAGTACGGCGTGAGGTGGAACGACCGCAGCACCGCCGTGCCGATGATCTTCTGATCGGCAACGTTCCAACCGTTTTCGGTTGCCGTCGACAGCTGCCACACGGGGTACACGCGCCAATAGATGTTCGACGGGAGCGTGGGACGCACGAACGTCGGAATGGCCGTCTTGCACCACTTGCGAAGGTTCGTGTTCACCTCGGGATCCATGATCCCGCCAAACGTGGCCCAGTTGTTGATGGTGCTGGACGCGCTCTCCGCGACCGATGAGATGCGCGTGTTGCCCAACTGGTTGCAGTCGGTGTCCATGGCGCCGTAGGGCCCCATGTTGTCGAGCTCGGTGAACGAGGTCGAGTTCGTGGCGACTTGATATCGGTAGTACGAGGCGCCGGGCACGGGTTCCCATCCGAAGCGCAGGTCGTCGACGGTGGCGCCTTGATTCGGGTAGAGGCTCGACGAATCGCTCGTCCAATAGCGCGAGTCTCGCTGGATCGCGAACGTCGCCGTCGTCGACCAGTTGCCACGCACGCCGTTCGCTGCGATCGGTCGCACGCGCCACGAATAGTTGTTGTTCGGCATCTGCGGCAGCAGCAGGCGCGTGCCGAAGAACGTCTTCGTCGCGAAGAGCGACGCGGCGCTGAACGACGAGGTCGTGCTGATCTGCACCTCGTAGCGCGACGCGCCGTCGACGGCGTTCCACGAGAGGTACCCAGTGTCGAAGCCAGTCGTGTCGGCTGCGCCGGAGCGCGGGATGTCGCCGTTCTCATCGGAGTAGAACTTGAGTCCGGATGCCGTGGCCGGCCACGTGACCGCGAATCGCGGACTCGTGGACCAATTGCCCGGGGCGGTACCCGCGGCGCGAACGCGCCAGCAGAACGAGCCGGTCCAGATCTTCGAACCGGTGTCCTCGCTCGTGAGTTCGGGCACCCAGCCGAGGTCGGATGTCTGGTGCGTGAACAACACGTTCTCGGCTGCCCATGCGGTGTCCGAATTGCAGTCGATGCTCGACGAGGACTGCTGCGCCACCTGCACGTCGTACGTGCTCGCGCCCGGCACGGCTCTCCACGTGAGCTTGATCGGATTGTTCGGGTATGTGAGCGTGGATCCGTTCGCCGGGCTGACGGTCGTCGGATTGCTGAGCGCGAGATCGACGGTGAACGATCCGTCGCCATGCTTGATCGCGCTGGCGGCGGTGCCGACCGTGGTGGCGAGCACGATGGCGGCGAACGCGAGCGCGAGCGCGAGCT
>JBDHZF010000164.1:0-4474 GCA_039811765.1 Thermoleophilia bacterium | reverse complement strand
AACGGCGAGTTCCATGGCGCGATCGATGAAGCGTCCGGCAACCGACGTATTCAGGAACTGCTCGCGTCGCTGGACACGATCATCGTCCGCTACCGGCGTATGTCGCTCGTGTTTCCCGATCACCTGCGGCGCTCATACGACGACCACTGCAGGATCGTCGAGCAGTTCGAGCAGGGGAATCCCGAGGCGGTCGAGGAGAAGATCCGCGATCACATCTTTCGCGCCGGGGCCCGCATCGTACGCGCCATGCTGAGGATCGATGGCGGCGACGCCAGAATCGGGTCCACGGTCGCGACGCTGCTCGCATTGGACAACGACCACCAGCCCACCTCCCAAGGGAATCGCAAGTGAAGAGCTTCCCCTCGGCTTCTACCCCGACGCAGAACGCGGAACGCGCCGCAGACCATCGCGCCGACCCATCCCGACGCGGCATTGGCGCTCTGCTCGCCGCTGCGGCGATCGGCGCCGCAATGGTTGCCGCGCCCGTCCTCGCGCAGGACTACCCGACGCGCCCGATTCGGCTCGTGGTGCCGTTCCCCCCGGGGGGCGCCAACGACATTGTGGCCCGTGTGGTCGCGCCGAAGCTGTCGGACTCGCTGGGTCAACCCGTCGTGATCGACAACCGCGGCGGTGCAGCCGGGACGATTGGCGCGGACCATGTCGCGAAGTCCGCGCCCGACGGGTACACGCTGCTGATGACGCCGGCGCCGTTCGTCATCACGCAGAGCCTCTACAGGAAGCTGCCTTACGACGGGCAAAGAGACTTCGTCCCGGTCGCGTTGCTGACTTCGGCGCCGTTCGTGCTCGCCGTCGGAGCGAAGTCGCCGGCCAATTCGATGGCTGACCTGCTTGCGCTTGCGCGCAGCAAGCCGGGCACGGTCAACTTCTCCTCGCCCGGCAACGGCAGCCCGGCGCACCTCGCCGGCGAGCTGCTCAAGACGCGCACCGGCCTCGACATGTTGCACGTCCCGTACAAAGGGGGCGGGCCTGCGGTCACGGACATGATCGCGGGGCACGTCTCGTTCACGCTCGCGACGCCTGCGGAGATCATGCCGCACGTCAAGGAGGGCAAGGCGCGCGCCCTCGCCGTGACTACCGCCGACCGTACGTCGCTGGCGCAGGGTGTCCCGACGATGCGCGAAGCGGGCGTTCCCGATTACGAGATCACCGTCTGGTACGGCATCACCGCGCCGCGCGGGACGCCATCGACTGTCGTCGCAAAGCTCGAGAAGGCGTTCGCTGAGGTGATGGCGAATCCCGAGGTGCGCGAGCGGATGATCTCGATGGGTCTCGAACCCACCCCGATGGGTGCGGCGCAATTCGGCGAGTTCCTCAAGCGCGAACAGGCCAAGTGGGCCGAGCTCGTGCGAGTTTCCGGCGCGACGGCCGACTGAATGGCGTCGTTGGCCGCCTGTTGCGCGCACTTTCCCCCATTCGATAGAGAGTCCGTCATGCTGGTCAACGATTTCTCGGGTTCCGCGGTGTTCCAGTTCGCCGCACACATCAACCTGCGCTTCGGCGCCGGCGCGTCGCGGCAGACCGCCGGCGAGATCGCCGAGTTTGGCCTGCGCAAGGCGTTTGTCGTCACCGATCCCGGCGTGCACAAGGCGGGCCTGGCCGAGGGGCTGTTGCAGGGACTCAAGGCGAGCGGGATCGAAGCGGAGACGTTCTCGGACGTGGAGTCGAATCCGCGCGACGCGACGATCCACGCAGGTGCCGAGAAGGCCAGGGCGTTCGGCGCCGACGTCTACATCGGTTTCGGTGGCGGAAGCGCGATGGACGCGGCCAAAGGCATGGCGCTTCTCGCCACCAACGGCGGCAACATCCGCGACTACGACGGCATCAACAAGGTCGGCAAGGATCTTCCGTTCCTGGTCGCCATCCCGACGACCGCCGGTACGGGAAGCGAAGTCACCGCCAACGCCGCGCTGACGAACTCCGATACGCACTACAAGATGTCGGTCCGTTCGCCGCGCCTGCTGCCGAAACTGGCGGTCGTCGATCCCCAGCTCCTGTCGTCGCTGCCCAAGATGGTCGCGGCCACCGCGGGGCTCGACGCGCTGTCGCACGCGATCGAGGGCTACCTCTCGGTGCGGGCCAGCGCGCTCTCGGATGTGTTCGCGCTGGAGGCGATCCGTCTGATTGGCGGGAGCCTGCGTCCGTTCGTCGCCAACACCGCCAACGCGGAGGCGGCCTCCGCGATGGCTCTCGGATCCACGATGGCGGGATTCGTGATCTCGAACACCGGAACGGGCAACGACCACGCGATCGCGCGGGCGCTCGGCGGGCTCTTCGACACGCCGCACGGACTGGCGACCGGCCTGCTGCTGCCGCACGTCATGCGCTTCAACGCGCCGGCCCGGCCGGCGCGTTACCGCCGGATCGCCGAAGCGCTCGGCATGTCCACCCTCGGCGGCGACGTCGAAGTGGGCGATCGCGTGTGCGACGAGGTATCGGGGCTGGTGCGAGATGTCGGCGTGCCGGACCGGCTGGGCGCGATCGACATCGACCGCGCCCGCGTGCCGGAACTCGTCGCGATCGCACTGAAGAACGTCGGCCCCAATCCTCGCCGCACCTCGAGCGAGGACATGCGCGCGCTGATCGAGTCCGCATTCTGACCGGCCCTTCGCGCTAGCGCCTGCGCGGCGAGCGCCAGCCGCCCGCAGCGCACGCCGCCTCCCGACTCCCCCTACGACGGTCTCGCCAAGATCGATGGATCTGACGGTGCACCCGCTTGATCTCGGCACGCTCAACGTCGACAAGAGTGGGCTCACGTTGCGTCGCGGCGTCGGCACGCGGG
Organism: Thermoleophilia bacterium; assembly: GCA_039811765.1. Taxonomy (GTDB): domain Bacteria; phylum Actinomycetota; class Thermoleophilia; order Gaiellales; family SKUG01; genus JAGQUL01. The sequence goes on along the minus strand of JBDHZF010000164.1, from coordinate 1,674 downwards.
TCGATGCGCCGTGCCTGGGCTACCTGATCAAGGGCGCTGCCGAGCCGATCCTCGTGGATTCCGGCCCCTGCGCCGATCCCGAATGGGGGACCCGACATCACAATCCCTTCCGGCGGTCGTCCGAGCAGTCGCTCGCGCGTGCGTTGGAGCGGCATGGCGTCGTCCCCCAGGCGATCAAGACCGTCATCGTCTCGCACCTGCACTGGGATCACTGCTACGGGAACGCACTGCTTCCCAACGCCCGTTTCGTCGTGCAGCGGCGCGAGCTCGCCTACGCGATCGCGCCGCTTCCCTGCGACGCGCCGATCTACGAGACCCAGCTGCACCCGGTGCACTTCCTGCGCACGCTCGAGCGCTTCGAGATCGTCGATGGAGATGTCGACATCGTACCCGGCGTGCGTTGCATTCACCTGCCCGGCCATACGCCGGGTCTTCAGGGCGTGCTGGTCGACACGGTTCATGGCCGCGTGATGATCGCGAGCGACCACTGTCCGCTCTACGAGAACTTCGAGCAGCTCGTCCCCACCGGGATCATCCATGATCTCGAGGCGTGGTACGCATCGACGGCTCGAATCCGCGCGCTTGCCGACCGGATCCTGCCCGGCCACGACATGCGCGTGCTCGCCTTGGAGTGCGATAAGTGAGCGGCCGGATCGCCGTCACGGGTGCTGGCGGCTTCATCGGCGGAGCGGTGGTGCGTGCGCTCGCGGACGCCGGGCGCGAGGTTACCGCATGCGACCTTGGGCCCGCGCCCGCGTCGTTGCCATCCTCCGTCCGATGGATCCAAGGGAGCGTGAGCGAGTCGGCCGCGCTCGACGCTGCGCTCGCCGACGCGGACACGGTCATCCATCTCGCATTTCGCATGGATCTCGACGCCGCGGATCCGGTCGCCAGCGTGCAGACCAATCTGCTCGGCACCACGCTTGTCTTCGACGCGGCGCTGCGCCATTGCTTGCGGCGGGTCGTGTGGGGCAGCTCGGTGATGGTGTACGGGCCGGTCGAACGCTACGGGCGGATGCCGGTCGACGAGTCGGCGGAGCCGATGCCTCGCACGCCGTACGGCGCGAGCAAGCTGCTGCTGGAATGGCTCGCGCGGTCCTACCGGGCGAAGGGGCTCGAGACGGTCGGGCTGCGTTTCACAACGGTGTTCGGCCCTGGGCGCGACCGGCTAGGCGCCGCCGGGTTCTGCGTGACGCTCTTCGATCGTCCCGCGCGAGGTCTCGCGGTGAGCATAGAGGAGGGTGATCGGCGCGCCAACCTGCTTTACGTCACCGATGCGGTGGACGCCTGCACAAAAGCGGCGCTGTCACCGAGGCCGCTCGCGGACGTCTACAACGTTGGCGGCTTCGAGAGCACCGTGATGGACCTCGCCCAAAGCGTCGTCCGGCGGCTGCCGCGCGCCGATATCACCGTAGGGCCGGGGGGAAAGAGTCCCTGGCCGACCGACATTGATTGCCGCGCGGCCGATCGGGACTTCGGTTACCGGCCGCGCTTTGGCCGCGACCGCGCCGTCGAGGACTACCTCGCGACTCTCGGTTGCTCCCTCGCCCCCGCAACGCTTACAGGAACCCGATGAACGACTTTGCAGCGCCTGCGCTCGTTACTCAGCGCCACACTGGCCAGATCCGCATCACGAAGGTCGAGGCCATCAGCCTGTTCGTCCCCATCGAGGAA
>JBDHZF010000163.1:0-4481 GCA_039811765.1 Thermoleophilia bacterium | reverse complement strand
CTGATCGCCAAGCTTCGTGACGTCCTCGCCGTGCACAATCCCCTCGAGGAGGGGCCAGGCGGGCTGTACGAGTTGTGCGAAGGGTTGGCCGGCGAGGAGTCCGCGGCTCTTCTTTCGCGCATTCGCGCGATCCCCAAGGTCCCGGTCGCGCCCTACTTCGACGGGCCGCGCGCGTTCACGAACATCGAACTCCTTCTTCGAGCCCGAGCCTCCGCAGACGTGACGTAGCGACCCGACGGCCGGGAGAGCGCTCCCGAGCGAGCACTTCGCGGTATGCGCCACGCCCCGTGAGGCTTGGACCACTGGGACCACAATGCCACGTGATCTCGTGGATCTGTGAGCGTAAACTGCGGCCATGGGCCGTCTTTCCAGCAAAGCGCGCGCTACCATTTGGGGAGCAATGACCACTGCCCTCTTGGCAGTGCTGATCGTAGCGGGCTCGCGCAATCTCGCGCATTTCGACGCTGCGTTGGTCGGATACACGTTCGCGACGCTGTTCGCGACCTTCGGTATCACCTATCGATACGCGATGTGGCTGGAGCGTCCGCCAACGCGCATGTACTGGCGCCGCGGCTGGCAGTTCTTCCTGAGCCCGCGAGAGTTACCGCGCAACCTCGTCACCGCGACGAAGCGTGCGGTCGTGGAGTTTGCGGGCAACCGCTTCATCTTCCGTCGCGGCGTTCTGCGCGGGCTCACGCACTGGCTCATCATGTGGGGGTGCCTCGTCGCCGCCGCGATCACGTTTCCCCTCGTCTGGGGATGGATCCACTTCGAGACCGTGCCTGGCGACATCAAGAGCTATCGGACCTTCGTCTTCGGTGTGGCGGGCGGAGAATTCCCTGTCGACTCCTTCGTGGCGTTCGTGATCTTTCACGGCCTTGTGTGGGCGTCCTTCCTGGTGATCGCGGGGGTGATGCTCGCGTTTCGGCGGCGCATGATCGATCACGGAGCGGCCGCCGTACAGCAGTTCGGGGAGGATATCCTTCCCCTCATCCTCCTGCTGGCGATCAGCGTGACCGGTCTGATGCTCACGGTGAGCTACACGTGGATGAAGGGGTACGCCTACTCGTTCCTCGCAATCCTCCACGCGCTCACGGTCATCGTCACGCTGCTGTGGTTGCCGTTCGGAAAGCTGTTTCACGTATTCCAGAGACCCGCGCAGCTCGGCGTCAGCTTCTACAAAGACGCCGCCGCGCGCGGGGAGCAAGCGCACTGCCGTCGCTGCAACGCTCCCTACGCGGGCGCGGTCATGGTGCGCGACTTGATGACGGTCGAGCGCGAGCTCGGGTTTCGCTACGAGCTCGAAGGTCGGGCTGAGCACTACCAGCAGATCTGTCCGCGCTGTCGGCGAGCGATGTTTGGGCTCGCTCAAGCCTCTCTCTGGACCGGCCACACGGCCTCGTCCGAGGATTGAACCATGGCGAAGATTCCGGTCGACGAGTTGTCAATCATCCAAGCCTATGGGCCGCACCTCTCGGCGTCCATCCGCGGCACCACGAGCGACGAGCCCGAGAAGTTGGTCAAGACCCACTGCTGCTTCTGCGGTCAGCAGTGCGGCATACAGCTCAAGGTTCGTGGGAACGACGTCATAGGCTTCGAGCCGTGGGACGAGTTCCCCTTCAATCGCGGCATGCTCTGTCCCAAAGGCGTCAAGCGCTACCTCCAGGGCTCGCATCCGGATCGACTACTGACGGCGTTGCAGCGCGATCCGACGAGCCCGAGCGGCTTTCGGTCCCTCGACTACGAGCAAGCGATCGCGCGTGCAGCCACCGAAATTGCGCGGCTCCAGCAGGCACACGGTCACGGCGCGATCGCCGTGCTGGGCGGCGCGAGCCTCACGACCGAGAAGACGTACCTGCTCGGTAAGTTCGCGCGCGTGTGCTTGAAGACGCCTTTCATCGACTACAACGGTCGCCTCTGCATGGTGAGCGCGGGCGCCGCCAACAAGAAGGCCTTCGGCATCGACCGCGTCACCAGCCCGTGGTCGGACATGATCGGAACCGAGGTGCTCTGGATCGCTGGTTCCAATGTCGCCGAGTGCTCCCCGATCACCACCAACTACGTCTGGCAGGCGCGCGAGCGCGGAGCGAAGGTGATCGTCCAGGATCCGCGCATCACGCCCATCGCGCGCACCTGTGACTTGTACCTCCCCGTGCGACCGGGGCGCGACGCGGCGCTCTTCGCGGGCGTGCTGCAGCTGATGATCGAGCACGGGTGGATCGACCGAGAGTTCATCGAGGCGCACACGAACGGGTTCGAGCAGGTGGCCGACTATTGTCGAGCCTGGACGCCAGCTCGCACCGCGGACGTAACCGGGGTGCCCGAGCGATCGATCCACAAGGCGGCCGAGCTCTGGGGGCAGGCCAAGTCGAGCTTCCTGCTGCACGCCCGCGGGATCGAGCACCACTCGAACGGCGTGCAGAACGCCCTCGGAGCCATCAACCTGGTGCTTGCGTCTGGGCGCATCGGGAAGCCGAAGAGCGGCTACGGCACCATCGTCGGCCAAGCCAACGGGCAAGGCGGTCGTGAGCATGGCCAGAAGTGCGATCAGCTGCCGGGGCTTCGCGACATCTCGAACCCCGACCACCGAAAATACATCGCCAGCGTGTGGGGCGTCGAGGAACGCGACATCCCGGGCCCGGGGGTCGACGCTTACGAGCTGTTCCGAAAGATCGATGCCGGAGAGATCAAGGGGCTGATCTCGATCTGTTTCAACCCGAAGATCTCGCTCCCCGACAGCGGCTTCGTCGCACGCGCGCTCGACAAGCTAGAGTTCTACGCAGCGATTGACTTCTTCCTGAACGACACCGCTCGTCACGCCGACCTCGTCTTGCCCGGTAGTCTGCAAGAAGAAGACGAGGGCACCGTCACGCAGGTGGAGGGGCGCGTCATCAAGATCAATAAGGCGATCCAACCGCCGGGCGAGGCGCGCGAAGACTGGCGCATCATCCAAGACCTCGCGCAGGCGCTCGGTCGTCCCAAGGGCTTCACGTTCGCAGGCCCGCGCGAGATCTTCGAGGAGCTGCGTATCGCCAGCAAGGGCGGCATCTCCGACTACTCCGGCATCACCTACGACAAGATCGAGCGCCAGATGGGCGTGTTCTGGCCCTGCTACGCGAACGACCCGAAGACCGGTGCGCCGACACCGGATCACCCCGGTACGCCGAGGTTGTTCGAGCCGGACAGCTTCAACCCGATCGCGAAGGGCGCAGGACGCTTCTATTTCGCGGACGGTAAGGCACGCTTCAACGTCGCTGAGCATCGAACCCCCGTCGACGACGTCGATGATAGCTTCCCGCTCTTCCTGACCACCGGACGAGTCGTGAGCCAGTTCCTCTCGGGGACGCAAACGCGCCGGATCGGTCCGCTCGTCAAGCAGTACCCGACACCACGGATCGAGCTCCATCCGCGCCTCGCCCAGAAGCTCGGGATCGCTGATGGCGACTGGGCGACCTGCGAGACGCGTCGAGGCACGATTACGCTGCGCGCGATGGTCGTGACGACCATCCGCCCCGACACCCTCTTCATCCCGTACCACTGGGCTGGAGAGAAGAGCGCCAATCGCGTGACGGTCGCTGCCCAGGATCCGATCAGCAAGATCCCCCAGTACAAGGTCTGCGCGTGTCGCCTTCGGAAGGCAGACGCGGCGCCGGGCTACGACGCCAAGCTCGAGGCCCAACAGTGAGCAAGGAGATCTGAATGTCAGTCCCGCGCCAGCTCGAGTTCTTCGTCGATCCAAGTCGATGTATCGGTTGTCAGTCCTGCGTTCAGGCTTGCAGCGAGTGCGACACGCACAAGGGCGAATCGATGATCCATCTCGAATACGTCGACCGCGGTCAGAGCGTGCAGACGGTGCCCATGGTCTGCATGCACTGCGAGCAGCCGACGTGTGCCGAGGTCTGCCCCGCGGACGCGATCAAGCGCACCGGCGATGGCGTCGTCCAGAGCGCGCGGAAGCCGCGATGCATCGCCTGTGGCAACTGTGTGATGGCGTGTCCGTTCGGCGTTCCTGAGCTCTACATCGACAGGCAGATCATGATGAAGTGTGACATGTGCTACGACCGCACCTCCGTCGGCAAGAAGCCGATGTGCGCCACGGTCTGTCCGAGCCAAGCGCTCTTCTTCGGCACTCGGGCGGAGATCGACGCGCTTCGGCCGCAGTCGACGCCGACGAATCGATTCCGTTTCGGCAGCCAGACCATCACGACGCGCGTCAACGTGATGGTTCCAAGATCCAAGTCTCCACCGCTCATGCTCGATGTCACGGCGGCGATGGATGAGCGACCCGAGACCCGCAACGTGCGACTGAATGTGGTCGGCAACAGCCCCTCGACAATCGAACCCATGCTCGACCCCTTTGCAGAGGTGGAGGTCTGAAATGGCGCTCGATCAAGACAGGAGCGCGACCGCTGACGTGGAAGCGCGCGTGGATTCGGGTGAGCACGGCGGCCTCGACAGCAAGCTGTTGGCATCCGCCAGTC
>JBDHZF010000162.1:0-4495 GCA_039811765.1 Thermoleophilia bacterium | reverse complement strand
GCGACGACGGGTTGCTACTCGCCCCGTAGCACCAGGCACGTGGCGATCGCCGCGCCGCCCTCGCGGCGCTCGACGAAGCCGAGGCCGTCGGTTGTGGTGGCGCGCACGGTGACGCGATCGGCGTCGACGCGCAGCGTTCGCGCGAGGTTCGCGATCATGGCGGTGCGGTGCGGCGCGAGCTTCGGCGCTTGCAACGCCACCACGCAGTCCACGTTCACGATCGTGCAGGCGCGCTCGTCGAGCATGTCCACCACCTGCCCGAGCAGCTGCATCGAGTCCGCGCCCTCGAGCTCCGGGTCGTCGGGCGGAAAGTAAGCGCCGATGTCTTCGAGGCCGGCGCCGCCGAGCAACGCGTCGGTCACGGCGTGTGCGACGAGATCCGCGTCGCTATGGCCTTCCAGCCCGTGCGTGTGCGGGATCTCCACGCCGGCGAGGATCAGCCGGCGCCCCTCCACGAACTCGTGCACGTCGAGCCCGGTGCCCACGCGCATGCGCATCAGGTCACTCGTCGACATCGGCCGAGTCCTCGTCGTGCGTTGGTTCGTCGTCGTCGCCGTCCTCGAGCGGCACGGTCTTGATTCCAAGCTCGCGCTCGAGCGCCGCGAGATCCTCTGCCGTGGTGATCTTGCGCGCGCGCTGGTCGCCCACCACCACCACGGTGCGCCCGCCTGCGCGTTCGATCGCCGCGGCGTCGTCGGTGATCGTCTCCAGCTGCGCGTCGTCCAAATCGGCGAGCGCCGCATGCAGCGCGCTCGCGCGACACGCCTGCGGGGTCTGCGCCGCGCCGAGCGTCGAGCGGTCGAGCGTCTCCACGATCGAGCCGTCGCGATCGATGCGCTTGATCGTGTCGGTCACCGGCAGGCTCGGCACGACCGCGTCCCAGCCATCCGCCAGCGGCGCCAAGACGCGATCCACGAGCGACAACGGCACGATCGGCCGCGCGGCATCGTGCACGAGCACCGCCGTTGCACGACGATCCGCCACCGCGGCCAAACCCGCGCGCACGCTCGCCGCGCGGCTCGCACCACCCACCTCGATGCTGGACACCTTGTCGCAACCAAGATCGTCCACGAGCACTTCGGCAGGGCCGAGCCAATCCTCGGGAACCACCAGCACGATCGAATCCACGGCATCGTGCGCTTCGAACGAGCGCAGCGAGTGCACGAGCATCGCCTCGCCGGCCACACCCACGAACGCCTTCGGGCGCGCCGATCCGAGCCGGGTCCCCGATCCGGCGGCGAGCAGGATCACCGCGACGTCATCAATCAAATCGTCGGGGTCATAGGTCATCGCGACGGCGCCTCGAGCGCGCGGGTGAACACGAGTTTTCCGGTTGGGCTTTGCAGCATCGACGAGACCTCCACCTCGACGGTCTCGCCAATCGATTCAGCGGCGCCGTCCACCACCACCATCGTGCCGTCCTCCAAATACCCAACGCCCTGGCCGCGCTCCTTGCCCGCGCGCACCACTTTCAACGCGAACTGCTCGCCGGGCACGAACTCGGGCTTGAGCGCGTTCGCGAGCTCGTTCACGTTCAGCACCGGCACGTCACGCGCGGTGGCAACCTTCTGCAACGCCACGTCGTTGGTGACGAGCGCCCACCCACGATCAGCCGCGAGCGACGCCAAACGCGAATCCACCGGCTGATCGGCGCCCGCGTTCTCGTCGAGCGTCGTCACGCGCCGCTCGCGACGCAGCTTGGTAACGACTTCCAATCCACGGCGCCCACGCGCGCGCCGCACATCGTCGCTGGAATCGGCGATGTGCTGCAGCTCTTCGAGCACGTACACCGGAACCACCAGCTCGCCCTCGACGAATCCGGAGAGCGCAATGTCGGCGATGCGCCCGTCGATCAAACAGCTCGTGTCGAGCAGCTTCGTCCGCGCGCCCGCGCCGGATGCCTCCACGTTCGCGCCGAACAGGCGCAGGATCTCCACGTGCTTGGCTGCGGCGAGTTCCGCGCTCACATAGGCGATGATCAGCGTCATCGGCAGCAGCAGGTACGTGCCGATCGGATCCAGCTGCGAGACGGGAATCGAGAGCAGCGCGCTCACGGCGAGCCCAACGATCAAGCCGAGCATGCCCACCACGAGCTCGGCACCGCTGCGATCCTCCGCGCTCGCGTTGAAATGCGACATCGCGCGTTGGAGCCATTTGCCGATCAGTCCACCGACGAACCAGCCGACGATCGCGCCCAACAGGATCAGCACGCCGAAGTTCAACGCGATCTCGGCATAGCCGGGAAGTCGCGAGGTCAGCTTGGTGCTGGCGCCCAGCTGGTAGCCCGCGATGGCCGCGATGAGCGCGGTGACGATTCGACTGACGAGGACCACGAACGACACCCTACCGGAGCGCGTTCGCGTCGACGCGGATCAGTCCTCGAAATCGTCGTCCAGATCGTCGCCAGCCGTCTGCGCGGCAGCGGTCGCGCCGGACTTCGCGCGCTTGGCGGCGATCTTCTCGAGCAAGTCGTCGAGGTACTCGTCGGCCTGGTCCTCGTCCATCTCCTTGGCGTACATCAGCTCGGAGGCGAGGATCTTCTTCGCCTTGCCGAACATCTGCTTCTCGCCCGTGGACAGGCCCTTGTCGCCGTCGCGGATCGAGAGGTTGCGCACGACCTCGGCGAGCTCGAAGATGTCGCCGGTCTTCATCTTGTCGCGGTTGTGCTTGAAGCGGCGGTTCCAGTTCTTCGGCATGTTCGTGCCGCCGCCCTGGATCACGCCGAGCACTTCCTCGACGGTGTCCTCGCCGATGACCTTGCGCAGGCCCGCCTTGTCGACGTTGTCGGACGGGACCATCACGGTCATGTCGTTGTGGAGGATGCGGATCGTGAGGTACTCGCGGTCCTCGCCGAGCACGTTCTTGGTCTCCTTCTGCACGACCGTTCCTGCGCCGTGGTGCGGGTAGACCACCTTGTCGCCAAGCTCGAACACGAGCATTCCTCCTTCAGGGTCCGGTCGATGCGGGGGAGCTGTCGCAGTGGAAACTGCGACGCCGGACCTGTTGCACGGATATGGATTCTAGCGAACCTGCCGCGGTTTGGACGCAGCTCGGCTCGATAACCATCTGCCAACTCGAGGGTTCCCCGTCGGAAGGTTCCGAAACGGGGCGCCGCGAGCTGATGACGCTTACACCAGACCATCGCGCCAGGCCGCCGTTCGCGACGGCCGATCCGCCGCCCATGGCCGCGTGCGCCACCACGCGTGGCCTCCCCCTGCCCCCACTGCCCCAGCTTCGTCATCCAGCGTGTCGTTTTTCGTGACGCTGGATGACCAACCTTGGGGGAGGGAGTTCCCACGTTTTCTTGCTGTCGGAGCCGGGCACACATTCGGAGCAGCCGCTCGACACGCGCCCATCGAGCCGAACGGCGCGCATCCCGAGCACGACGAAGCAAGGAACGATCATGCCCGAGCACACCGAGATCGACGTCAACGCGCACCCGGCCGAGGCAACGCCCGAGTCCGGCAAGCGCTTTCGCCGCAGCTTCATGGGCGGCTACAAGCGCAATCTCGTCGACGACACCGTCGCCCGCCTCGAGCTGCGAGTGGCCGATCTCGAAGAGCAGTCGGTACAGCTGCGCGAGGAACTGCTCGAATCGCAGCACGTCGCCGGCGAGGCTCGCCACGATCTCACGCGCGCACGCGCCGAGCTGCGCTACTGGAACGATCGCGCGTCCTACGTGGACAGCGAAGTCGCTCGCGCTCGCCAGCGCGCACAGGATCTCGAGCAGACCGCTCGCACGCGCGCGGAAGCGATCGAATCCGACGCGCAAGAACGCTCGCTGCAACTGATCGATCGCGTGTGCAGCGAAGCGAACCAGATCATGCAGGCCGCGCGCGAGGAAGCTCGCGAGATGTTCCTGCGCTTCGAGACGGACGTGGACATGTCCCAGCAGAAGCTCGACAAGCTCGAGCAGGTGCGTCGCGACGTCGCCCAGACCATGCAGGGCGCGCTCAACCAGTTCGAAGCCGCGGTCCACGAGCTCGACAAGGTCGCGCCGGCCAAGCGCATCGTCACGCAACTGGAGACGCCCACGCGCCGCTCCGCGCCCACGTTCGGGCGCAAGAAGGCGCAAGACGCCGCGCGCAAGTTCGATCAAGGCGTGGAGCACGTCGCCAGTGCCGCGATGAGCACGCCGGTGGAGACGCCCACGCTGCTCGCGGCCGAGGTCACCGACGCGGTGGTCGAGCAGCCGGTCGTCGCCGTGCAGGATTCGTCGCCGAAGGTCGCGCCCGTCCTCACCCAGCCGCGACGCGACTTCGACGCCGACGAGGATTTCGCCGCGCTGCTCATGCAGCCGTGACGGAACCGTCTACCGATCCGCAATTCTTCCCAAGGGGTGAAGGAAATTGCGGAGGGCCCGCCGCTAGCGCGGGTTGGCCTGCTGCGGGTGCGAGAAGTACTCCTGCATGCGGCGCAGCGAGTCGTAGACCTCGCGCGAGCGCACGGGGCCGAGGCCGCTCACCACCGCCAGCTCGCGCGGCGATGCGGCGAG
>JBDHZF010000161.1:0-4511 GCA_039811765.1 Thermoleophilia bacterium | reverse complement strand
CGAGCGGCGGGATCGGCAGCAAGTTGAACACGACCAGGAACGCGTTGAACACCATGCCGTAGTAGGTGGCCTCGATCACGAGCGGCACCGTCGAATTGCCGAGCGTGAACGAGTTCGGTCCCACGTGGTCGATCGCGATCGCGAGCAGCGCCATGCTGACCGCGCACAGCACGAGGTTCACCATCGGCCCAGCGAGCGCGGTGAGCGCGCCGTGCAGACGCGGCTTGCGCATCTTCGAGTCGTTCACCGGGGTGACGGCGAATCCGAACGGAAAGCCGAACACGAGCAAGCTCACCACGATCATCACCGTGCCGACGGGGTCGAGGTGACGGATCGGATTGAGCGTGCGCCGCCCGTGCTCGGCGGGCGTGGGATCGCCGAACCACGTGGCGACGTAGGCGTGCGCCATCTCGTGCAGCGCGAACGCGAGCAACGTCAGCGGAATGCCGAACGTGGCGATGCGCAGGTTCTCGGCGATGTCCATGTGTCAGTCGTCTCCCTGCTTCACGTGCTCCGCGATCGCGCGCCGCTCGTCCGCTTCGCCCACGAGCTCGCCGTCGAGCGTGCGCAGGAACAGGTCGCCGAGCACGCGCCCCACCCGCGGACCAGCGGGCACCCCGGCCGCGATCACGTCGTCGCCGCGCACATGCAGGCGCGCGTCGTGCGCGACAGTGGCGAACTCCACGAGCCGCTGCAGCAGCGCCGGATCCTCGTCGCCGATCGCCAACGCGACCAGCGCGAGCGTGTCGTCCGTCGGCTCGCCGCCGAGCTCCACGTACAGCTCGCTGTTGCGCATGCGCGCGAACTCCGCGCCGCGCTCCTGCACGAGCGTGAGCACGCGCGCGTGCTCGACCACGGGCGCGATCACGTCCGCGGGAAACTCGAGCCACCCGAGCCAGCCCGCGGCGTCGTCGCCGAGCGGTTGCACCATCGCCGCCAAGCGAAGCGTCCACGATCGCGCGTCCAGCAGCGAATCGCCCCCGCATGCCGCGTCGATCGACGAGATCAGGTACGGCGCTTGGAAGATCGCCTCCAGGCGCGGTTCGAGCCGGTCGAGCAGTCCCCAGCTGGAGAGCAGCGTCAACGCGCGCCACGCAGGTTCGCGCAGCACGAGCTCCAGCTCGTTGCGCAGGCGCTGCGCGCTGATCTTCTCGAACGCGCCGCCGTGGATCGCGTCCACCGCGCGCTGGCGCGTGGGCTCGTCCACCCGCATGTGCAGCCGACCCGCGTAGCGCGCGACGCGCACGATTCGCGTGGGATCGTCCACGAACGAATGCTCGTGGAGGAAACGCAGCAGACCGTTGGCAAGGTCGTCGAGTCCGTCGAACGGGTCCACCACGCGGTGCACGCCGGCGGAGTCGGGCGTGAGCGCGATCGCGATCGCGTTGATGGTGACGTCGCGCCGCGCGAGGTCCTGGTCGATGGTCGCGCCGAGCGTCACGTCCGGCAGCGCGCCCGGCTGCTCGTACGATTCGGTGCGACACCCGGCCGCGTCCACCAGCACCGCGGGGGCGCCCGCCCCGTCGAGCGGCAGGGCGATCGTCGCCGTGCCGAAGGGGGCGTGTTCGGCGATCACGTCGCCGCCAGCGGCCGAAGCGAGCAAGTGCGCGAATGCGATGCCGTCCCCCTCCACCGCGATGTCGATGTCGGGTCCGCTGCTGCGCCCGAGGATCGCGTCGCGCACGGCGCCGCCCACCAGGTATGCGCCGTCGAGCGACAAGTGCGACTCGCGTGCGCGCGCGAGCAGGGCCTGCACGCGCGGTGCGCGGGCAAGGATCGCGCCCCCCGGATCGCGTGGCTCGCTCAAACGATCACTCGCTCACTCGCCGACGGCGATGCACTCGATCTCGACGCTCGCGCCCGCTGGCAGGCCAGCCACCTGGAACGTCGAGCGCGCGGGCGGCATGGTCGGGAAGTAGCGCGCGTACACTTCGTTCATCTGCGCGAACTCGCCGAGGTCGGTCATGAACACGGTGGTCTTAACGATGTCGGCCATCGTGGAACCAGCGGCTTCGAGCACGCCCTTGAGGTTCTCGAGCACGCGCTCGGTCTGTTCGACGATGCCGCCCGCAACGAGCTGCTGCGTCTCCGGATCGAGCGGCACCTGACCACTGCAGAACACGAGCCCGCGAGTCGCGATCGCCTGCGAGTACGGCGCGCCGTTGAGGGGGCGCGGGGCCTTGTCGGTGACGACTGCATGGCGTTCGGCGGCGAGGCTCATCGTGACTCCTGATTCGTTCGATCGATGCGAGCGAACGCAACCTACCACCTGTCCAGCGACCGCCACTCGCGCCGGCAAACACGCGTTCAACACAGATCTACCGGCAACAGTCGCCCAACGCCATGTCAGCGACGCCCGACGTACAGCTGCCCGCCGACGTTCGACGCGAAGCACAGCTTGGCCGTGGGGCAGGCCGTGTCGCTGAGGATCGTCCTGCTGCCGCTCGCGGATTTCTTCCACGAGCGCGCCACCTGCGGCGTGGTGCTCCACCACACGTTGCTTCCGTCGGTGACGGTGCACAACACGGCCGTGCAGTTTGCGTGCACCGCCCATGTCACGCCCGGCAGCGTGATCGACTTCCACGTGGCGGCACCGCCCGTGGCGGCGTTCGTCGACACGCGCAGCGGTCCATACCCCGTCGCCATGCACGTCTTCTCGTTCTTGCACGCGACGGCATTCAGCGTGCGGCGCGCGTTGCCGAGCGCGAGCTTGCGCCACACCGCGGGCTGCGCGGACGCGTCGCTGGTCACCCACGCGAACTTGTCGGACTGCACGGAAACGCACGTCTTGCCCGCGCACGCCACGTCGTAGATTCCCGCGTTGAGCGTGGACGAGAGCTTCGCCGCGGCCCACACCCCGCCCAGCGGGTTCACGGTCGTGATCGCGCCGCCGCTGTAGTCGCTCGCTGCGCAGAGCGTGGCCGACGAGCAGAACAGCCCGCCGATCCCCGCGTAGTACCCGGTCACCGGCGCCTGGCGCGGCGTCCAGTCGGCGAGCTTGCCGCTGCCCGGATTGGTGGAGGTGATCACGTTGGTGTTGCTGTCGCCCACCGCGCAGAAGTTCACGGTCGGGCACGACACCTCGTAGATGTAGGACGCGCCCAAGCTCGGATCGGGTTGGCTCAGCGCGACGCGCTTCCACTTCGACGCGTTGGACGTGGGCGCGGTCGACACCCAAATCGCCTTGCTGCCACCGGCAACGCAGAGCGCCGCGCTCGGGCACGACAGCGAATCCAGCGATCCCGATCCCAGATTCGTCACCTTCCCGAGCGGCTTCCACGAGAAGTTCGACGCGGCGAACGCGCCAGCGGGGACGAGGAGCGTTGCGGCAGCTGCCGCCATGGATGCGAGCAGGACGATTCGACGAAGCATGACGCGGGATTCCTTTTGCGAGCGAACGATTCGCCCGCGAGCATACCGCACCCGGCGTTTCGCACAAATTGAGTGCACTGAGCGCGCCTTCAAGATCGCCTCAGTGCACTCAATCGAGGATTCACGGTGTCGAGCCCGCGCCCGCGCCGCCGGTCGAGTTGCTCGCGCCGCCGGTCGAGTTGCTCGTACCCGTGCCGGTTCCGCCGCCCGTCATCCCGGGCGGGCCGCCCATGCCGCCACCTTGCTGACCACCTTGGCCGCTCTGGCTGGTGGACGACGAGTCGCTGTCGGACGAGAACGGAAGGTCGCCGGCCTGCGCCATCTGCATCGCTTCCTGCACGCTCTTGGGACCCTGGTCCACGGTGAATCGCCCGATCGCAAACGCGAGGCATGCGATCGCGACGGCCATGAGCGCGAGCACCACGCGGTCGTCCCAGATCGCGCGACTGCCGAGCGCCGACAAGTGCAATCGCGGCCGGTGGAATCGTCGCCGCTTGCGCATGGCCTCGGACTCCGAATCGTCCGCCGCCGGCTCGTCCGGGGTCAACGCCTCGACGGCGACCTCGTCGACCTCGACCTCGTCCACCGCATCGTGTTTTCGCCGCTTGACCATTGCCATCTTCTTCGTCCTTTTCTCAACGCATCCTGAGCGCTGCAACCGGGTCCATGCGTGCCGCTTTCCACGCCGGAATCGATCCGAACACCACGCCGACCAGCAGCGAGAACACGAACGCGATCACCACCGGCCCGGGTTCGAGCACCGTCGCCCAACCCGCCACCGCGGACGTGATCTTCGACGCGGCGATTCCGAGCAGCACGCCGAGGATCCCACCGAGCAAGCTCACGCTGATCGCTTCCGCCACGAACTGCACGAGGATGTCGCGGCTGCGCGCGCCGAGCGCTTTGCGCAGGCCGATCTCGTACGTGCGTTCCTGCACGCCCACGAGCATCATGTTCATGATCCCGATCCCGCCCACGAGCAGCGAGATCGCCGCGACCCCCGCGAGCAACAGCGTCAGCGTCTCGGTCACCGAACCGAAGGTGTCCACGAGCTGCGACTGGCTCGTCACCGTGAAATCGTCCTCGCTGCTGTCGGTGATGCCGTGCTGCGTGCGCATGAGCGCCTGCAGTTGCAGCGT
>JBDHZF010000160.1:0-4539 GCA_039811765.1 Thermoleophilia bacterium | reverse complement strand
GGACGTGATCGTGCTGCCGATCGCCGCAGTATCGGTGTGCAGCACCTTCTTCGGGGCGGGCTTCGCCGGCGGCGCGTCGATGCCGACCGGCGCGACGTCCTCGGGGTACACGAGCTTCGGTTCGGGCGCCGGCTTGAGCGCGTCCGTGAGCGCGAGCTTCATCCACGACGTGACGATGCCGCGCGTGGTGCCGGCGATCATCTTGTTGAGCGGCGTGGGCGTGTAGCCGAGACCCGGCTCGCCCTTCTTGCCCTTGATCGCGTCGGTGACGATGCTGCCGACCGCGTTGCCGATCTCGTTGGTGATCGTGCCGGCGAGCTTGCCGGGGATCACGGCCCCGTACGGCGTGCTCAGGAACGGGAACTTGTCCGCGGGCAGCGCCTGCCCGACGCCTTGCTTCACGTAGGGCCCGGCGAGGTCGCCGGTGACACCGGCGGCGACCGCCCCGAAGGCGTCAGCCATCGGCGCGTCGGCGTATTCGGGGCTCTGCACGATCTTCGGCGCTTCCCCCGGCTTGGCTGCGTCGGCGCCCTTCGCGGCCTGCGTCGTGGCGGCCGTCGCGGAGGCGCTCGCGGGCGCGGGCTTCGGCGCTGGCTTCGCGGCGGCGGCGTGCTGCTTGCGCCGGCGCTTCGCGAGCGCGGTCGGCGATGCAGCCGATGAGACCTGCATGGTCATGGTCGACGTCCTGTCTGGCGGGTGCTGTCAGGAGACGCGCCGTCGGTTCCCGCACCGCCGTTGTCCTGAGCGGTCACGCGGGGCGCCGAAGCGTCTCGTCCGCTGCGAATGTTTCCAGCAATGCACTGCCGCGTGGCACGATCACGCGAGCGGCTGCCGGGTGCGGTCGCGCCCGAGGCCGCGACCGGCCAGCACGATCAGTCGGCTGGGACTTCGACGAGGATCGCGTCGCCCTGCCCGCCACCCGAGCAGATGCCGGCGATGCCCAAACCGCCGCCTGCGCGCGCGAGCTCGCGCACGAGATGACCCACGATGCGCGCGCCGCTCGCGCCGATCGGATGGCCGAGCGCCACTGCGCCACCGTTCACGTTCACCGTCTCCGGGTCGATGCCGAGCTCGTCGATCGCGTTGAGCGTCACGCTGGCGAACGCCTCGTTGAACTCCCAACGCGCGATGTCGGACGCCGCGAGCCCCTCGCGCTGGAGCAGCAGCTTCGCGGCCGCGCCGGGCATCTTCGCGAGGTCCTGCGTGCGGCCAGCCACGTAGGCGTGGCCGCGCACGAAGCCGAGCGGCGCGATGCCGTGCTCGCTCGCCCACGACTCGGTGCCGAGCACGAGCGCTGCCGCGCCGTCGTTCACGCCTGGCGCGTTGCCAGCGGTGGTGCCGCCGCCTTCCACGTCCAGCTCCTTGAGCTTCGCGAGCGTTTCCACGGTGGTGTCCGGGCGCACGCTCTCGTCCGCGTCCACCACGACGTCGCCCTTGCGGGTCTTCACGGTGACCGGTGCGATCTCTTCGGCGATGAACGCTGCCTGCGCCGCAACGCGCTGATGCGATCGGGCGGCCCACTCGTCTTGCCGCTCGCGCGAGATGCCGAGCTCCTTCGCCACCTCCGCGCCGTCGGTGAGCATGCGTACCTTGCGGAACGGATTGGTGAGCCCGTCGTGCATCATCGAATCCATGAGCGCGCCATCGCCCATGCGGATGCCCGCGCGCACGTGCGCGAGGTGCGGGGCGTTGGTCATGCTCTCCATGCCGCCGGCGACGACGACCTGATGGTGGCCTGCGCGCATGAGCACGTCGGCGAGGCTGATCGCGCGCAGCGAGCTGGCACAGACCTTGTTGATCGTCTCGGCCGTGACCTGCTCGCCGAGGCCCGCGTTGAACGCGGCTTGGCGAGCTGTGATCTGCCCGGCACCCGCTTGCAGCACCTGCCCCATGATCACGTGCTCGACCTGGTCCGCGCTCACGCCCGCGCGCTCGAACGCCGCGGCGATCGCGTGCCCTCCGAGCTGCGTGGCCTGGAGCGTGGCGAGGCCGCCCGAGAGCTTGCCGAAGGGAGTGCGTGCGTATCCGAGAATGGCGGTGCGTTCAGTCATGGTCGGAGCTTATCCGAGTCGAGCCACCGCTTCCGCTCGCAGATGCTCAAGTACTCGAAGCGCAATGCCGATTCGACGCTGCCCACGCGATCACGGAGCGTCCTGTGTCTCGACGAACGCGCCACATCATCGGATTCATTCTGCTCGGCAGCATCTTCGCGGCGATCTCGTAGCTCGGTGGCGTCACGACGACGAACACCACGACGGCAACCGCGACGTCGTCCCCGGGAGGAAAGGTTCCCGTACCCGCGAGCGGGTTGTACTTGGGCGTGTCGCCCGACGTGGGCCAGACAGTCGAAACCGGCATCGCGGCGCTCGACAAGGCAACCGGTGCCAAGCACGTGCTGTCGCGGACGTACTTCCAGTGGGACACGCTCGTGAAGAACGGCGCGCTCAGCGCCGACGTGACGCAGGCGATCGCCGCTGGTCGAACGCCCGTGATCAGCGTCAAGTCGGCCGAGAACGGCGGAACCGTCGTCAAGTGGGGCACGATCGCCAACGGCAGCCGCGACGCGGACATCACGAAGATGGCCGATGCGCTCAAGGCGACGAACAAGCCGATCCTCTTCACCTTCATGCACGAGCCCGAGGACCAGCTCAAGGACGGCTGGGGCACCGCAGCGGAGTATCGCGGCGCATGGCAGCGGATCGTCACCAAGTTTCGGGACGCGGGAGCGACGAACGTCAGCTTCGCGCTCATCCTGACCGGATACGCGTACGACACCGGTTCGGCCGACCAGTACTACCCCGGCGACAGCTACATCGACTGGATCGGCACCGATCCCTACGCGTGGAACAGCTGCGGCGGCAACAGCAAGACGTTCCCTACGTTCACGACGATCATGCAGAAGACGGTCGACTTCGCGAACGCGCACGACAAGCCGGTGCTCGTGGCCGAGTACGGCGTGCACGCATCCACCAGCGCCGACAAGACCAAGAAGGCCGCATGGTTCGTCGACGCGCGCGCCGCCGCCAAGAAGCTGCCCGCGATCAAGGCGCTGATCTACTTCAACCACGACAACCATGGCGGCAGCGACTGCATGTGGTCGTTCAGCAAGGACGCCGCGATCACCAGCGCCTACGCGGCGATGGCCACCGACCCCTACTTCGCGAAGAACCCGTTGACCGAGAAGGACAGCAGCTCGACCACGATGGTCCCGGCGCCCACGGGCGTGACCACAACGGCGGGAGACGCGTCGATCGCCGTGGCGTGGAAGGCAGTGACGGGAGCGAAGACGTACTCGATCAAGTACGCCAAGGGCAGCGACGCCGCCTCCTACTCGACCGGCATCACGAGCACCACCGCCATGTTCTCGGGCCTGACGAACGGCGCCGCGTACACGATCTCCGTTCGCGCGATCTTGGCCGATGGCACGAAGTCCGACTTCTCCACCGCCGTCACGGCGACACCGACGAAACCGCAGGTGTTCGGCGCGCCCACGGGCGTGAAGGCGACCGCCGGCAACAAGGCGATCACCGTCTCGTGGGGAGCTGTGACCGGCGCGAAGAGCTATTCGATCCAGTACCAGAAGGGCACGAGCGCCCCGGTCTGGGTGACGGGCGTGACGACGAGGTCGCAGTCGATCACCGGGCTGACCAATGGCGCGTCCTACTCGATCTCGGTCCGTGCGATCGCCACCGACGGCACGAAGTCCGCGTACTCCGCGACGGTCACCGCCTCACCGAAAGCCTGATCTCGGATGTCAGGTCAGTACGCGGCACCAGCCACCGAACGATCGAACGAACCTGTTCGCACGATGTCGGCGATCTCGCCGATCACGTGGTCGAGCTCGTCGTCGCGCGTGTAGAAGTGCGGGCTGATCCTGATGCCCGCGCCCGGGCGGAAGTCGACGAGGATCTCGCGACGCGCGAGCTCGGCCACGATCGCGGCACCGTTCTCGCCCACGTCCACGAGCACGGTGCCACCGCGCTGGTCGTGGACGCGCGGGGTCGGCACGCGCAGGCCGGCGGCTTCGGCGATCTCGATCAGGCGATCGGTCTGGCGCAGGCTCTTCGCGCGGATGTTGGCTGTGCCGGCCTCGCGGATCGTGCGGTAGCCGGTGCGCGCCGAGTACAACGCGGGGACGGCGGGTGAGCCGTGCAGGAAGCGTGCGATGTCGTCGGCGTAGTGCAGCTGCGGATCGAACGCGAACGGCGCCTCGTGCGCCATCCAGCCCGTGACCGCGGGTTCGAGCTCGCGCTGCAGGCGCGGGGCGACGTACAGGTAGCCCGCGCCCGGACCACCGCACAACCACTTCACGGATCCGCCGCACGCCATGTCCACGTCGAGCGCGGTGACGTCCACCGGCACGGCGCCGGCGCTCTGGTACAGGTCGAGCAGCACGAGCGCGCCCACCTCGTGCGCGCAGTCGACGATCGCCTTCGCGTCCTGCAGGAACGCGCTCTTGAACAGCACGTGGCTGATCGGAACGAGCAGCGTGCGCTCGTCGATCGCTTCGAGCATCAGCTCGGTGGGGACGGCGAGTCC
>JBDHZF010000159.1:0-4567 GCA_039811765.1 Thermoleophilia bacterium | reverse complement strand
AGCCCGCCTACGGTGATCGCGAGCGATGCGGCGGCGACGCCCGCGCGAGGCAGTCCGCCGCGATGGTCGGGCTCGAGCAGCGCCTGCATGAACAGCGCCGCGACGAGCGCCACCAGCGCGCCGCGGCGGGCGGCGCTGACGGCGGCGATCCCCGCGATTGCGAGGAGCACGGATCCCGCGACGATCAGCACGCGGCGACCGGTGCCGGCGAACCACACGGCGAGCGGCACGAGCGCCAGCGAGACGATCGCGGTGGCGTTCCAGTAGCCGATCGGGCCGTTGTCGCGCTCGGTCGGCGCGCCGTGCTGCAGCAAGTCGACGAGCGCGGGCCATGCCACGCGGAGCGCGGCGGCGCCGAGCGCGAGCAGCAGCAATCGCCGCGCGCGTGTGCCGACCACGCAGGTGTGCGACGCCCACGCGACGAGCACGAACGCGCTCACGCGCGAGGACTGCACCATCGAGCCGGCCGGATCGATCGCCCACGCTCGCGTGGCGACGTACCAGAGCGCCAGCGCGGTGAGCAGGACGAACCCGGTGCGGATGCGTGGCGCGAACGTGAACGGCGCACGTGCGACGGCGAGCGCCACGAGCGCGCCGATCGCGAGCGATGCGACCGCGCGCGCTGCGTTCGCGCCTGTGGTCGCGGGCGCGACGGCGTATGCGCCGAGCAGTCCCGCGACGATGGCTGCCGCGGCGAGCCAGTCGTGTCGGGTGCTGGGACGCATTTGCGGCAGTTTACGCGGCGTGGGCAAGCCGGTCACTGGTACAGTTGCGCGCATGCTCATTGCTCGCCGTCTCCAGCTCGCGCTCCTCGTCGTCCTCGGATCCTTGGCCCTGGCCGCGCCCGCGCACGCCACGCTCGCCATCTCCGCACCCGCGCAGAACGCGACGATCGCCGCGACGATCGGAACGCTGCCGGTGAAGTGGACGGCAACGTGCCCGGACGGCAAGACGTGTGGCGAGTTCGCCAACGGCACGGTGTACCCGAACGTGCGGATCGAGACGACGCACGCGACGATCGCGAACGCGAACGACGTGAACGGCGACGCATGGGCGATCATGCCTGCGGCGAACGGCGCGTACGGGCTGTACTTGTCGAGGGTGGCGACCGGAGGGGCGTGGAAGCTCACCGCCTCGTGGCAGGAGTGCACGTCCGCGATCGCGCCGGCGCTCGTGGACGGCGCGACGTGCGCCACCGTCACGACGACGCGCAATTACACCGTCCCGCTGCTGATCGGCACGAAGGACTACCCGCCCACGGTGTTCACGGCGAAGCCGTCGAACCACGGCGGCAAGCTGCAGAGCGCGCTGTACATGGGCTGCAACGGGCCGGCGTCGATGTATCGCGCGAACCTGGAAGTGCTCAAGCGCGTCAAGGTGCGCGGCGTGTTCAAGTGGGTCAGCGCCGTCAAGCTCAACAACCAGGCTCCGACGACGGCGGGCACGCGCTGCGACTGGTCTCTGTACACGGCGTTCCCGAGCGGCATAACGAATCGAACGCAGCTGCGCTCGCGCTTCACGATTCGCGCCGTCGGGATGCCGAAGGTCAAGGCGAAGGTCGCGATTTCGAAGGTGTTCACGCGCGCGAGCCTGAGCAGCGGCGGCGGGGGATCGATCGTCATCGGCTGAGCGCCACCGGTGGCCCGGGCAGGCCATGAATGGTCGCGGCATCGATGATCGGCCGCGAAAAGGCGATATCCTGACGAGCATCCATCGTCGCCCCTTCGTGAAGGATCGAGCCGCATGCCAACGAGCGTCGTCACCGGCGGAGCCGGATTCCTCGGATCGCACCTGTGCGACCTGCTGCTGAGCCGCGGGCACCGCGTGATCTGCGTCGACAACCTGGAAACGGGCTCGCTGACGAACATCGATCACATTCGCACCGACGACTTCGTCTTCGTGCAGCACGACGTGATCCAGCACATCGAGATCGACGAGCCGGTGGACTTCGTGTACCACCTCGCGAGCCCGGCGAGCCCGATCGACTACCTGCGCCTGCCGCTGGCCACGCTGAAGACGGGCAGCTACGGCACGCACAACGCGCTGGGACTGGCGAAGGCCAAGCGCGCGCGGTTCCTGCTGGCGTCCACCAGCGAGGTGTACGGCGATCCGCAGGTGCATCCGCAGCCGGAGCAGTACTGGGGCAACGTGAACCCGATCGGTCCGCGCGGCGTGTACGACGAAGCGAAGCGCTACGCCGAGGCGCTGACGATGGCCTACCACCGCCAGCAGGGCGTGGACACGGCGATCGTGCGCATCTTCAACACGTACGGGCCGCGCATGCGCGCGTTCGACGGGCGCGCGATCCCGACGTTCGTGCGCCAGGCGATGGCGAACCAGTCGATCACGGTGTTCGGGGACGGCTCGCAGACGCGCAGCTTCTGCTACGTGAGCGACCTGGTGGCCGGGCTGGTGAAGCTTGCCGAGAGCGGCGAGCACCTGCCGGTGAACATCGGCAACCCGGGCGAGTACACGATCTTGGAGCTGGCGCAGACGATCGTGAAGGTGCTCGGTTCGAGCAGCGAGATCGTGTTCGAGAGCCTGCCCACGAACGACCCGCTGCAGCGTCAGCCGGACATCACCGTAGCGCGCGAAGTGCTCGGCTGGGAGCCGACCGTGAGCCTGCACGACGGGTTGCGCGAGCTGCTGGACAAGACCCCGCGCTCGACGCTGCTCGGCCGCCAGGAGAGCGAGCGGCCAGGTGCGGAATCGCTGGCCACGCGCTGAGGGGCAGGCGCGGGCGAGAATTCCCGATTGGGTGCACTCAGGCGACCTCGAAGGCGCGCTCAGTGCACTCAATCAGCGTTTCGCGCCAGCCAGGGCCGCAGCGACAAGCGCAACAGCATGCTCCGGCGCCTCCCAAATCGTGTCGCTGGTGATTCGCACCGTCGTCCAGCCGATCGCGCAATAGCTCTCGTCCCGCGCGGCATCCCCTTCGCGACGACCGGCGCGACGATGCCCGGTCGTGCCATCCACCTCCACGATCACGCGCAGCTTCGTCCACACGAAGTCGCACTCGTGCTCGACCAACGGCGTCGCACACGGATTGCACACGATGGGAATCGGCAGTCCAGCGGCGATGATCAGGCGAAGCAATCGATCCTCCGTGGCACTGCGCGTGCCGGCGCTGCCCGCCCGCCGATCGGCGATCGCGGCGCGCACCACAGCCTTGCCGTGCTGCCGTGGCCGTGCGTCGTTGCGAGCGTGCAGTTCGTCGAGATCGAGCGCGTATCGAAACTCCGCCTCGTACAGCACATGCGCGAGTTGCCATCGCGTCAGGGTCGTGCCCAAGTCCAAGCACGTTCGCACGACGTTCGTCTGCTCGAGTTGGTCGACCACGAGGATCTCCTCGTCTGACAGCTCGTCGGTCGAGTGATAGCGAACCCAGGGCGCGGAGCCCGGACGCCACTTCGTGCTCGACAACACGTTGATCACACGCCGTCGATCACGCCGCCACACCTCGAGCCGCGATCCCGCCGTGTCGTGGGACAGCACCGCATGATGATGCTGCAGCGAGGCGCGTCCAGCGGCGCACCGCTGTTCGAAGTCGAGCAGCTCCACCCCCGCGAGCGCGAATGTTCGCGGCAGCACCTCGTGCAAGAACCCGCTCTCGACTCGGCGACGAATCGATTTCGCGCCGATTCCGGCTCGACGGAGCTGATGCCAGCTCGCGCTGCCGCGTGCTTGGGCGATGGTTGTAGCGATCAATGCGTCAACAGATCGATGCCGAACAAGTGTCATCGAGCAATCGTTGCGGGGAAAACGTCACGCGTTGTGCGCACTTCGTCACATCTTTGCAACAAAAGTCGCACGGGTTCGTGACACCTTCGCGCGGCGTGAGGTGGCGAGCGCGGGCACGAGCGCTCACGAATTCCCAATTGGGTGCACTCAGGCGACCTCGAAGGCGCGCTCAGTGCACTCAATCAGCAAAACGGGGACGGGGACGAGGACGGGGCGTCAGCGCACCGTGCGACGACGGATCGTG
This sequence comes from Thermoleophilia bacterium, assembly GCA_039811765.1. Taxonomy (GTDB): domain Bacteria; phylum Actinomycetota; class Thermoleophilia; order Gaiellales; family SKUG01; genus JAGQUL01. The sequence continues at coordinate 582 of JBDHZF010000159.1, read as the reverse complement.
GCGTTGCCCGCGGCGTCTGTCACGCGCAGTTGGACGGCGATTGGGCCCGTCGCCGCGATCGCGCGGCGCGGCAGCGGCGCCGTCACGATCGTGCGACGGGACGCGGCGATCCACATGACGCGGCGCGCGCCGCCGAGCACGCGCGCCTCCACGCGGCAACGTTCGTTGCAGCGCACGGGCACGCGCAGTGCGCCGGTCGCGCGAGCCAACCGCCGAATCGCGCCGATCGTGACGACGGGCGCGCGGCGATCGGCCGGGCGCGGCAGGCGCGGCTCCACGGGCACGTCCGCAACCTCGCCCTGCGCGACGGGAGCCGAAGATGTGGGCACGGAAGGCGTCGGCGCGGATGGCGCAGGCCCAGCGGTCGAGGGCGCGGTCGTCGCCGCGACCGGCGCGCCGCCATCGCTCGGCACCGCCCCGCCGCCCGGACGCAGCACGCGCGAGTTCTCGCCCACGTACACCGCGCCGTCGCGCCCCACCGCGAATCCGTGCGGGCGCGGATAGTCGCCGCCCGCCACGCGAACGTCCGCGCTCAGGCGCAGCGTCGTCAAGTCGGGCGTGAAGCCGAGCACCTGCTTGCAC
>JBDHZF010000158.1:0-4568 GCA_039811765.1 Thermoleophilia bacterium | reverse complement strand
GCCGTTTGGTCGCACGCGCGCCACGCTGCTGCTCCGAGCCGCGCTTGCGAGCGGACTGGGAAATGACGCACGCCCCACGGCCAACATCACGATGACGGCGGTTCCGAACCTGTGATGCGGCACACGAATCGCCCACGACGACGTCGCGCCTTCCCGGCGATCGCGTTGCTTGTCATGCTCGCGATCGGTCTGACTGCCGCAGGCGCCGCCAGCGCGGCCGACGACGACTCCACAGGCTTCGCGGTGTCGCCGATCCGCTACTTCGTGGACGTGTCCGCCGGCCAATCGGTCACGAAGCAGGTGACGATCACCAACACCTCCGCGACGGCGACGAAGTTCACGTTCACGAAAGAGGACTTCTCCGGCGACAAAGACGATCCGGGCGCCACGCCCGTGCTGCTTGGCGGACGGCTGGACACCGCGATTTCCGGTTACGACTGGATCGACGCGCCCGCGCCAGTGACGATTGCTGCCGGCGACTCGAAGGCCGTGACCGTGAAGCTCAACGCGCCCGCGGGGGCGACCGGTGGCCACTATGCGGCGCTGATGGTCAACGGCGAATCGCGCAACGCAGGACGCATCGTCACGTCCAGCCGCTTCGGGGTGCTGTTCCTGCTCAACGCCGGGGGCGCTCGCCCGCCGGAGATCGTGATCACCGAAATCCAGGAAGTCGGTCCGAACAAGACCGTCACGAAGTTCATCAACAAGGGTTCGGAAGAAACGAAGCACACGACGGGAACGCTCACGCGCGATCCCGTTGGTCCAGGCAAGGGCACGAAGACCAAGGGCACGTGCACCCAAGTCGTGCTCCCGGGTGCCGCCGGCGAATGTGTGTTCGACACGCCGGACGGTTCCGGTTCGAGCAGTGGCGATGGTGGCGGCGGCCTGTTCGGCATCGGACCCGTCAAGCCGTCGATCTCGATCGTCGGCGATCCGGGCGAGGAAGGCACCGCGGCGCGCGGCGAGCTTCCGACGGAATGGGCAGGCACATGGACCAGCTTGTTGCTGCCGCTCGTCGGCGTGGCGCTGTTCGTGCTCTACTTCCTGTTCTTGCGCCGGCGACGCCATGACCAGGACGACGATCTCGCCTACGCAGCGGACGGCGAATCCGACCCGTTCAGCTGAGCAAGTCCTCGTCGAAGGAGTACTCGTCTTCCGAGTCTTCCGAGTCGTCTGACTCCTCGGATTCTTCGTCATCGTCGGCGTCCGCGTCCGCGTCCGCGTCGCTCGCACGCGGCTGGTTCATCCATCGACGCAGCAGCCACGCAATCAGCGCCAGCAGACCGACGACGAGCGCCGCGCCGACGAACCACACCCATGTCGGGACGATCCAGATGTGCCGCTTCGCGATCAGCGTGGTGCCGGTCGGATCGATCTTCAATCGCGCCGTGATGGTGTAGCGGCCGAACTTCAGATGACGCCCGAGCTCGATCTCGCCTGGGTCGTCGCCCGCGTCGTCGTCGGCAACCTGCAACTGGCGCGGTTGGCCAGGAACCACGCGCTGGTCGTCGCGAAGCGCCACCGACTCGTCGACCCCGCGCCCGGTGAAACGCACCGTGCCGCTGACGCTGAAGTACTCGTCCCCCTCGTTCTCGACGACGAGCGTCGTGCGGATCGGGCCGCCGCTCGCGCGCGACGGCACGTCGAATTCCTTGATGCGCGGCTTGGGGGGATCGCCGCCGTCGACCGCGACGAACACGAGCGTGGTCGCCTGCGCGACGGTGTGCACGACGGCGCCGCCAGTGTCGTCCCCGCCTGGAATCGTGCGCACGAGCGCTGCGCCCATGTGCGTTCCGCCCGGGGTGTTGGGTGGCACCGTGATCGTCAGCGGGATGTCCACCGTCGCGCCCGCGGGCACGTGGTATCGCTGCTTCGGCGTGCTGAACCACCCGCGAGTCGAGAACGACGTGGTGTTCTTCGCGTCATCGGGGATCAGCACCGGCGCGTAGTCGTCGGTGTCGAAGCCGAGGTCGGCGTGACCGATCTCCACGTCGATCGCGTCGTCGGGCGCCGCGACCGTGATCGTCTCATCCAGCACGTCGCCTGCGGACGCGTTCAGGTCGAGGATCAGCGGCGACAATTGCAGCTTCTGGTCAGCATGCGCCGTGGACGCCGCCACGAACGAGAAGACGCACGCTGCAAGCAGCGCCGGAAACGCCAGCGCGACGATCCGTCGCACGAAGCTCAGGGGCGACGCGCCGTCAGGGTCGGGCGAACGGGCGGCGTGAGCATGCCGTCCTCCGACCACTCGGTGCCGAGACAGATCATGCCGACGTAGCGCTCCTCGTCGAGCACGGGCAAGTGATGCACGCGCTTTTCCTGCAGTTTCGCGGTCGCGTACGCCGCGGTGGAACTCGCCTGGATCGTGAACAGCTTCTCGCTCGTCATGATCGCCGAAACCGGCTTGTCGGCCAGCACGTCGCCTTCGGCGGCGAACGAGTCCACGATGTCCCAGTCGGTGACGATGCCCACGAGCTTGTCGCCTTCCACCACGGGAACGGCGCGCACGTCCGAATCGCGCATCACCTTCGCCGCGTCGCGAACCGTCACGTCGGTGACGATGGTGGGGAACGCCTCGGTCTCCTCGAGGATTTGGCGGACGAGCATGGGAGCACCTTTCGATCGTGGATCGCAGCCGAGCGGCGGGTACCCGCCCATGATGGGCGACAAACCGCCGTCGACTGCCGAATCGCTCGTGAGTGTAGGATCGATCGCATGGCGCGTGCAACTGCCCCCAAGTCCGCGAAGGACAAACCGATCAAGCTCGACGATGCCGACTGGAAGATCCTCGGCCTCTTGCAGACCGATGGTCGCGCCACGTACGCGCGGCTCGCCGAGGCTGCCGGGATCTCCACCGCGAGCGCGCACGATCGTGTGCGCAAGCTCGAGCAGCGCGGCGTGATCATGGGCTATCAGGCGCTCGTGAATCCGCGCGCGATCGGCGCCGAGGTCACGGCCTACGTGGCGGTGAGCGAGCGTGGCGGCGCCACCTACATGGACGCGCGCGACCGACTCATCTCGCTGCAGGGCGTCGAGGAGTGCCACTCGGTCGCCGGCGACGAGAGCTTCCTGCTGAAGGTTCGCGCGCAGAGCACCGTGGCGCTCGAGCGCCTCGTGTGGAACATCCGCTCGATCGCGCGCATCGAGCGCACCCGCACGATGATCGTGCTGTCCACCGCAGCCGAGCGCCGCCCCGTGGATCCGTTCCCCGATCCCGAGCCGCCGCCAACCAACGTGCAACCGGGCGAAGAACACCCCGAACTCGCGCCCTGACTCGCCGCTGAGGCCGCCGCGGAGGCGGCCGCCGAACGCGCGTGTCACCCATCCGCAATTTGTCCCGACTGTTGTTCGAAATTGCGGATCGGTGCCCGGACCACAGCAAACTCACGCCGAATTCGGCGCTCCATGAAGTCGACCCGAACCCGATGCACGGGATGCACTGCGAGTCTACGTCGCGATGCTGCGGGGAGCGCTCGCAAGGTAGGCGTCGCCGAGTTTCTTGACCGTTCGGTACTCGCGGGACGTGAATGTGGTTCGCTCACGCTTGACCATTCCGGTGATGACGGCGACCACCGATCCATCGAGACCCGGCGGGTGACGGTCAAGAATGCAGAAGAGACGGTAGAGGTTACGTCGTGGACCGGGAACGCGGATCTCGTACATGCCGCCCATGTCGCCGTGCATGGCCTCCCAGAAGCCTCCGCCGGAGAAGGACGGTGGTGGTGCGGCGGCGACCGCATCGAGGACCGCCACGATCTTGGCCTCGACGCGGTCGGGGCAGCTGGTCATGAACTCGTCACCGGGAATGGTTCCGTCGGCATCCTGAAAGAAGACGATTCCCCATGGCTCCATGTCCGATCACTGACTGATCGCGTCGGGAAATTCAACGCGCACGCGGCCCCCGAGCGCGTTTGCGATGGCCGCGATCGTCTTTAGCTCCGGGTTGCGGGTCTCGGCAGAGAACAGACGTCGAACGACTTGCGGGTTCTTGCCGATCTCGCGTGCGAGGTCTGCCTTCGACATGCCCAATCGAACCCGGGCGGCATCGAGTTGCTGCATGAGATCGTCGATCTGCGCGACTTCTCGCACCGACTGCTTGTAGGAGCTTCGGTACTCGTCGCTCTCGCGCATTCGACGAGCGTGACGCTTGACGTGGAATGAGTCGGCGTTCGTCATGTTGAGGTTCCGGGTGAGATGGACGTTGCACAGCATTGTAGCGTAAGCGCTACGCCATGGGTATCGACGTACAGGGTTGCGCTGTCTCGTTCAACCGGAATTTGCGAGCGCAAATCGATGCTTGCCCGCCCATCGTTCGCCGTCGAAGACCATGAGGTCGACCGCGTCGAGGCTGGCCTCGATCGGCAGTCGCGGCGCGAGTTCGCGGCGGATCCGTTCGGCTTCATCGTCCGAGACCCCGTCGCCGACGGTGAGGTGCGGGACGGGTTCGATGTCGTCGCGCCCGTAGGGCAGCAGGTCCGGCCAGCGACGACACGTGCTGGCGAGCGCTGCACCGGACTTCCACGTCACGCAAGTGGTGAACGGCGTTCGTGGCGCGCATGGCGTGCTCG
>JBDHZF010000157.1:0-4718 GCA_039811765.1 Thermoleophilia bacterium | reverse complement strand
GTCCCGCAGGTTCTCGTTGTAGTACGGCGTCACCGCTGCGAGCGTTCGTCCCCGACCGGGCTCGAACGCCGCTCGACCGGCGGCGCCCGCGGGCGCGATCACCTCGTCGAGCGCGACCTGTTCGAAGGGCTTGCCACCGACGCGCTCGACGATGCGGCTGAGCAGCTGGAAGTTGCCGTTCGAGTAGGCCCAGCCACTGCCGTGCTCCTGGGTATTCGGCATCGTCCCCATCGTCTGGAAGAGCTTGTCCTGGGTCCACGGCACGGGTCGAGACGACTGCATTTCGTCCTGGTAGCCCGGGTCCTGCTGGATGTCCGGCACGCCGGTGCGCTGCGTCAGGAGCATGTCCACTGTGATCGCGTCCGCCTCCGGATACTCCGGCATCCACTTCGACAGGTGGTCGTCGAGCGACAGCTTCCCCTCCTGCGCCAGGCGCAGCACGGTCGCGCCCAGCACGAGCTTCGAGTTGCTCGCCGCGTGGAACTGGTCGTCGACCGTCAGCGGCCGCTGCGTCGTGATGTTCGCCACGCCGCTCACCGCGTCGAGCAGCGGCGCGCCGCCGCGGCGGATCGACACGGCCACGCCCGGGGCGTGCACCTCGTCGCGGAACGCGTCGAGCAGTTGTGGTATCGGCATCGTCGGCGCGGCCATGCGCAGCGTGCTCGTCGTCATCGATCCTGCCCTCCCTGGCATTCGACTCCCAAAATCGGGATGTTCGATCATCGGAGGGAAGCGAGTCGAGGTCGCGAGCGCCCTCGCCATCGGCGCACGAGACGACGTCCTCTAGGATCGCCCCCACGCATGGGGCGTAGCTCAGTTGGTCAGAGCAGCAGACTCATAATCTGCCGGTCGTGGGTTCGAGTCCCACCGCCCCTATCCGGCGGGCTTGCCCGCGATGCCTCACGCGCACGAGCGCGCTCGGTAGGATCGTCGATCGTGAGCTCCACTTCCCCTGCTCCACGTGGATCCGCGACCTCGGATTCCCCTCCCGCGCCGCGCCGAGGCGGCGCGCGCCGATCCACGGTCGTGGTGATGGTCGCCACGATGCTGACGAAGATCGTCGGGCTCGCGCGCGAGGTGTACGTCGCCGCGCTCTACGGCGCCGGCGCCACGTTCTCGGCGTTCACCGTCGCGTTCCAGATTCCCAACGTGATCCGCACGTTCGTGGCCGACCAGGCGCTCGTCAGCTCGCTCGTTCCCGTGTTCACCGGCCTGCGCGAGGACGGAGACGAAGAACGCGCGTGGCGCGTCGCGTCCACCGTGGTGAGCGTGCTGCTGATCCTGCTGCTGCCGCTCACCGCGCTCGCGATGTTCGCGGCGGACTTCCTCGTGGACATCGTCGTCTACGACCGCAACCAGCACCTCGATCTGGGCCTGGCCGCGGATCTGTTCCGCGTCATGATCCCGGTCGTCGTGCTCATGAGCATCGCGGGCGTGGTGATCGGCATCCTCAACTCATACGGCAAGTTCGGCCCACCCGCGTTCGCGCAGCTCGCGTTCAACGCCGCCGCGATCGTGGCACTGCTCGTCGCCCGACCCGATCACCACGACATAGCCGCTTACGCATGGGCGATTCTGATCGCGACCCTGGTGCAAGCGGTGCTGCCGATGCCGTGGCTACGAGGCCACGGCCAGCGACTCGTGTTGGGGCGCGCGTTTCGCGATCCCGCCGTGCGTGCGGTGGTCGTGGCAATGGTGCCGGTGATGCTGAGCCTGGCCGCGCTCAACCTCAACAACATCGTCAACACCTATTGGTCTTCGCGCCTCACCACCGCGCAACTGCTTGGAGACGGGGGTGCGGGACCAGCCACGATCTACAAGGCGTTCGGCGTGTTCCAATTGCCACAAGGGATCTTCTCGCTCGCGGTCGCCACGGTGTTCTTCCCGCTGTTCGCCCGCTACGCGGCGCGTCGCGAGACTGCTGGCTTTCGCGACGCGACGGTGGCCAGCTGCCGACAAATCGTCGTGCTGCTCATGCCCGCGAGCATCTTCATGGTGGTGCTCGCGGAACCGATCGTGCGCCTGCTGTTCCAGCGTGGCGAGTTCGATGCCAACAACACCACGCTCGTCGCGTGGGCGTTGCAAGGCTTCGCGATCGGCTTGATCGGAAACGGCGGCATCCAACTGCTGATGCGCGCGTTCTTCAGCCTGCGCACCCCCTGGACCCCGGCGCTGATCGGCTTCTTCGTGAACCTGCTCGGCAACATCGTGCTCGGCGGGTTGCTGCACGAACGCTTCGGCGTGCGAGGGATCACCATGTCGATGGCGATCGCCAACACGCTGTCGTTCGTGGTGATGTACGCGATCCTGCGCAAGCGCCTCGGCGGCGTGCCGGTGTCCCCGCTCGTGAGCGCGATCGCGGTGAGCGGCGTCGCGGCGGGCTTCAGCGTGGCGCTGGGCTGGCTCGGCTGGGACGCCGTGCGATCGACGATGGGCGAATCGACGATCGCGCAGATCGCGGCGATGTGCGTCGCGATCGCGATCACGTGGGGGCTCTACGCCGCGCTCGCGCTGCGACTACGGTTGGTGAACGTGCCGCAGCTGCGCAACACCCTGCGTCGCGGGCGCTGACGAGCGAGTTCAGAGCGCGTCGACGAGCGCCAGCAATCCACCGTCGATCGCGGCTTCCAAGCCTCGATCGAGCCGATCGTTCGCATCCACCGCGATCGCCTCGGGATCGAGCAGCATGCGCAAACGGAGGCTGAACGCTTCGATCGTTTCGGCATGCTCATCCGCGATCGCCACTAATTCGGGATCCATCGCGCCGGTCTCGGACAATTGCGTCGCGAGCTGCGCCGCGAATCCGTCGAGCAGCTCCATGTGCACGGCCGCCACGTCCATGGCCCGCAACGCGCGATCGCGCAGGGACGGGTCGAGCAGTCCGCCGCGATCCGGCAGATCGAGCCAGCGTCGCGCCGCGACGACCGGGTCGGTGAGCTTGTTCGTCAACGTCGTGCCGTGCGGATCGAGCGACATCGTTGCAATGGCGTGACCCGATTCCGAGCGCGGCTCCGTGGAGAGCGTGATCGCGCCGATCGCTGCGTTTGGTCGTCGCTCCATGTGGAGACTCCAAGTTTGGGGGGATGCACGTGGGGCACGCCGTCCATGCGTGCTGCCCCTAGGGTACGACGAGCCGGGAAACTTGCCAAGCGTCAACCGCTCGTCGTGCGCACCCCGGCGATTGCTTGCGGATCGCCGCCTTGTTCGACGAGGAAGCGAGCGACGTTGTCGGCCCACGCGTAATTGAGGCCGGTCGGATCGTTTGCCGCGGCGGGCGGCGCATAACGAAGGTGGATCTCTCCTACCGTGTCGAGTCCGTCGTCGACATAATTTTCGCGCACGCCACGTGTCACCGTGTTGATCGCGTCGGACCACTTATCGAACGCGTACGGGCTGGACGGACATCCCCACCCCCACGCATTGTGCGGCGCGCACGTCACCACACCGAAATAGGACTCGGCGCCCGCGATCGCCACGATCAGCCGTGGATCGACCCGTTCGCGCACGCCTGCCTTCACGAACGCGTCGCCCTCGCCAGCGAGCGGCGAGCCCTTCGACTCGAGATACTGGTCGATCGAATCGGCGCTCACGGCGGGGCCGCCGCTGCCGAAGCGCCACGAGCCCGTCGAACCGTTGGATTTTCCTTGCGTCTGTGTCGCGCGTTGCAGCGCGCGCAGTCGGCGATCGGCGTCCAACGCGGCTCCTTGCGTGCTCGCCGTGCGCGCCGTGGCGGCATCGAGCTTCGCGTCCGCTGAGGCAAGCGCGTCTGCGCTTGCGCGACGTGAGATTGCGATCGATTCGTCCAAGCCGTCAGGAAGCCCGATGCCGAACGCGGCAGCCGCCTGCTCAAGGACATCCGCGCGTGCATCGATCGTCGCGGCATGGCCCGAGGCCGCCTGCTGCGCGCGAACTTCCCGTGCGAGCTTCGTGCGCTCGCGATCAAGCGCCGCCTGCGCGGCATCGCGATCGTCGGTTAGTCGAGCCACCAGTTGCGGAGGAAGAGTCGCCGCGGTCGCGAACGAACTCCACGACGCAACGAGAATCGCGGATGCGAAGACGCAGGCAAGAACGAGTCGAAATCGGTGAACCATCGACCGAATTACTAGCCGATTGCATGCAGCATGCGCGCGAGCCGCCCCGCAGAACGTGGCAGATGTGCCTCGCTGCCGTCGACGAGTCGAGCATGATCCGCCGGATCGACGTGCACTCGATCGAGCAACCCGGCAACGTCCACGCCTCGTCCGCCGTTCTCCACCGCGCCATCAACGCAATACGCCAGCAGCATCGCGAGCAGCCCACCGCGATCCTCGCGCCACGTGAAGAACTTCGGCAACACCTTCTGCAGCACGCACGCGTCGACCGCGGCATGCATCGCGGCGGGATCGTCGCCCACGAGATCGCGAACCTCTCGCACGTACAAGCCCACGTCGTTGAGCACGCGGTATCCATAGTGTTGGTCGTGCGCCACGAGCAGTTCGTTCAACTGCACGAACGGTCCCAGGTGATCGGCCACTGCATGCGCGTCCTCGGCGTTGGCGAGTCGAAGCGTGCCGAGGAAGTTGCCGTGCCGCGTTGGTTCGCCCGGAATCTCGAGCGCATCGCCCGAACTCTGCGCGGCCGTGCCGGCCAAGTAGCCAGCGTAGTCGACGGCGCTGAATCCGATCGTGCTCGCGCGGTCCACGACCTTCGGGCTGATGCCGGTGGTGGTCTCGTCGAGG
>JBDHZF010000156.1:0-5004 GCA_039811765.1 Thermoleophilia bacterium | reverse complement strand
CTGCGGCAGCGGCCGGCGCCGCGGCGGGGACGGGGGTCGCGACAGGTACTGGAGCGGCCGCGACAGGCTCGGGGGCGGGTGCCGCGACCGGCTCGGGCGCCGCGACGGGTTCCGGAGCCGCCGGCGCGGCAGCGTCGCCACCGTTGCCGCTCGTGTCGATCTGCGCGAGGAGCGCGCCGACATCCACCGTCTCGCCCTCGCCAGCGATGATCTTCACGACCACGCCCGCGGCCGGGCTCGGCACCTCGGTGTCGACCTTGTCAGTCGAGATCTCGAGCAGGGTCTCGTCCTTCTCGATGGTCTCGCCCTCGGCCTTGAGCCACTGCGAGATGGTGCCCTCGCTCACGCTCACGCCCATCTGGGGCATCACGACGTCGACTACGGTTGCGGTGCTCATCGGTGCTCGGCCTCTCGGTTCGATCTGCTCGCACCCGATGCTACATCGCGCGCCCGCTCGGCGTCGGCGTCACCCGTCGACGACCGACCGCGCCCAGTCCAGCACGGCCCGAGCGAGCTCGACGCCACGCTCGTGCTCACCGGCCGGGACCACGCCGGTGTCGTTCGGGTACCGGGTCGCGGTGGCGCAGTCGCTCAACTTCCGGGCACCGTCGACGATCAAAGGAACCGGCCCGTCGAGAACGGCTTCGACGAGCCGAACGATCGTGGTGATGTTGTGCGTCGTCGAGACGGCGTATGCGGACCGCGGCATCCATGCGCTCGCCGGACCCGGCAACCGGAGTTGCCGCGCGCGGACATAGCTCAGGTCGACCTACCTACTCCGGAATCCGCGACATCGGTGCATGCTGGAGGTGCCAAACGAGGAAGGGGTTCACGCATGTCTGCAGTCGGAGGATCGGGCTCGTCGCCGCTCAATCCTGATTCGTACGTCCCCAAACCGAAGGATGTCGACGAGCTGATGGACGCGTCCAAGGACGGCGCGATCACCGATGCCGAGGCGAAGTCGCTCGACCTGAACGACTACCAGCGCGAGCAAGCCGAATCGCAATTGAGCGAAGCCCCGCTGGACGGAAGCGGCCACCACCTCGACATAGTGCAAGCGATCCGGATTCTCGCGTCGCCTCATCCGCTCTCGACGGCGGAAGAAGCGGGCATGCTAGCGAAAACCGTCGCCTATCCATTCGTGGTGGCGACGAACACGATCAACGAGCTGGCCAAGCTTCTGCAGGATGCCCAGCGTCAGTAGGCGCTCAGCTCGCGCACCGCGGCGACGACGCCGTCGACCTGCGGGAGCACCTGCTTCTCGAGCACGGGGCTGAACGGGATCGGGCAATCGGCCGAGGCGACGCGCTTCACCGGCGCGTCGAGCGACTCGAACAGCTGCTCGCCGATCAGCGCCGCGATCTCGCCGCCGAAGCCGCCCGTCTTCGTGTCCTCCTGCAGCACGAGCGCCTTGCTCGTCTTCTCCACGCTCTTCGCGATCGTCTCGAAGTCGAGCGGCTGGATCGTGCGCAGGTCGACGACCTCCACGTCGATGCCCTCCTTCGCGAGCTCCTCCGCCGCGTCCGTGGCGGTGTGCACCATCGCGCTCCAGGCGACGATGGTCACGTCGCTGCCTTCACGCGCGATGCGCGCCTTGCCGAACGGCGTCGTGTAGCTGCCCTCGGGCACCTCGCCCTTGATGCGGCGGTACAGGTGCTTGTGCTCGAAGAAGAGGACGGGGTTGGGGTCGCGGATCGCCTCGATGATCATGCCCTTGGCGTCCTCGGGCGTGGCGGGCAGCGCGAGCTTGAGGCCCGGGCAGCCGGCGAAGTAGCCGTCGTACATCTGCGAGTGGAACGGGCCGCCCGAGAAGCCGCCGCCGCACGGCAGGCGCACGGTCATCGGGATCGGCGTGCCCATGCGGTAGTACTGCTTGGCGCTCACCGTGGTGAGGTGGTCCCAGGCGCACGACACGAAGTCGGCGAACTGCATCTCGGCGACGGGACGCATGCCGCCCAGCGCCGCGCCGGTCGCCGCGCCGATGATCGCGGTTTCCGACAGCGGCGTGTCGAGCACGCGCCACTCGCCGAACTCCTTCTGGAAGCCGTCGGTCACCTTGAACGCGCCGCCGTACACGCCGATGTCCTCGCCGAGCAGGAACACCCGCTCGTCGCGCTTCATCTCCTCGCGCAGGCCGTCGCTGATCGCCTGCAAGTACGTCATCTGTGCCATGTCAGTCAGTCCTTCTCGAAGTCGCTGCGCGTGTCAGTGATGCGGGGTGTCGAGCGCGTCGGGCGTGGCGTACACACCGGTCGTCGCGCTTGCGGGATCGGGCTCGGGGCTCGCCTCCGCCTTCTCCAGCTGCTCGGTGAGCAAGCGCTTCACGCCGGAGCGGATCTCCTCGTCCTCGTCCTCGCTCATTCCGGCTTCCAGCAGGAACGTGCGCATGCGCTCGAGCGGATCCTTCTTCGCCCACGTCTCGAAGTCTTCCTTCGGCACGTAGAACGCGTCGTCGTGCACTGCATGGCCCTCCATGCGCAAGGTGACGCACTCGACGATCGTCGGGCCGCCGCCCGCGACGGCCTTCTCGCGCGCGGCGTTCACCGCCTCGTACACGGCGAGCGCGTCGGTGCCGTCGACCACCACGTTCTCGATGCCGTAGCCCTTCGCGCGATCGGACGGGTGCTCGGTGTTGTAGCCGAGGTTGCCGGGCGTGGAGTAGGCCCACTGGTTGTTGTCGATGATGAACACCACCGGCAGCTTGCGCACGGCGGCGAAGTTAACGCCCTCGTGGAAGTCGCCTCGCGCGGAGGCGCCGTCGCCGCACCACGCGAACGCGCAGCGATCACGGTCGCCCTTGATCTTGTAGGTCAACGCGAGACCCACCGCGATCGGCAGCATCGCCGGCAAGTGACTGACCATGCCGACCACGCCGAGCGAGAAGTCGCCGATGTGCACGTTTCCGTCGCGCCCCTTCGTGGGGCCGCCCTCGCGCGCCATGTACTGGGCGAACACGCGCCACGGCTCGAGGCCGCGCGTGACGTGCGCGCCCATGTCGCGCTGCTGCGGGCACAAGTGATCCTGTGTCTGCGTGGCCGAGGCGGCTCCCACCGACGCACCCTCGTTGCCGCGGCCCGTGTAGAACGAGCCGGGGATCTTGCCCTGGCGGAAGAGGATGTGGCCGCGTTCTTCGATGCCGCGCGTGACGAGCATGTTGCGGTACATCTGGATCGCGTCCTCGCGGTCCAGCCCGAGCGCGCGCAGTCGCGCCTTCGGATCGGTGTCGGGGGCGGCGGTGGCCATCGGCATGTCTCCTCCTGTCAGGAACGTTCGCGCCCAAGCGCGACGAGGCAGGGGAGTCACGTGCGCGCGCGAACCGTCGCCGAACCTATCGCACACCGCGGTTTGACGCGACGCGAATGGCATTTGGTACACACCGTGCTACGATGTGTACATGAACGAGCCGACGACGATTCCGATCCGGCAACTGCGAAACGAGATCGCCAGCATCATCAAGCGCGTCGAGGCCGGCGAAAGCTTCGACATCACCAGGCACGGGCAGCGCGTGGCGCGGATCGGTCCGACGCTACCGGCGAAACGGTACGGAACGCTCGACGACCTGTGGGCGCTGCGCAAGCTCGTGCCCGCGGATCCTGCCTACGCGGCCGAGATCCGCCGCTGGCGCGACGAGCAGGTGATGCGTGACCCGTACGGAGACACCACGCTCCGATGACGACCTACCTGTTCGATACGAGCGTGCTCATCGAAGTCGAACGAGGCGCGGATCTTCGGGTTCCCCAGAACATCGACTGGGCAGTCTCGACGATCACGATCGCAGAACTGAACATCGGTTTCCTGCGCTCGACCACTCCGCGTGATCAGAACCGACGACTGACGACGTTCCTCGCCGCAGGCAACGTCGTCACGCTGCCGTTTGACGATGCGACCGCGCGCACGTATGCCGAAGTAGTCGTCTGGGCGGAGAGCGAAGGGATCCGCCCCTCCCCCGCCGACACGATCATCGCCGCGACCGCCGTGACCAACGGCCTGCCGCTCGTGACGTTCGACCGTGGTTTCGAGCGGCTTGCCGGTTACGAGGATCTCGAGTTGATCCAGCTCGCACACGCCGGCGACTGAAGACCACAAGGCCCCGCGCGATGCGGGGCCTTGCAGCTGCGAGGGAGAGGGAGATGCTCTCGCTATGCGTGCGCCGGACCCTGAAGGGAGGGGGAGGGAGCGGGTCGGCGCGAGGGGAGGGAGGGTGTTGCCATGGCTCGCGGGGGCACCCGCACGCGGGCGTGACCTCCACCGCACGAGCCAATCCGTGCGCCTCCATCCCAGCCGCGATCAGGCGGCGGGCTTCTTCACGACCTTGCGCTTGAGCTTGATCGTCTGCCCGGCCGTCACGGCGCTGCCGAGATCGGGGTTGTACTTCTTGATCTCCGCGGCGGTGGTGTGGAATTGCTTGGCGATGCTCGCGATCGTGTCGCCGCTGCGCACCTTGTACGTTCCAGTGCTGCCCGGGCGCTTCGAATGACCCGAGTAGGCGATGACCCAGTTCTTGAAGCGCGGCTTCGGCGCCGGCGCCTTCTTGGTGGGCTTCGCGGTCGGCTTGTCCACGTTCGCGGCGTCGCCCGGCTGCTGTTGCTGCGCCTGCTGCGCCGCCACTTGCTCGGCGTACTTGGCCTGCGCTTCCTTCGCTTGCTTCACGCCGCCAATCGCTCCGGCGATCGCGCCGACGCCAGCGCCAACCAGGCCGGCGACGAGGAAGCCCTGCCACAAGCCCTTCGCCGCGAACGAGATCAGTCCGCCCACGACCGGCAGCTTGGAGATGAATCCCACCGCCGGCGTCAGCAGCTTCGACAGGAACGGAACCTTCATCAGCAGCGGCCCGAACTGCTTCACGCCGAGCGCCACGGACGCGCCGGTCAGCGCGCCCTTGAGGACGCTTTGCAGCACGATCTTGGACGTCGACGGCGGCTCTTGGACCGCGTTCGCGGCGATCGCGGCGTCGCCAGCGGCGCCCGGGGCGGCAGCTGCCGCCGCAGTGGCCGCGGCAGCGTC
>JBDHZF010000155.1:0-5026 GCA_039811765.1 Thermoleophilia bacterium | reverse complement strand
CTCGTCACGCTCGATCCAGCGCAGGACTCGAGAACGCCACGACGCGTCGCGTCGACCGCGGCCACCACGCCCCATCGGGCCTGCGACGTTCCACGGTTGCGAGATCCCGCCCCCGTGCGACGCCGAAAATCAGGGAAGAGCCCTACTTCTTCGCGCCAGCGGCGGCGGATCGACCCATGGCCTCTTGCTCGGACACATACCGCAGGGTCGCGCCTTGCGCCGCCGAGTACGTGGCGTTGCCCGCAAGCACGCCCGATGCCGCGCCGAGCCCGCCCGCAAGCAGCACCTTCGCGGGTCGCATCGCCCGGGTTTTCACCTCCAGCATGGACGCGGCCGCAGCCGCCTCGTCCAGCGCGCCCTCGCCCACCATCGCTGCCGTGCGTCGTGCCGCCGTCATGACAGCGGCACGGCCGGCCGCCCACACGGGCACCGCGGCCACGGTCGCGAACACGCTGCCGTACGCGAGCGCCTGCGCGGGCACGCTGTCGCGTCGGCCCGCTGCGACGGTGCCGAGCGTGACGGCCGCGCCCGTGCCGATCGCCGCCGCGACGAGCTTGCGGTTCACCGGCAGGTCGTTCCACTTCTGCGCCACGTTCGTGGCCAATCGAGTCGGGAAATTCATCGTCAGTCCTTCTTCTCGTTCGCGTTCATCTCGCGCACGGCGATCGCCGCGAGCGCACCGACCATCACTC
Source organism: Thermoleophilia bacterium (assembly GCA_039811765.1). Classification (GTDB taxonomy): domain Bacteria; phylum Actinomycetota; class Thermoleophilia; order Gaiellales; family SKUG01; genus JAGQUL01. Next base: position 4,334 of record JBDHZF010000155.1, on the reverse strand, counting down.
CGCCAGCGGCCACTCCAGCCGCCGTGCGAGCCACCATCGGAAGCTCTCGACGCACGGACAACGCGGTGAGACCGCCGGCGAGGACTCCCACGCCGGCCGCGCCAGCGAGCGCACCAGCGCGACGCGTGCGACGATCGGCGATCGGGTCGCGCGATCCTTCGATGCTGCCTGCGACACGGGTTGCGCTGACCACCATGGCGGTTGCGCCAACCGCGACCGGGATCGCCATTCGCGCGACCCGCGCGAGATTGCCGCTGCCCAGGTTCACCTGCCGGGCAGCGACCGAACGCACCTCGTCGAGCGTCACGAGCGGTTCGTCGAGCATCGTCCGAAACAACGTCTCGCGACCGTTGAGCGCGCCTTCGATCGCGGCGTGCGGTTTCTTGAGGACCTCTGCGGCACCCTCGAGCGTGTAGAGGCTCGAATCGCCCACTCCAGCCTTCGTCATCCACTTCTGGACCGATGGGTGGTCGACTGGTGCCCAGAGCGCGCCGCCGTCGCCTGCGAGATCCACCTTTGCGCGCGTCAAGCTGCGTTTGAGCGTCGCTTCGGTGGTCGCGCCGGGTTGGGCGTTCGCCAACCCGCTGACCGAAACGAGCGCCTTTGGCGCGATTCGTCCGTCGATGGATAGTGCCATGGTTTGTCCCCTTCTAGTGTGACGTTCAGCTGAATCCGAGCAGCGACTTGATCGTTTCGATCGCGCCGCCGACGATGGTTCGAGGCTTGTCCGACGTGTCGAGCGCGGCCTTGCCGATGCGCACCGGCTCGTCGAAGTCGTCGCCCGCCACGACCCGTTGCGCCACGCCGGTGATCCCGCGTCCCGAGACGTCCATCGGCGCCGTGAGCGACGGCGGCGTCGTGGGGCGCGGCACGTCGGAGTCGAGCGTCATCGCCTTCACGACCTTCTCGACGACGCCGGGCTCGCGATCGGACTCGACCGGTTCGGACGACTGGCTCGACGCGTCCGGGGACGGCGACGGCGATTCGCTCGGCTCGGAATCGGGCGCGGGCGTGGTCGACGGTTCGTCCTGCCCGGCGCTCGGCGGCGCAGATGCCGTGGATTCGGTTGGCGATGGAACCGGCCTCGCAGGCTTCGGCGTCACCTCGTCCGCACCTGCCTGCGCTTCGGCGGGGCTTGGCTCCTCGTCCGCCGGAACCGGCACCGCCGGCTGCACGCCAGGCGCTGGTTCCCTCAGAGGCGGATCACCGCCCGTCCCGGGCACGGCGCCCCCGTCTCGCGGCGGATCCGGCAATCGCGACAACGCGAGCGCCGACGTCGCGCCACCGAGCATCAAGCCGCCGGCAAGCGCCGGAATCGCCAGCCCTTTGGCGATCGCGCCCATCGAGCCCGACGCCTTCAGCGCACGAGCTCCGGCAATCGCGGCGGCGCCGATTCCGACAACGACGAGCGCGTCGGATTCGATGCCGGCTCCCAGGATCGGTCGGTCGTTCGCCGCGTTGTAGGCGACCTGCCCTGCTCCGGCGGACAGCCCTGTGCCGAGCGCCAATCCCGTGACGACGCGCCCGGGCGTGATCATCGATCGAAGTTGTTGCAACTGCATGTCAATTGCTCCCAGTCGGGCCGAGACGATCGCTTGCCCGGTCGTTGCGTCGATTCACTGCTTCGGAACCTTGATGTAGCCGACGATCGCCGAGCTGTGCGACGACATCGATCGGTTGACGACCTCGTACGCGCCATCGCGCTTCACGTACGGATCGACGAGCTTGATCTTGCCGTCGGCGGCGCCCGTGACGATCGCGGCGCGGTTCTTGCCCTTGCTCTTGTAGACCACGACGTCGCCAGCCTGAGGCTTGTGGCTTCGACCGGCCCACGTGTGGTCCTTGCGCGCCTTGGCGACGAGCTGGTCTATGACCATCCAGTGCTTGCCTGGTGCGATCGGAGCGCCAGCTTCCTTGCGCACCCATGCCACGAAGTAGCCCGGCCACTTCCATCCGCGCTTCGCTTTGACCTCGGACGTGGTCGAGAAGTACTTCTTCACGCTCGAGGTGATCTTGCCCGACGCGTTCGACTTCTCGCGCGCGCCGACCTCGCCCTTGGCGACGTCCACGATCTTCGTCACGAGCGCCTGATGCGCGGCTTTCGCCTTCGCCGCGGCCTCGGCCTTGCGCGCCGCGGCGGCTTGCTTCGCAGCTTCGGCGGCCTTCTTCGCTTCTTCCGCCTTGATCGCGTCGGCGGCTTTCTTGTCCGCCTTGGCCTGCTTGGCAGCGTCCTCGGCGCTCGGCTTCGACGCGGCCTCGCCGTCGCTGGCCTTGCCTGCATCGGCGGACGCGGACGGCGTGGCCTGAACCGCTTTGGACACGGTGGCCATCTGGCTCGAATCATTGGCGGAGAGCCGGTACAGCGCCGCGCCGACGCCGAGAATCGCCGCGCCGCCGCCAACGCCCTTGAGCACGTCCCGGGCGCCCTTGCCGGCGACGAACCCGCGCGCTGCCTCGCGGACCCCGCCAACGGCCTGATGCCCCGAAGCAAGCAGCTGCGCCGCTCCGGATGCAGCTCCCGCAGTGGCTGTGGTGGTCGACGCTGCCGGAAGCACGCTCTCGGGAACCATTCGCGCGATCGTGCCGTTGCCGAAGCGCACGAACAGCGACGGGATCTCGCCGTCGTCGACCGCGGCAGCGAACGACGCGCTCGTCATGTGTGGATATCGCCGGCCCGCCGAGGCGAGATCGCGAAATCCCTGGTCGGCGTCGATCCGCGCGAGGTCGGAGATGTCGACGCCCTTCGCCGCGGCGCGCTCCGTCACCATCGCGAGCGGCAACGCCTTCTGCCCGTTCGGCAGCGTGATCTGCGCCGCTTTCGCCGCGTTCGTGCGGGCGAGATTCGCCGCGTCGGAGCCAAGCGCCGATTTCGCGGCATCCATCGTCACGAACGCCGTGCCGTGCACGATCGCGTCGGACGATTGCCGCGCGAAACGAGACAGGAACCCCATTGATGCACCCCCAAGAGTCACCCTCAACCCCCCTAGATCCGGATCGACTCGCCTGTTCTTCGGACTGGCCCGCGGCCGTGTTGCACGAGAACGGCGCGAATGGCTCGCGAGGCCAGAATCTGACCCGATTCAAACGCTCGATTCAGCGTGTGACCGGCGTCGGTCGTGTCCCCGAAGCAGTTTCGATCCGGTCGAGGATCTCCTTCTCGACCATGCCTTGGACATCGGCGTTCGCGGCGTCACCGTCCATCACCGTGACGTCTTCGGGCGTGCCGTCGATTCCGAGGTCCCGCATCGGATCGAAGCCCTTCGCCGGGTCGATCTCGATCGTGCTCTCGAAACTGTGGCGCGTGGTCTCGGGCGCCACTGCCTGCACCACTCCCCCAACGACGGTGGTCATCACCTGCACCGTCGTGGCGTTCGACGCGTTCACCGCGCCCATCATCCAATCCGGCATGAACGACTTCATCGCCTCGTTCGCGCCCTGCCCGGCGAGCGACGACGCGGCCATGATCAGCGGACCTGCGACGCCTGCGGCGACGGCCGCCCCGACGAACGCGCCAACGCCCGCTCCGCGAAGCATCATCGCTCCCGAATTCCACCCGCGCGCCGTGTGCCTGGCGAGCCGCACCATCTCGCCGGTGTCGACGTTCTGCACCTCGTCGATCTTCCTGACCGTCGAACCCGCGATCTTCCATGCAGCGCCGATCGCCAGCGAACCTGCGGCGATCGCTGGAACGAGGCTGAACGCGCCGACGACCGCCTTCTGATGATCCGGACGAGGAGCGTCCGCGGTCTGCATCGCGGAGCCCGCGGCAGCAGTCGCCTGATAGGCCAGATAGCCGCCCGCGCCCGCTGCCGCAATGGTGGGGACGAGCTTCAGCGCGGCCATCCCGAGGCCTTTGCCGCTTCCACCGCCCGTGATCGCGCGCATGGCGGCCAATCCAACGGTGATCATCGTGTGCTCCGCTCAGGGTTGCGTTGCATGATCGTCACGCCCTCATCCGAAGATCTGATGCCAGACATCGCCGAACCAGTCGCCCGTGGCCTGCGTGGCACCAACGACCGCGTTGCCGACCTCCTGCGTGGCGCCAGCGACCGCCTTCGCGTCGTCGATCCGCTGCGCGGCCCACGACTCGGTCTTGTGGTTCACGTCCCATTCGACGTTCACCGTGAGCACGCCCGGATCGAGACGGGTCGAGGTGACGGCGAGGCCGGTTGCCGCGCCGACGGCGAGCATGCCCGCGCCTTGGGTCATCATCAGGCCGACCTTGCCGCTGCGTCCGGCGCTCTCCGTGTGGGCCGCGAGGGCCTTGACCGCGCCGTCCAGCCGTTCCGCGGCCGCGGCCTTGCGCGACCCGGACGCCGCCGCGGCGTCGAGGG
>JBDHZF010000154.1:0-5039 GCA_039811765.1 Thermoleophilia bacterium | reverse complement strand
TCCGGTTCGGTCTTCGTCAGCGACACGGCCAGCCCACCAGTGGTGGCGATGTCTTGTACCGCAAGCTGTTCGGCCGGCGTCGGGTCGACGAGCTGCACGTCAAGCGGCTGCTCGATGCGCTGCAACGCCGCGGTCGTGGTCGTGGTCACTCCGGGCGCGGTCGCGAGAAACGCTGCGCCAACGGGCACCCCCGTGGGGATGCTCCGCCCGGCGCCGGTGGTTGTCGCACTCGATGCGATCACCGTGTTCGTCCCTCGTCGTCTCGCGCGAGCCGCCTCGTCGGCGGCGACTCGCGCACTTCGTCCCGATCAGTGTGTTGCGTGCTTCGTCAACGCATCAACGGGGATCCGACGCTCCTGTCGACGCGTAGGTCGCCGCCACGTTCGTGGAGTCGACCGGCGCGATCAACGAGTCGTGAACGGCGCCGCTCAACAGGTCGTGCCGGCGCTGCAACAGCTCGTGCTCCTCCGCCCGCTTCTGCTCCAGTCGTCGCTGCCGAGCCCGCGCGAGCGCGGCCTCGTCGTCGCCGTCGTCGCTTGCATCGTCTGGATGCCCCGACATGTTCTTGGTCACCCGTTCGATCGAGAGCTGGATGCGATCGCGAAGGCGCTCCAGCAGGTCGATCTGCTGCTGCAGCTCGGCCGCGCGTTTTGGGTTGCTCGCTTGCACCGTTTCAAGTTCTGTTCGACGCTGCTCGATGCCGTCCTCGACCTTGGACATCGTGGCTTGCGCGCCGCGAATGTAGTCGCCCGACGTCGCGAGGATCGCGGACGCGCCGTCGGCGTTGGTTGGAACTCCCACCTCGAACGCGGTGTTCATCGCGGGCTGCATCGATGCGAGCAAGTCGTTCGACGAGTTGCTGGTCGTGGAAATGTTCATGTCGGCGTGTCCTTCCAGTGGGGCTTGTGACGCGGGGGTCGCGTGCAGGCGGTCCGCCTGCTGGTGCGCGCGTCAATTCGGCGAGGACCACGCGGAATAGCTGGCGGCGACTTGAGCGGTGGACGGCACGCCGGTGTCGATGGGACTGGGCGCGAGCATTCTCGAGTTCGGCGCGCCGACTTGGAACGGGATTCCCGCGGACTGCACGGCCGGCGCGGAATCGAATCCGGTGTCCACCGACGCGTTTCCTGCCGCTTCGGGCGCCGATGGCGACGAGGGCGGCGCCATCGACACGGGCGGCATCGAGGCCAGCGACGCTGCCGCGGCCATGCTTGCGAGACCACCACCGTCTCCGCCGCCGACTCCACCTACTCCTGCTGCCATGACCCTTCCAACTTTCGTGTCGCGTGCCGGCAGAACACGGGGGCCGGCTAGTGCGTCACGTCATGGCGACCATTCCGTTGTATGACGGCAGTTCGAACCTCGCAAGGGGGAACCGTCACCGGCGGTTCGCGATGCCCGTTTGCACGTCCACGAGATCCCGCTGCATCTGCTGGACGAGCTCGTCGATCGAATCGAACGTGCGTTGACCACGGATGCGCTGTTCGAACGTGACGTGCAGCGATTCGCCGTAGAAATCGGGGCCGTCGTAGCCGATCAGGTGCACTTCCACGGTGCGCGGCGGGTGGGCTTGGTCGGCGGTGAACTGGGGGTTGGTGCCCACGCTCGTGGCGGCCGGCCAGCGTTCGCCGGCGAGCGTGGCGATGCCGCCGTACACCCCGTCTGCCGGCACGAGGCGCGTGGCGGGCACTGCGAGGTTCGCGGTCGGCATGCCGAGTTCGCGGCCGCGGCGAGCGCCGTGCTCGACGATCGCCTCGATGTCGTATGGAAAACCGAGCAGCTGCGTGGCGAGTTCGACGTTGCCGCCGGCGAGCAGGCGACGGATTCGGCTCGACGAAACCGGCTGGTCGCCGTCGACGAGCAGATCGCAGGTGACGACCTCCACGTCGTGCGCGCGGCACAGTTCGCGCAGCGCGGTGAGATCGCCGGACGCGCGATGGCCGAAGCGGAAGTTGTGACCAACCACAACCGCGGCGGCGCGCAGGCGTCCAACGAGCCAGTCGTCGACGAACTGGCCCGGGGTGAGCTGCGAGAACGCCTCGGTGAACGGCACGACCTCCACGAGGTCGGCGCCGGCTGCTTGGATGCGCGCGGCGCGCTCGTCGACTGTGCACAGCAGGGGTGGCGCGCCGCCGGCGACCACAGCGCGCGGGTGCGGGTCGAACGTCACCGCGAGCACCGGGCGATCGCCGGGGGCTGCGGCTTCGCGCGCGAGGTCGAGCATCGCGCGATGCCCGCGGTGCACGCCGTCGAACGTGCCAAGGGCGATGACGGGGCGAGGTTGCGCGGCGGATTCGTTCACGTCGTGGATCCTTGCACGTCGCCAGGTGGTGGGTCGATCAGCACGGTTCGTGGTTGCAGCAGCGTGCCGTCGCTCGTGGGCTCGGCGATCGCGGCAAGCGTGCCGTCGGGCGCGACGAGCGCGATGGTGGACGAATCGCGCAGCGCGGGCGGGAGCGGGATCCTGCGCCCGGCGACGATGTCGGCGAGCCGCGCCTCGTCGAGCTGGAATTCGGGAATGCCGTGGAGCAGGTCGCGCGCGTCTCTCACGCGCGCGCGCGAGACATCAGTCGGTGCGACGGCGTCGCGCGCGTCCCACTCCCCCACCGTGAGCCGCCGAAGCTCGCTGCAGTGCGCGGGGCAGCCCACGGCGATTCCGAGGTCGCGTGCGAGCGCGCGCATGTACGTGCCCGTGCCGCAGCGAACGTCGAGTCGTGCGGTCTCGCCGTCGTAGTCGACGAGCTCGATCGAGTCGACGCGCACGGCGCGCATCGGCACGTCGATCACCTCGCCGCGGCGCACGCGCTGGTAGGCGCGCACGCCGTCGATGTGGATCGCGCTCACGGCGGGCGGGGCCTGCTCGGTTGCGGCGACGAGTTCGACGAGCGCTGCCTCCACCGCCTCGCGCGGGGGCTTCGGCGCATCACTCGTCGTCAGCTCGCCCTCGCGGTCGTCCGTGGTCGAGGAGGCGCCGAAGCGCACGTCGACGAGGTAGCGCTTGTCGTGGCCCACCACGAGCGGCATGAGCCGCGTGGCCTTGCCCACCAACACGAGCAGGAGGCCGCTCGCGAACGGGTCGAGCGTGCCGGCGTGCCCGGCCTTGGTGCCGCGGCGCCCGCCGATGCCGAGCGTGCGGCGCACCTGCTGCACGGCCGAGTGCGACGACGGGCCGCTGGGCTTGTCGACGAGCAGGAAGCCGCAGGGCTCACCCATCGTGCCAGCCCTGCTCGAAGGTCCAGCGTCGACCATCGGCCATGCCGGCAAGCACCGGATCGATGAAGCGCGCGGTGATCGCGAGCGACTCGTCGAAGTCGAACTGCGGATCGCGCGCCTGTCTGCGCCACGTGCGCGGCCACTCGCGTTGCTGCTCGCCGGCGAGCTCGATGCGCTGCGGCAAGCCATGCGCGAGCAGCTCGCTGCGCCGACGCGCCTCCTCCGCGCGGATCGCGGTCGTTAGCGTGGCACCGTCGAACTCGCACTGCGCGGCGAGCAGCGCGAGGTCGCCGAGGTCGCGCGAGCGGGCAGACGGTCGCTGGGACTCGCCGTGCAGCTCGAACATCGCGCACACCTTGTCGGCGACCTGCTGCTCGAGCGCGATGAGCCGCAGCATCGGCATCCGGTCGAGCACCTCGATACCGAGGTCCGGGCCGTCGGGTTGGATCAGCTCGTATGGAATGTCAGATCGCGGGGGCGCCATGTCCACATGGAACGATGCGAACTCCCGAACGCCGATGCGAGCAGTGACGAGCACCGTGATCGCACGGAGCTCGTCGATCGACGTGATTGGCTCGCCGATCTCGAACGTGAAGCCGTCGTCCAGCGTGCCGTTCGCTGCGAGTCGGAGCCGACGGAGCGCGACGGCGTGATCTGCGCCGTGATCGAGGTACGCGATGTCGATGTCATTGCTGGGTCGATTGGGATCGAGCCTGAACTGCAGTGACACTCCTCCCTTGAGCACCCATTCCTCTGGCTGCGCATCGAACAGCCGGGCGAGCAGTCGCCGATATGCCAGCTCGCGGCGCATGCGTTGAATCCACATGCCACGGTCCGAAGGCGTAACGCTGCGCGCGAGCGCCAGTCGCGCGATTCGATCCGTGATCGACTGCTCGAGCGCCATGGGATCGCGCTGCACGTTCATGACGTCGCCCCCCGATCGGCAAGCCAGCGGCGAAGCCAATCGATGCGACGCAGCGAGCCTCGAGGGTGCCGGTCGATGGCCGCTTCGATCGCGGCGGGCGAAGCCTCGCTTCGTGCGATCGCATCGCTGGCGGCGCGCTGCACGTAGTCGTGGTCGTATCCCGCGACGGCGAGGTCCACGATCGTTCGCGCCGCGCTCGTCACCATCACCCGGTGGTCGCGCTGCCAGCGCCAGTCCTCGAGGTCGAGGCCCTGGCGGGTCAATTCGATGCCGCCCAGGCGCGTGCGCCCGGAGCCGCTCGCCGCAGTGAGGTGCACGTCTCCATCCTCCGGGAGCGTGCCGATGTTGATCAGCGCTGCCGCGGTTACGTGCGACACGACGACAACCCGCTCGTCGCGTTCCCACGGCAGGCGCTTGTCGTCGATCGCCAACCATGCGGAGTAGATTCGCTCGGGAACCCGCGGCACGGGAGCGTACTCCACCATCGCGTAGACACGGGGGCGAACTCGTCGGGTTCGCTCGTCATCGAGCAGTCGCGCGATCTTCGCCGTGGATAGGTCGAGCGCTCGCGCCTGGGCCGCAGTGAAGTATCCGTCCTGCTCGCGCAGCACGGGCTCCAGCCGCTCGAGTATCCACTGCGACGATTCCGCCACGCTCATACCTTCGACGCGTTTGCTCCCCCCCGGGGGGGAGTTTTCGCGTACAGTATCAACCCGTGCGGATGGCAGAAACCGCAAATTTGTTCCCCACCGGTGGTGAGCAAGTTTGCAAATGTCGTTTCGAATCAGCCGTCGAGGCCGAGCTGCTCACGGATCGCGGTGTCGACGCGCTCGACGACGGCGGCAAGCTCGTCGCTCGTGTTGAAGCCGGCGGCCTGGCGGTGGCCGCCGCCGATCCAGGT
>JBDHZF010000153.1:0-5084 GCA_039811765.1 Thermoleophilia bacterium | reverse complement strand
CGGCGTGCCCGCGTACACGTTGCGGAAGTCGATCACCACGGGCGCGAGCTCGAGCACGCGATCCCAATCGATCGTGGTGTGGTCGGTGATCACCATCACCGCGTCGGCGCTCGCGAGCAGCTCGTCGGTGAGCTCGAGCGATTCGTTTGCGGGCGCCGCCGGCGCGTCCACGCCGTGCCCGTCCTCGATCTCCGGCACGAACGGGTCGTGGTACACCACGTCGACGCCGCGCTTGACCAGCAGCTCCAGGATCTTGATCGCGGAGCTCTCGCGGTAGTCGGCGATGTCCTTCTTGTAGGCCACGCCGAGCATCACGACCTTCGAGCCGCGCAGGCTCTTGCCGTGCGCGTCGAGCGCCTTGCGCAGCTTGCGCACGCAGTGGTACGGCATGTTCTGGTTGATCTTGCCGGCGAGCTCGATGAACTCCGTGGAGAAGTCGTACTCGCGCGCCTTCCAGCTCAGGTAGAAGGGATCGATCGGGATGCAGTGGCCGCCCAGGCCGGGACCCGGGGTGAACTTCATGAAGCCGAACGGCTTGGTGGCCGCGGCGTCGATGACCTCCCACACGTCGATGCCCATGCGGTCGCAGAGCATCGCGAGCTCGTTCACGAGCGCGATGTTGACGTTGCGGAAGATGTTCTCGAAGAGCTTCTCGAGCTCGGCGGCCTCGGGTGCGCTCACCGGGTGCACGGTATCCACCGCGCGGGCGTAGAGCGCGGTCGCCTTCTCGGTGCACGCCGGCGTGATGCCGCCCACGACCTTCGGCGTGTTCTTCGTGTTCCAGGTGGCGTTGCCCGGATCCACGCGCTCGGGCGAGTAGGCGAGGTGGAAGTCCTCGCCGACGACGCGCGCGCCGTCCTGCTCGAAGATCGGCAGCAGCACCTCGCGCGTGGTGCCCGGCCAGGTGGTGCTCTCCAGCACCACGAGCTGGCCGAGGGCCAAGTGCGGCGCGATCGAGCGCGCGGCGGCCTCGACCATGGTGAGGTCGGGCTCGCGGTTGCGGTTGAGCGGGGTGGGGACGGCGATGATCACCGCGTCCGCGAGCGCGAGGTGCGAGAAGTCGTTCGTGGCGAGAAAGCGGCCGGTGTCCACGTGTTGCGCGACGAGCTCGCCGGGCACGTCCTCGATCCAGCTCGTGCCGTTGCGAACGAGCTGCGGCTTCGACGGATCCACGTCGATGCCGAGCACGGTGGCGCCGCCGTCGGCGAACGTCATCGCCAGCGGCAGGCCCACGTAGCCGAGCCCAACGATCGCCACGTTGGGGCGGAACGTCTCGGGCAGGGCGTCGTCGGGCACGTGTTGGCTCGCTGCGGTCGCGGTCATGATGCTGTGAAGTCTACGTTGGTTGAAACGAGCGAGGGGGCGCACCACGATAGATCGGTGCTGTGCGACTACAGCGGCCGAGGGTACGGCCGCCCGCACAAGAGGACTTCGGGATGACCGATCTTTCCGGGCTTGGCATGTCTGCCGGCCAGCTTCCGTCGCTCGCGCAGCAACTCGACGACGTCGCGCGGCTCGCACGCCACGCGTCCACGTTCGCGGAGGGCGAGTACCTTCCGCAGATGTCGCGACGCGACGAGCTCGTTCGTTCATGGGGCGATGCGGGCCGGGCGGCGTCCGGACTCGAGCGGCTCGTTCCGCAGATCGCTGCGCTCGACGGCGGGCAGGAGGGGCTGCGGCTTGCCAAGCACGCGCTCGAGCAGATTCGCGACGGGCGTCAGTCGCTGGACGACGGGGTGGCGGTCGCGGCGGACGAGCTGAGCGGTGGCGTGATCGTCGTGGACGACCGCGCCACCCACACGGCGGGGCAGCATTTCGAGTCGGCGGCCGAGGGCGTGCGGGGCATCGCGGACATCGCGCGCATCGAAGCGATGTCCGGCGACGAGCTGCAGCGCGGTTTGCTCAGCGCAAGTTGAACGGTTCGGCGGCGCTCGCGTGGCGCGCGAGCACGTCGAGGATCTGCTCGGCGGCGTCGCCCGCGCCGTACAGGTCCGGGCGTTCTTGGTACCACGGCTCGTCGCCGAACTCCGCGTGCAGCAACTCGAGCACGCGCACGAGTTCGCCGGCGTTCGTGCCCACGCACGCGTTCCAGCCGGCGTCCACCGTCTCCACCCATTCGGTGCGGTCGCGCAGCGTGATGCAGGGCGTGCCGTGCACGTACGCTTCCTTCTGCAGACCACCGGAGTCGGTGATCGCGACGCGCGCGGCGCGAAGCAGCGCCGTCATGTCGAGGTAGCCGAGCGGCGGCAGCAGGGTGACGTTCGGGATGCTTGCGAGGTCGAGGTGCAAGCCGGCGCGCTCGGCGGCTGCCTCGGTGCGCGGGTGCACCGGGAACACGAGCGGCAGATGCTCGGCGGCAGCGCGCAGGCACTCGACCACCTCGCGAAGGGCGTCCGGCTCGGTGTTCGACGCGCGGTGGATGGTGACCACGCCGAAATGGCCAGCGTCTGGCAGCGTGATGCCGCGGCTGGAGAGCGTGGCCGCGATCTGGTCGAACCGCTGGTCGGCGGCGGGCGCGACGGCCAGCGCGATGTCCGCCATGACGTCACCGGTTCGGTGCACGCGCTCGCCTGCGATGCCCTCGCGTCGAAGGTTCTCGACCGCGGCGTCGGTGGGCGAGAAGAGCATGCTGGCCACGTGGTCGCACATCACGCGATTGACTTCTTCAGGCATGCGCATGTCGAACGAGCGCAGGCCCGCTTCCACGTGGGCGATCGGCACGTGCAGCTTCGATGCGACGAGCGCGCCTCCTAGCGTGGAGTTCGTGTCGCCGTACAGCAGCACCGACGCGGGTTTTTCGCGCAGCAGGATCTCCTCGAGCGGCTCGAGCATTTTCGCGAGCTGCGCGGCGTGACTGCCGGAGCCCACGCCGAGCGAGAAGTCGGGCGCGGGGATCGCAAGCTCGTCCATGAAGATCCCGGCGAGCGCGTGGTCATAGTGCTGGCCGGTGTCGACGATCACTTGACGCACGCCGGCGGCGCGTTCGTCCCACACGCGCGCGAGCGCTGCATGCTTGATGAATTGCGGGCGATTGCCCAATACCACGACGATCGACGGAGTGCTGCTCACGAGCGCGAGCATATCGGTACGCTAGCGCGCATCGAACCCGAGTCCGAACACATCGAACACGACGCGGCGCACGCGCCGCGAACGAGCGTCGCGTCGGCGGCGTTCGGCGCGCTCGCGCTGGTGATCGCGTTCGTGATCGTGCAATCCGTGGCGTTTCTCGCGCTCGACGGCATGGGCGTCGACGTCGACGTCGAAACCGGGTTGGGCGTCGCCGACGCGCTCGCGCTGGTGGCGGTGCAGGCGTTCGGCATCCTCGTGGTCGCGGTTGCCGCGGCGAGCGGCTTCGTTGGTTGGCGACGGCTCGGCGTGCGGGGCGCGCCCGCGGGATCCGGATGGCGCGGCATGCGTCTGCTGCTGCCGGCGGGACTCGTGGTGATCGGGCCGACGATCGTGCTCGCGATCGTGGACGGTGACGTGTTCGCGTCGGACCTCACGTTCTCGCGCGCGATCGCGTACGTCGCGTTGGCGATTGTGATCGCCGTGAACGAGGAGCTGTGGTTTCGCGGGTTGCTCCTCGATCGGCTCGGGGCGGCCAACAAGCCGTGGCTAACGGTTGTGCTTGGCGCGGTGCTGTTCGGGTTGCCGCACGTCGGCGGGAGCGTCGCGACATGGCTCAATGCCGCGGCGGTGACGCTGGCGGTCGCAGTGCCGTTCCTCGTCGTTCGACTGCGCGTGCAATCGATCTGGGCGATGGTCGTGTGGCACGCGGTGATCGACACGTGGGCGTTCCTGCACACCTCGAGCGTGGTCGCCGAGGGCGAGCCGTCGGTCGGCGAGCTGCTCGGATCGCTGATCCTTCCCGCGATCGTCGCGACGGGTTATGCGCTGTGGTTCGCGAGCGCGTTGCGCAGGGTTCGCGAATCCACGATCACGCAATGACTGCGTCGTCGAACCACGGGTCGTCGTCGATCACCGCAAACAGGCCGTCCACGTCAGGCGCGACGCTCGCGAAGTCGGGCACGACGTTCGCGATGCCGGAGATCGATTCGCACACGCGCGAGGCGACCTCGCGCAGCACGGCGTTGGGCACCGGCGGCAGGTCGGCGGGACTGCGACCGTCGATCGGCGTGGCGCGCAGCGCAATGGTCTCGCCGCCACGGAATTCGGGACGCGACTCGGCGAGCGCCGCTTCGATGCGCCAGCCGGCGAGCGCGAAGCGGTGGCGAGCGGCGACGTAGCCCACGACGACGTCGACGCAAGCAAGCATGCGTCGCCGCTCGGGCGTGACGACCCCCAGGATCCGGGAGCTCGGCAGCGGCGTCGGGATGATGGTCTCGTGCGTCATGGTCGTCCGTCCTTCCTCATGGGCGTGGCGATGACCGGTGTCTGCCCCATGCCGCAACATCGAATGCGCCTGCCCGTCGAGGTGGCCTCCCGCGCCCGCGCCCGTGGCCCACCCGTGGCGCCATTCCGCCAAACGTCGGCGAGTGACACCAAGATCGTTGGTTGACGTGTCAGTCAATAAACAGGCGATGTCAATGCTTGAAAACTCCGGTAGTTCGGGTACATTGGGAGTAGCTCGGCAACTCATTCGCCGGGTTTCATACACCACAGCCATGCACGGGCCGGCACCGTCATCGCCGGACGGACGTGGACGAACAAGGAGACACTGCAATGAAGAACTTCCGCCTCGACGCCATCGCCATGTTCCTGCTGATGATCGCGGGTCTGAACGCCGGCATTTCCGCCGTGTTCGACTACGACGTGCTCGGCCAGGTCATCTCCGGCGGTGTCTCCACCGCGTTCTACGCGCTGGTCGGCCTGAGCGCCGTCTACGCGATCGCCGACCGCTGGGGCCTCATCGGCTCGCACGAGTGAGCGCGCGCGTCCGCAGGGCGCGAACCGAAAACGCAGCGAGGGCCCCGGTTTCGACCGGGGCCCTCGTCGCATCCGGGGAGGGTGCGTTGCTTCCTACGCCGCCTGGGCGGGCGGTGGTGGAGGGGGTGGTGGCGCGGTGGCCACCGGTGGGGGAACGGGCACTGCGCCGGCCGGGGCCGGGGCGGGCGCGACGGGAG
>JBDHZF010000152.1:0-5158 GCA_039811765.1 Thermoleophilia bacterium | reverse complement strand
CGTGCGAGCTGCTCGTCGGCGTTGATGTCGATGGTGACTGGCGCGCGGCCGTAGCGGAACGCGTTGTCGATCAGGTTCATCACCGCGGCGCTGACGAGTTGCACGTCGATGCGCAGGGTGGCGTCGCCGTCGATGTGCACGTGGATCTGCGCCGCCTGATCGGGTGACGTACGTGCGAGCCGTTCGAGGGTTCGTTCGACCACGGTGGAGAGCTCGACGGTGGTGAGGTTGAGCGTCGCGTTGGTGATGCCGCCCATGTCGAGGAGCTGTTGCCCGAGGTCGGCGAGGTACCGCAGCTCGCCGAGCACGACTTCGAGCGATTCGCGCTCCGCGCCTGGGCGGTCGGGGGCGTCGAGCAGCAGCTCGATCTCGCCCTGTGCGATCGCGAGCGGTGTTCGTAGCTCGTGGCCGGCATCTGCGACGAATCGTCGCTCGCGCCGCACCGCGCTGTACAGTCGTTCGAGGAGCTCGTTCAGTGTCGTAGCAAGGCGCCCCACCTCGTCGCGGACGGGTGGGACTTCGAGCAGTCGACGCTCCTCGCCGCTTGCTAGTGCGTCGGCTTGGACGCGTAGCTGCTCGACGGGCGCGAGCGCTCCGCGGCTGATCGCGTAGGCGATGGCGGTCGAGAGCAGCACGACGATCACCCCGCCGACCAACAGCTCGTGCAGCAGGTCTTCGAGTGCTTCGTCGCGGTCGCGAAGGTCGGCCGCGACGAGCACCACCGGCGCACCCTCGTGGGGAACGCCGCCGTACACGGCGAAGCGGTGGTGACGCCGCTCGTGGCGCTGGGGCACGTGCTGTGCCCGACTCGCGAGCGCGCGCACCTGCGCTCGGCTCGCGAGTCGATGTCCGGACACAGAGCGGGTCGTCGTGAGCAGATCGCCGTCCGGCGAGTACGTCTGCGCCGCGCCGTCGGTCTGCGTCACGAGCGTTCGCGCCTGCTCGACAAGCGATGCGCTGGTGTCGGTCTCGAGCTCCGTGAGGTCCTCGTAGCGAAGCTCGAGCCGATCGCTGATGGACTGGTCGAGCGCTGCGCGGATGTTCGCGTACACGAGCGCCGATCCGCCCGTGATCACGCTCGTCATCAACACGGCGAACACGATCGCTAGGCGCAGGCTGATCGACCCACGCCGCAGCTGCGGAAATGCGCGAAACGACATCACGAGGAGGTTGGTACCCGCATTCGGAACCCGACGCCGCGAAGCGTCTCGATGAGCGGCTGGTCGAACGGCTTTTCCATCTTCGTGCGCAGGCGAAGGATCTGCGCGTCGATCGCGTTCGAGCGGTGCTCGACCTCGCCGTCCCATGCCGCGTCGAGCAGCTCGACGCGGGTCACGACGGTACCGACGTGCCGCATCAGGTACTCGAGGATCGCGTACTCCTTCGGACGAAGCTCGATGATCCGCCCCGCCCGCTCGCACGCATGCAGCTCGGGCCGCAGCTTCAGTGGTCCTACTTCGAGTGCGGGGCGCGCGGTGCGGTCGCGACCACGCCAGCGAACCGCATCGAGCCGAGCGTGCAGTTCCTTGAGAGCGAACGGCTTGACGAGGTAGTCGTCGGCACCGGCGCGCAACCCGGCAACGCGATCGTCCACCGACCCGCGAGCGGTGAGCATCACGATTCCCGACACCACTCCAGCCGCGCGAAGGCGACGACACACCTCGATACCGCTCAGCCCCGGCAGCATGACGTCGAGCACGATCATGTCGAACCGGCCCGTCGATGCCTGGCGCACGACCTCGTCGCCGCGCCGAACGCACGTCACGCGATGCCCCTGCTTCGTCAGCGCTCGCTCGAGCACGGATTCCAGGCGCGGTTCGTCCTCGACCACGAGCACGTTGAGGGATTCTGTTCGGAGTGGTTCCGTCACGCCCTCACCCTAGCCGCTCACGGATGACATTCCCCGTCACGTTTCACGGAAATGTCATGGACCGTTCGAATGATGTGGCGCGCGTCAGCCAGGATCATTTCGTGCTGCGCGCTCGACCGTACCGAGCCATCGACGAAAGGCCACATTCCAATGAGTGACACGACAACGCCACTCGCGCGCAGGGCGCTGAACCGCGTTCCCGAGGTGACGATCTATTTCTGGATCATCAAGCTACTCGCGGTGACGGTCGGCGAAACGGCCGCGGACTTCCTCGCCGACAACCTCGGCCTGGGACTCGCGAACACCACGTACCTGATGACAGGTGTACTCGTGGTCGTCATGGCGATCCAGCTCACGCGTCGTCGCTACATCGCAGCACCGTACTGGATCGCGGTCACGATGGTGAGCATCGTCGGAACGCTGCTCACGGACAACCTCACCGATCGACTGAACGTGAGCCTCTATGTGAGCACGCCCGTGTTCGCGGCTCTGCTCGCGGTCGTGTTCGCTGCGTGGTACGCGGTCGAGGGAACGCTCTCGATCCACACGATCTACACCTCGCGCCGCGAGACGTTCTACTGGCTCGCCGTACTTCTGACATTCGCGCTCGGCACCGCCGCGGGCGACTTGCTCTCGGAGGAGATCGGATTGGGCTACACGAAGACGGGCCTGCTATTCCTGGGAGGAATCGCGCTCGTGAGCCTGCTCTGGAAGCTGGGCGCGAACGCGATCGCCTGCTTCTGGGCGGCATACATCATGACTCGTCCGCTCGGCGCGTCGTTCGGGGATCTCATGTCGCAGCCGCGGAGCGCTGGCGGGCTCGCGCTCGGAACGACGGTCACGAGCATCGTCTTCCTCGGCGCGATCCTCGCGCTCGTAGGGTTCCTGCAGATCACGAAGGTCGATCGAACGGAGTCGCGCGACATCGGATAGCCCTGGCGACGTTCGCGACCACGAGGCGTGTCATGGCGCTGTCACGATCGACGCGCATCATGTTCGCTGCTCCACCCAGCCACTCAAGAACGACACGACGACGGAGATCACGAACCATGCTCGACACGTTCCCAGCGGTCAAGGTCTCAGAGGTGTTCGCGCTGTTCTGGGTCGTGAAGCTGCTCACCACCGCGATCGGCGAGTCCGGCGCCGACTTCATGGGCACGCACAGCCTCGTGCTCGCCGGCGTCGTCGGCGTCGGCGGGTTCTTCGCGGCGCTGCGATGGCAGACGCGCGCCACCGACTACCACCCCGTCCGTTACTGGGCGACGGTGCTGATGGTGGCTGTGTTCGGCACCATGATCGCCGACGGGCCGCACGTCGCGCTCGGTTCCCCGTACTACGTCGACGCGGCGGTCTACTTCGTGTTGCTGCTCGGGTTGTTTCGGTGGTGGAAGCGCAGTGAAGGAACGCTGTCGGTGCACTCGATCAACACCCCGCGCCGCGAGCGGTTCTACTGGGGGACCGTGCTCCTGACGTTCGGACTCGGCACCGCGCTCGGCGACACCACCGCCGAGAACATGCACCTGGGCTTCCTGTGGTCGATCGCGATCTTCACCGTGCTCATCCTGATCCCCCTCGCGCTGTGGAAGCTCGGCGCGAACGCGGTCGCGTGCTTCTGGGCCGCCTACGTCGTCACCCGGCCGCTCGGCGCGAGCGTCGCCGACTACCTCGCCTACACATACCACGGCCCGTTCGCAGCCGACGGCTTCGGCACCGGCCCGGTCACAGCCGTGGGACTGCTGCTGTTCGCGCTCCTGGTCGGTTGGCTCGCGATATCCCACAACGCCCGCGAACGCGAGCTAGGCGAACTGCTCGCCGACAGCTCGACCGAGCGCGTCGCCGGCCGTGACATCGCTTGGGAAATGGACACCTGAGTACACGCGAGCCCACTCCACCGACCGAACCAACTGCTCGTAGCGCGCGCTGCGCTCCGGCCACAGGTGCGCGAGCACGGTGGCGGCCGCGGCCGATGCCGCGGAGTGGCCCGACGGATACGACGTGTCGTGCGGAATCGGCCCGAGCGGCGCGATCGTCGAGTCGAGCTGGAACGGCCGCTGGAGCTGGTACTCGTGCTTGGCCAGCTGACCCTGCAACGCGGTCGCACCCATCGCAGCCATCATCCGAGCCGTCCCGACCCACCCCGCGACCGCGCCGACGTGCTGGCGAAACGCAGCCGCCTCGTCCCGCCACAGCGCGAACGCACCCCGCTCGTCGAGGTTGATCGCAACCGCATCGAGCCGTGGCGTGCGACGGTCGGTGAGCGCATGCACTGCACGAAGCTCCGCACGACGCTGCGCGTCCGACGGGGGATTGGGCACGTGATATGTCGATGCAGCGATGACTGGCACGGGCAGCGCTCCGCACAGGTGGGGTCGCCCGATCGTCACGACCGGACCGCGCACTGATCCAGCGTGCGTGACACGGCGTGTCATGAAAGCGTCGCGAAGTCGAGATCGATGGCACTGCGCGCGTCAGGCGGGGACGACGGGCGCGTCGAGGCCGAGTTCGCCGCGCAGCGTGCCGAGCGTCCCAGCTCGTGCGGCCACCACGTCGTGCGCATGAATGCTCTCGTGGTTGACCTGGCGCACCGTCACCATCGTGGACGGCGGCAGGTCGGCCGCGATCGCCGCGTCGCGCGCGACGTCGTCGAGCAGCCCGCGCACGCAGTCCTCCACGAAGCGCGGATCGGCGTGCGCCGCCTCCACCACCGCGAGCTCGTCGTCGCGCTTGAGCAGCTCGTGCACCTGCGCGCTCATCGAATTTCGCACCAACGCCGCCAGGTTCGCCGGCTCGGCGAACTGCACGACCGCGCCGTCGCCGACAGCGGTCAGCTCCAGCTCGCCGGTGCTGCGCTGGTTGTGCGTCGCCACCGGCATAGCGTCCAGCGCCGCCTCGATGGTCTCCGAATCCAGCCCCGCCTCGCGCATGCGCTCGCTCGCCGCGGCGCGCACCAGGTTCTGCGCGCACGGGCACGCGGTCATGCCAATGGCGCGAACCCCGATCGTCACGGTCGTTCGCGGCGTGCCCGCGCTGCGATCCACCTCGACCGTCGCCCACGTGTCGAACGGGTCGATCGTGCGACGGGTGCTCGCGGGCGCCACCCGCGCCGCCGAGATCGTCGCCTCGATGCGCGCGCGCGCTCGCGTCACGCCCTGCATGTCCGCCGCGCGCGTCGCCACCACCGTCGCCAGCACGACCAAGCTCGGCACGTCGCGCCCGCCATCTGCCACCAAGTCCAACGCCTGGTCGATCGCCTCGTGAAATCGCGACATGTGCGCCCCGCGCGCGTCG
>JBDHZF010000151.1:0-5167 GCA_039811765.1 Thermoleophilia bacterium | reverse complement strand
CCTGACACCGCACTCCAAGTGGTCGATCCACTCCACCTACCAGGACAACCTCACGATGTTGACGCTGTCGCGTGGCGGGCCGGTGATGTGGATCAGTCCCGAGGACGCCGAGGCGATCGGGGTCAAGGACAACGACTGGCTCGAATCCTTCAACCGCAACGGCGTGTTCGCATGCCGAGCCGCGGTGTCGCATCGCATTCCCAAGGGCACTTCGCTCGTCTACCACGTCCAGGATCGGCACATCAACGTTCCGAAGACGGAGCTGTCCGGCACTCGAGGCGGGATCCACAACTCACTGACGCGCATCAGCATCAAGCCCACGCACCTGATCGGCGGGTACGCGCAGCTCAGCTACGGGTTCAACTACTACGGACCGACCGGCAATCAGCGCGACGAGCTCGTCGTGGTGCGCCGGCGCGTCACGGAGGTCACGTACTGATGAAGGTCCGCGCACACATCACGATGGTGATGAACCTCGACAAGTGCATCGGCTGTCACACGTGCAGCGTCTCCTGCAAGAACGTGTGGACGAACCGACGCGGTGCCGAGTACATCTGGTTCAACAACGTCGAGACGAAGCCCGGCATCGGCTATCCGCAGGAGTGGGAGGACCAGGAAAAGTACAAGGGCGGCTGGGAGCTCAACAAGCGAACCGGCAAGCTGCAGCTGGTCGGGGGCGGCAAGCTCAAGAAGCTCGCGAGCATCTTCTTCAATCCGGACCTGCCGACGATCGACGACTACTACGAACCGTGGTCCTACGACTACGAGAAGCTGCACGAGGCGCCGCACTCCAAGCACCAGCCGGTCGCGCAGCCGCACTCGCAGATCACGGGTCGGCAAGGTCCGGTCGAGTGGGGTCCGAACTGGGAGGACGACCTCGCCGGCGGCACCGAACACGGTCCGAGGGACCCCAACCTCAAAGGGGCGCTCGAGGATGCCGTGAAGATGGAGTACGAGCGGGTCTTCATGATGTACCTGCCGCGCATCTGCAACCACTGCGTCAACACGACGTGCATGGCGTCGTGTCCGTCCGGCTCGATCTACAAGCGCGAGGAGGACGGGATCGTCCTCATCGACCAGGACAAGTGCCGTGGCTGGCGCATGTGCGTCAGCGGCTGCCCGTACAAGAAGGTGTTCTTCAACTGGAAGAGCGGCAAGGCGGAGAAGTGCACGATGTGCTACCCGCGCATCGAGAGCGGTCTGCCGACGCTGTGTGCCGAGACGTGCGTCGGACGCATCCGCTACATGGGCGTGGTGCTGTACGACGCCGATCGGATCCTGGAGGTCGCGGGCACGCCGGACGAGCAGCAGCTCATCGACGCGCAGCTCGACATGATCCTGGATCCCGAAGACCCGGAGGTGCAGCGAGGGGCTCTTGACAGCGGCGTGCCCCACGATTGGATCGAGGCCGCACGCCGGTCGCCGACGTACGAGCTCATCAAGCGACAGAAGGTCGCGTTGCCGCTGCACGCGGAGTATCGAACGCTGCCGATGGTCTGGTACGTCCCGCCGCTGTCACCGCTGATGGGAACCATCGAAGGCGACGGCGCCGACGCGGATCCCGACGACGTGTTCCCTGCGATTGACGAGATGCGCATCCCGATCGAGTACCTTGCCAGCCTCTTCTCGATCGGCGACACCGATCGCATCCGCGGCATCCTGCGAAAGCTGGCGGCGATGCGCTCCTACATGCGCGAGCAGGACATGATCGCCGACGACCAGCGACGCGACACCGACATGGCGGGCATGGACGATGCGGAGATCCGCAAGCTCTACCAGCTGCTCGCGATCGCCAACTACAAGGACCGATTCGTGATCCCGCCGTCTCGCGGGGAGGTGGGAACCTCGCCGTTCCAGATGCAGGGATCGTGCGGCATCACCACCTCCGATGCGCCTGGCGGCTGCGGCTCGGTGGTGCCGACGCTCGAGGACGCACAGGAACACCACATCGGCGCGGCCGCGGGAGCGGGCGTCGAGGGCGGAGGCCCGGAGGCGCCGCCACCGCCGCCGCGGGGCGGAGAGAGCGGCAACGTCAGCTGGGTCAGCTTCTCGAAGAAGGAGCAGGGCTGATGGCGCGCCGCATGCTTCCTCGGCGACGGATGACCGTCGACGCTCGCATCGAGATCTGGTCGATCGCCGCGGCGCTCCTGCGATATCCGGAGGCCGAGCTGCTCGATGCCCTCGACGAGATCCAGGGCGCCACGCAGGAGCTGCCTGTGGAGCTGCAGGACGGCATTTCGAACCTGCTCGACTGGATGCAGGGACAGCCGCTGCTCGAGCTGCAGCAGCAGTACGTCGAGACGTTCGACTTCAACAAGCGGGCAGACCTGCACCTGACGTACCACGCACACGGCGACAAGCGTCAGCGCGGAATCGTCCTGCTTCGGCTCAAGCGGCTGTACGGGGAGCACGGCGTCGACATCGAGGACGGCTGCAAGGAGCTGCCGGACTACCTGCCGATGCTGCTCGAGTTCGCGGCGTATCGCCCGGTGATCGGCTGCGACACGATGTCCCGATTCCGTGCGCCGATCGAGCTGATCCGGCGCACGCTCGGCGACTCCGGCAGCCCGTACGTCGCCATCATGCACGCCGTCGTCGCGACGCTCCCGCCGCTGCGAGGCGATGAGCGTGATGCGGTTCGACGGCTGCTCGAGGATGGTCCGCCGGAGGAAGCAGTCGGCCTCGAGCCGTACGCACCGGAGCAGATCATGCCGCAGAACGAGATCGATTCGCGCTTCGTCGGAGGTCAAGCATGAGTGATTCGATGGCCATGCTGCTCTGGGTCGCCGTGCCCTATGCAGCCATCGCGACGTTCATCGTCGGACACTGGTGGCGCTATCGCTACCAGAAGTACACGTGGACGACCCGATCCACGCAGATCCTCGAGCGGCGCATGCTGATGTGGGGCATCCTGCTGTTCCATTTCGGCATGCTCGCCGTGGTCGGCGGGCACATCGGTGGCCTGCTCGTGCCCAGCGCCGTCACCGAGTTCTTCGGCATCACCGAGCACATGTACCACATCGTCGCGGTCACGATGGGGACGATCGCCGGGCTCACGATGACCACGGGCCTGCTCATCCTGCTGCTGCGGCGCTTCACGAACGACCGCGTCAAGGCGACCTCGATCGGTCGGGACTACCTCACGGCGCTGATGCTCGTCATCGTCATCGGTACCGGGATGTTCAACACGATCGGCGTCAACCTGCTCGGCGAGTCCTACAACTACCGGGAGACCATCTCGCCGTGGTTTCGCGGCATCCTCACGCTCAACCCCCAGCCCGAGCTGATGGTCGATGCGCCCCCATCGTTCAAGATGCATGCGCTCGCCGCCATGGCGCTGTTCGCGCTGTGGCCGTTCACGCGGCTCGTCCATGCCTGGAGCGTGCCGCTTACGTACCTCCGCCGCAGCTTCATCGTCTATCGAGCGAAGTAGCTGGCGCGAGGCCAGACGGAAACGAGCTGTGATGAACAAGCCAAGGTCGACACGTCGAGTTGCGCTGCCGATCGTCGCCATCGTGGTCGTGTTCTCGATCGTTGCCGTCGCGTTTGCGACGAGTCGTGATGGCGGTGGAACCCAGTCCTCGGCGGCACGGTCGACCGATGGTGTGGGACCCGTTGGAACGATCTGGGTCGCCAACGAGCAGGGCGACACGCTTACTGCGATTGACGCGCGCACCGCTTCGGTGCGCATGACCGCCACCGGCATTGCTGCACCGCACAACATCCAGGCCAGCGACGATGGCTCGCAGGTGTGGGCTGTCAGCGGGCGCAATTCGCAGCTTGTCGGCATCGATACGGTTCGCATGCGACAGATCGGACGCGTCCCCACCGGCTCGCATCCAGCACACGTCGTGCTTGCGGCAGACGCGGGAGCTGCCTACGTGACCGGTTCGAAGGCGGACGATGTCACCGAGATCGACCTGGCGCGCCTGCGCAGGCGAGCTTCTGTCGAGGTCGGGTCGTACCCCCACGGTCTGCGGCCGAGCCCCGATGGTCGGCTGCTGCTCGTCGCGAACATGAAAGGGGAGTCCGTCTCGGTGATCAATCGGGCCGGCATGCGTCGAATCGGCGACATCGACGTCGGCGATGCACCCGTTCAAGTGGCATGGATGCCCGATGGTCGTCACGCCTTCGTATCGCTCCATGGTGAGGATGCGGTGGTCAAGATCGATGTTGGTTCGAGGCGCGTGGTTGGTCGCGCGGACACCGATCCCGGACCCGCCCAGATCTTCGTCACGGCAGACGGCAGCAGATTGCTCGTCGCGAACCAGGGGTCCGCGCAGGACCCGTCGAGCACGCTGTCGGTCATCGATCCACGAACGATGAAGACGATCACCACAATCGAGACGGGCCGCGGCGCGCATGGGGTTGCGGCTGACCCGACTGGTCGTTTCGCCTTCGTGACCAACATGTACGCGGACGAGGTCGCGTTCGTCGACCTCGACAAACGCACGGTCATCGCGCGAACGAAGGTCGGCGCGCTGCCGAATGGCATCAGCTTCTCACCGCGACCGTTGCGTGATGACGTGCCCGCGAGCATTCGGCTTGAGCCGCTCAAGGCACCGAATGTCGGGCACGGACACGACGGAGATGCGCACTGACGCGATGCGAGCGGGCACGGTGTCTCAAGCTGCGAGCCGCTGATGTCGATTCTTGCCCGACGAAGAGGCGATTGGGGCCAGCCGTCCCGGATGAGAACGATGAGGAATCGGGAGCGCTGCGATTGCAGCGCCGGCGGATGTCGCAGCCGAATCGCCAATAGCGATCACGGTCCTCGAATGAAACCTGGGGTTCGCTACGAGGAAGGGTCCCTCGGGCGCGATCCATTGGGCGTTGGCGAGGGGCGGCGCCGAATGGCGGCGGCGGTCGCCAACGCGCGAAAACGTACGCGCGCCGAACTCGGAAAACGCGCAAGAAACGCGCAAGTGCCACGGGAAAACAACGTCTACCGCTGTTCAGAGGCGTCCAACAAGAACTTGGCGATATGCAGGTCTATCGTGCCCGGAAATGGACTCGCGTGGCCAGCCGTAGACCCCTTTAGGGTCGATGGTAAGGAAGGGGTCGTCGGTTCAAATCCGACAGAGGGCTCCTACCGAATCCCTCGCCACGGCGGGGGATTCGTCATCTTCATGTGGGATCGCGGCGATGCGGCAGCGGGGCGGCGAGG
>JBDHZF010000150.1:0-5219 GCA_039811765.1 Thermoleophilia bacterium | reverse complement strand
ACGAGGCGTCGACCGAGCTGGCGTTCTCTTCCGCGCCATCGTCCCCATTCGCGTCGCGGTCCGCGGTGGCGCTTCGACTGCGTTGCACGATCCGCGCTTCGTCCACGCGATAGTCGGTGGACACGGACGGGTCGGTGACCTTGTCGACGAACTGCCGCACTTGGTACTCGTCGAGGCCGGATTGCTCGACGTAGCGCAGGCTCGGATCGCTCGAGAGCGGGCTGCTGGAGACGATCACTTGCGCGTAGCCGGAGGTTCTCGTGCCGTGATCGGACCAGCGGTTGCCGTCTTCGCTCACCGCGTCCGCGTCGGCGTACCCGCCCTTCACGCGTTCGCCGTCCACGACGAACGCTAGCCATGGATCGCCGGCTGCGATCAGGGCTCCGAGTCCCTTGCCCGCGCTGGACTGCGACGACGCGGCGGACGTGCGCGACGGCGCGTGCGCCATGCGAGTGCCGGTGACTGTGGTGGCCGCGAACGACATCAGCACGAACACGATGACGAGCACGGTCGGGCCAACCCCAGCGAGGCCGCGCTCGTCGCGCGTGTCCGCGTTCTCGCGCGCGAGCGCGACCGCGCGAATCGCGAGCGCGGCAAGGAACGGAGACAACGACAGCATCGTGAACTCGTACAGTCGAATGCCCGCGTCCTTGTCGGCGAGACCGATCGCCACTGCGGCGACGGCAGCGACGATCGCGCCCACGAGCACGCCGAGCTCGCGGCGTTCGTTGCGCACGACCGCGTAGATCACCGCGACGGCGAGCAATGCGGGTCCGATCAGCCAGATCGCCGTCTCGAGCGGCGTGGACGGCCCCGCGACGGAGAGGTCCGCGTCGAGCCATTGGAACGGCCAGGATCGGATCGCGTCCAGCAAACGGTCGTGCAACGGTTGCCACGACAGCTGTTGCCCGTCGTTGGCGAGCGGCGGCAGCGCGGCAACGATGCCGCCGCCGATCGCAAACGCGCCAGCGACGATCGCGCGCATGCCACCGACGGGCGCGTCGTGCTGCGACAGATGCTCGTACGTGTTGGAGCGAAGCAGCATCCACGCGATGCCCACCGCGAGCAGCGGAATCAAGGCGGTCGGACCAGCGACGGCGGACGCCGCCGCGCCGAAGAGCATCACGAGCGCCCACCAACCGCGATCGCGACGCGTCACGAGCAGACAGAAGATCGCGGCAGTGGTGAGCGGAACACTCGCGATCGCGGCGCCTTGCCCGTTCGCGAGCGCCACGAACACCGCGGGCGCGACGACGCCGAGCGGAACGAGCACGAGCAGGCCGAACCAGCGAACGCCGCGAGCTCGCGCGAACGCGAACAACGGGAGCGTGATCAGCGCGGCGAGCATGCCGGTGATCGGCGCGTGCAATCCGTACGCGGTCCACGCCGCGTCCGTCGCGTCGCTCACCTTCGCGTCGTCCGCCTGGCCGATGCCCACCGTGAGCGCGGCGAATTGTTCGAAGCCGATCGCGCGCTGGTCGCTCGACGCGTGCGCTTCGCGCGACACTTCGAGCTTCGCGCCGGGTCCGCCCGCTGCGGCGTCGATCGCAGCGACCTCGGCAACCGGATCCGCCGTGGTGCCATAGCCGAGCGGACCATCTCCTTCATCGCCGATCACCGGCATCTGCACGAGCAGCACTGCGAACAGCACGAGCCCGAGCGCGCCGAGCAACTCGCGCGAGCGCCACGGCACAGCCCTGCGCCAGATCACGATCGCGCACAACGCCGAGATGGCGATGAACACCCATGGCACCCATGTGTCGCCCGCGTCGACGTCGAAGCGTCCCAGACCCGCGAGCGCGAGCATCGCGACAGCGATCCCGGTGACGGGCGCGAGCGGCAGCGCGCGCACGCTCGATCCCTCGCCGAGCACCCACCAGTGCACGACGATTCCGAGCGGCACGAAGAGAAGCCCCCATAGCAGGAGCACGGCAAGCGCGAGATCCATCCCGGACCCCTTACCCACCTACCGCGGCTATCGAAGCAGGGAATTCGATCGACTCGTCAATCGGTTCCGGTTTCACGCACGAGGGTAGTGTCGGGCGGTGACGTTGCAGCCGATCACCGCTGTCCCGACTCGCGCGCATCACGTGGTGGACCCGGACATCGCGCATCGGCCCTCGGATCCGCACGATCGAGTGCCCGACGGCATGAGCGTGGCCGAGGCGGCTGATCGGATCGTGGCGACGCTGTTGCAGGGCAGCGGCCCGATCTTGCTGTGCGTGCCAGGCACGACGGGCGGCGCGTTCGAGTTCTCGATGTTGTCGGTGGCGCGCGCGTTCGTCGCGCTCGCGCCGGGATCCGTGTCGGTGTCGTCGATTCCCTATCGCAACGGTCCGGTGGATTGCGTGACGCGGCTGCTGCGCATCGGCACGAGCGAGCGCGAGAACCTGCTCGCCCAAGTGCTCCTTCGACTGCACGAGCGCGCGCCGAATCGCCCCATCGTCCTCGCTGGCGAAAGCCAAGGCGCATGGTTGATCGACGACACGCTGCGCGAGAACCAGACGCTTGCGGCAATCGTCTCGCGCGTCGTGCTCTTCGCCACGCCAGGTTTCGTCGCGAAGCCGACCGGCGTGGGCGCAGCACGCCAGGGCGCGCAGCTGCTGGGTGGCGACGCGACGGGCATCGTCGAGTACCGCCACACCGACGACATCGTGCCGAACCTGTTCGCGAACGTGCGTCTCGGCGTGATCACGCCGCTGCTCGACGCGTTGCTCTCCGGCGGCGGCGTGGAGCACTTGCCGCACTACTACGGCAGCCATGGCGACGAGGCCGCGCGATGGCTGCTGTTCGGACAGCGTCCAACGACGCCGCTCGACCACCCATCGACTGCCGACCAAGTCGGCTAACAGCGAGAACTATCGGTCGCTGACCGCGGCTTCGAGCTGCTCGAGCTGCTGCATCATCGCGCCGGGCAGGTGGTCGATGCCCTCGAGGTGCGCGCGCACCTGCGGAAGCTCCTGCGCCACCGCGCCCAGATCCACGGACAGCAACTGCTCGAGCGTGGCGCGATCGATGTCGAGTCCGTCCACGTTGAGATCGTCGACGTTCGGCAGCGCGCCGATCGGCGTCTGCACCGCGTCGACGGCGTCGTCGGTTCGGCGAACGATCCAGTCGAGCACGCGCGAGTTCTCGCCGTAACCCGGCCACATGAACTTGCCCTGCTCGTTCTTGCGGAACCAGTTGACGTAGAAGATCCGCGGCAGCGTGGCGCCGTCGTGGTCGGCCATCGAGAGCCAGTGCGCGAAGTAGTCGGCCACGTGGTAGCCGGTGAAGGGCAGCATCGCGAACGGGTCGAAGCGCAGGCTGCCGACGGCGCCTTCCGCCGCGGCGGTCTGCTCGCTGCTCATCGTCGCGCCGAGGAACACGCCGTGCTCCCAGCTGTTGGCCTCGCGCACGAGCGGCACGACGCTCGCGCGACGGCCGCCCATGATGATCGCGTCGATCACCACGCCCGCCGGGTCCTCCCACGAATCGGCGATCGTGGGGCATTGCGCGGCGGGCACCGCGAAGCGCGAGTTCGGATGCGCGGCAAGCTCACCGCTCTGCGGAGTCCACTCGTTGCCGTGCCAGTCGATCGCGTGCGCCGGCGGCTCCTCGGTCATACCCTCCCACCACACGTCGCCGTCGACGAACGCGGTGTTGGTGAAGACGGTGTCGTGGGAGATCGTGCGCATGGCCGTGGCGTTGGTGTGCCAGCCGGTGCCAGGCGCCACGCCGAAGAACCCGGCCTCCGGGTTGATCGCGCGCAGCTTGCCCTGGTCGTCGAACTTCATCCACGCGATGTCGTCGCCGACCGTCTCGACCTTCCAGCCGGGCAGGGTGGGCTCGAGCATCGCGAGATTCGTCTTGCCGCACGCGCTCGGGAACGCCGCGGCGAGGTGCTTCACCACACCCTGCGGCGAGGTGAGCTTGAGGATCAGCATGTGCTCGGCGAGCCAGCCCTCGTCGCGCGCCATGACGCTGGCGATGCGCAGCGCGAGGCACTTCTTGCCGAGCAGCGCGTTGCCGCCATAGCCGGAGCCGTAGCTCCAGATCTCGCGCGTCTCCGGGTAGTGCACGATGTACTTCGTCTCGTTGCACGGCCATGGCACATCCGCCTGGCCGGTTTCGAGCGGCGCGCCAACCGAGTGCACGCAGGGGACGAAACTGCCGTCGCTGCCGAGCTGCTCGAGCGCCGCGGCGCCCATGCGCGTCATGATGCGCATCGACGTCACCACGTACGCGGAATCGGTCACCTGCACGCCGACGATGCTCTTGTCGGAGCCGAGCGGACCCATCACGAACGGCACCACATACATCGTGCGGCCACGCATGCAACCGTCGAACAGCGGTTCGAGCGTGGCGCGCATCTCGGCCGGATCGCACCAGTTGTTGGTCGGGCCGGCGTCTCGCTCGCGCTCGCTGCAGATGTAGGTCTGCTTCTCGACGCGCGCGACGTCGGACGGATCGCTCAGCGCGAGGTAGCTGCCCGGTCGTTTCTCGTCGTCGAGCTTGCGGAACACGCCCGCGTCGACGAGCTGCTGCGCGAGGCGGTCGAACTCGTCCTTCGAACCGTCGCACCACACGACCTGATCGGGCTTGGTCAGCTCGGCGATCTGCTCCACCCAGCTCGCGAGCTTCGCGTTGGTGGTGTGGGCGGCGTGGTCGACGGGGGTCGAGGCGGGCATGCGCGTTCCTTTCGGGGACATGTCCCGGGCCGGGCGCGCGATGGCCTGCCCGAGCTCGCGCAGGGACACGAAGCGCGAGGCTCCGAGCTTACATCCTTCGAAGCGCGCGCGGGCCAGTAGTCAGCCGCAACCGCGTTCGGCAGGTCCGCGGGTTCGAGAACGAGACGGGGGCGCGACCGATGTGGTCGCGCCCCCGGAATCGCATCGCAATGGCGATTCGTCGTCGATCGCTCAGGCGAGCGAGCCGTGCAGCGCGTCGGCGCCGCGAACGACGTCGGCCACGCCCGCGGGCAGCTGCTCCACGGTGCCACGCCACAGCGTGGTGCCGTTGCTGGTCTGCGACGCGAACACCAACTCGTCAGGCTTGAGCGAGCGCAGGAACGTCAGCGCGGCTGCCGGATCCATCAGCTGCGTCATGTCCACGTTGGACTTGAGGCCGACGATGGCGTCCTTGTTCTGGTCGAGCAGCTGCAAGTAGCCGGCGAGCGCAGGGCTCGGCTTCGACAAATCCGAGGCGAACTCGACGCGAGCCTTCGCGCCGAACGGCAT
>JBDHZF010000149.1:0-5322 GCA_039811765.1 Thermoleophilia bacterium | reverse complement strand
TTCGCGGCGCGCGTCAGGTCGGCAAGACGTGGCTCACGAGGTCATTCGGCGAAGCTGCATTCGAGCACGTCGCGTACGTGAATCTGGAGCGCACGCCGCAGCTCGGCGCCACCTTCGACGGCGAGTTCGATCCGGCGCGGCTCGTGCAGCAATTGGCGATCGCCGCCGGAGTCCGCGTCGAGCCCGGGCGCACGCTGCTCGTGCTCGACGAAGTCCAGGCGGTGCCGCGCGCGGTGACTGCCCTCAAGTACTTCGCGGAAGAGCTGCCCGAGCTGCACGTGATCGCTGCCGGGTCGCTGCTGGGCGTCGCCCTCGGCTCCGAGTCGTTTCCCGTGGGCAAGGTCGAATTCATGGACCTGCACCCGATGGACTTCTGCGAGTTCCTCGATGCGCTGGGGGAGCAGGCGCTGCTCGATGCGCTCGACGAGCGGCAGTGGGAGGTCCTCGCGCCATTCCACGATCGGCTCGTCGAGCTGCTGCGCACCTACCTGTTCGTGGGTGGCATGCCGGAGGCGGTCGCGGCGTTCGCCGCGTCACGCGAGGTGCGCGACGCTCGCGTGATCCACGAGCAGCTGCTTGCCGGCTACGAGTTCGACTTCGCGCGCCATGCGCCGGCTACGCTCGTGCCGCGCATCGCCGGCGTATGGCGGTCGATCCCTGCGCAGCTTGCCCGAGAGCATCGCAAGTTCGTCTACGGACTCGTGCGCGATGGAGCCCGAGCACGCGAGTTCGAGTCGGCGCTCGACTGGCTCGCCGGCGCTGGCTTGGTTCACCTGGTTCGGCGCTTCACCAAGCCGGCGCAGCCGATTCGCTCGTACGAGGACCCGCGCTCGTTCAAGCTGTTCGCGCACGACGTTGGACTGCTCGGCACGCTCAGCGGACTCGATGTACGGGTGCTGCTCGACGGCCGCGGCGTATTCGAGGAGTTCAAGGGCGCGCTCACCGAGCAGTACGTGCTGCAGGAGCTCGTGGCGCGAACGGGCGCGACGCCGATGTACTGGTCGGCCGAGCGCGGGATCGCCGAGGTGGATCTCGCGATCGAGCACGGCGGCCGTATCGTTCCGATAGAGGTGAAGGCCGGTGAGAACCTCCGGTCGAAGAGCCTCCGAAGCTACGTGGATCGATTCGATGCGACGCACGCGCTGCGCACGTCGCTCGCGCCCTACCGTGAGCAGGACTGGCTCACGAACGTCCCGCTCTGGGGCGTGGGTGCGTACGCGGCTACCGACGAGCGCGCGGCGGTCGAGTGGGGGGTGTAGCGGGCGCTGGCTTCGCTTTGTCGTCGCGCCATGTCCCCGAAGGTGCGCCTCGCGCACCAGCCCGCCGCCTGCTCCTGCGTGACTTGACCGGCAGCGGGGCGAACGGCTACGTGACCAGCGGTGCCCACAGTGCTTCGAGCGGCACGGCGCGGGTTCGTTCGCCGAGCGGGAGCGGATGTTCGCCGCAATAGAGCACGATCCCGGCAGCGAACCGATCGCCCACCTGGCGCTCGAGCGCGCGGATCCCTTTGGTGTCGGATGCGTGGACGGTTGCCGCGGCCTTGACCTCGATGCCGATCACGCCGCCGTCGGGACGCTCCAGCACGACATCGACCTCGCGTTGGTCGCGATCGCGATAGTGCAGCAGCGCGGGCGGATCGGCGAGCCACGAGCACTGGCGCAGCAGTTCCTGCACGACGAACGTCTCGACCAGCGCGCCGAGCTGCATCGGTTCGCGCAGCACGCGCTCTGCATCGATCTGGAGCATGGCGGCGAGCAGCCCCGAATCGACGATGTAGCCACGGGGCGTATTGACCAATCGAGCGCGTTGGCCGCCCGACCATGGCGGGATCACATCGATCGTGCGCGTCTCGGCAAGCAGCTGGATCCAGTTGTGAGCGGTGCTGCTGGCCAGCTTCGCATCACGCGCCAGGCTGGATGGCTTGAGCAGCTGCCCGGATTGGGATGCGACCAGATCGAATACCGCTCGCAGGCGTGCGAGGTCGTGGATCGCCGCGAGATGACGCACATCCTGGGAGCACACAGCAGCGGCGTATTCACGTAGCCAGTCGCGGCGATCCCTGCTGTCGAGCCGAATCGCGTCGGGATAGCCGCCGGCGAGCATGCGGGGCATGTACGCCTGCACACCGCGGTGCCGGCTGGTTGGCCACAGCAGCGTTGCCGGGTCCGGCGCGCTGGCGAGCGCCTCGACGAATTGCTCGCGGACGCCTGCGATCTCGCCCTGCGAGAACGGCCGAAGCTCGACGACCTTGATGCGGCCGGCAAGCGAGTCGCGGATCTGGCTGCCCGAACGCGGTTCCGACGAGCCGGTGAGCAGGAACCTGCCGGGTCGTGGCGATTCGTCCACGACCCGTTTGATCGCGAGGTACAGGTCCGGGACGCGCTGGACCTCGTCGATCAACATGGGGCGATCACCATACGATGCGAGGAACCCATCGGGATCGCGTTCGGCCGCCATGCGTGGTGCGGCAGCATCCATCGTGACGAACTCGCGATCGTCAGCCGCAATGAGTCGGGCCAGCGTGGTCTTGCCGGTCTGTCGCGCACCGGCGACCTGCACGACTCGAAAGACATCGAGCGCATGCTCGATTCGGCCCTGGACGAAGCGCTCGACCATGGTCATCGAGTACCTCCGCTGGCGTATGTGGGAGTTCGGCAGGATGTCGATCTGTGGGTCGGCATAATGTCGATTATAGCATCGGCAGAATGTCGATTCCCGTTTCGGCTGGGTGGTGACCCAGGTTCGCGCCGGCTGAGCCAGCGACCCGCCCCGCTACCGATCGGTATCAATTTGCTACTTCGGCGACCCCGACGCCCATTTGTTACCGATCGGTATCAGTCCGACGGTTTCGAGTCGGCTTGAGTCCGCGCGTTACCGTTCGGTATCAAGCGCGTGGCATGATGTGCCGAGACACCTCCGAACGCTCCCGATCGGTACCACACCCATGACCCGCATCGACACCCCGGCCGGATTCGGATCGGCGCTCGCCACCCGGCGCCGCTCGCTCGGGCTGACACAGCAGCAGCTTGCCTTTGCCGCCGGCGTGAACCGGCGCGTCATCGGCGAGCTCGAGCGAGGCAAGCCGTCGGTGCAGCTGGACATCGCGCTGCGCGTGGCGCAGGCGCTCGGCCTGACGCTGTCCATGCAGGAGCGTGACTGATGGCGCGTCTCGGCGTGTGGCTGCACGGGCGCTTCGCCGGCTGGCTGCAGCAGAAGGACAACGGCAACCTGCAGTTCCGCTACGACTCGGCATACGTCGCGGTCGACGCGCCGCCGGTCGGGCATGCGATGCCGCTCACCACCGAGGCGTACCCGCATCGCACCTGCCTGGCGGTGTTCGGTGGGGTGCTCCCCGAGCAGGACGTGAGGCGAGCCGTCGCGCAGCTGCTCGGCGTGAGCGAGCGCAACGACTATCGCCTGCTCGAGCAGCTCGGCGGCGACTGCGCCGGTGCCCTCGAGTTCCATCCAGAGGCCGGGCGCGCACCTCGCAGCAGCGACCGGCGAATCGTGACGCCAAACGAGCTGGCGCGGATCCTGCGCGAGCTGCCGCGCCGCCCGCTCGGAGTCGAGGAGTCCGGGGCGGCGCCGCGCATGTCGCTCGCAGGCGCGCAGGGCAAGCTGCCGGTCGTGATCGATCAGCGCCGCGGCGAGGTGAGCATCCCGGCGCAGGGTGGTGAGCCCACCACGCACATCCTCAAGCCACAGCCCGATCGGTTTCCCGGTCTCGTCGACAACGAGCACTTCTGCATGTCGCTCGCCGCGCAGCTCGCCCTGCGTGCCGCACCGACGCGCGCCGCGGTCACGACCGACGAGCTGCCGTACCTGGTGATCGAGCGCTTCGACCGCGACCAGACCCGCGATCCGGTGGTGCGCCTGCACCAGGAGGACCTGTGCCAGGCGCTCGGCGTGCTGCCCGACCACAAGTACCAGGCCGAGGGCGGCCCGTCGGTCGTGGACGTCGTCGACCTGCTGCGCCGCGCCGCGAGCATCCCGGCGCAGGACGTGCCGCGCCTGTGGGGTGCCCTCGTGCTCAACGTGCTGGTCGGCAACTGCGACGCGCACGGCAAGAACTACTCGCTGCTGTACGACGGTGCGCATCCGACGCTCGCACCGCTGTACGACATCGTCTCGACCGTGGCGTACCCCGAGCTCACGACGCGGCTGTCGATGTCGATCGCCGGGGCGCGCGACATCACGAAGGTCGACCTTGCCGCCTGGGAGCAGTGCGCGCTCGCCGCGGGCGTGAACCCGCGGTACGCGCTCGACGAGGTGCGCAGGATCGCGCGCCTTGCCCGCGACCGATCGGCGCGCATGGTGGAGACGGCCGAGCACGACAACGACCCGGCGCGCTGCATCGCTGCACGCATCGAGCGCGTGGCCGGCGAGTGGGGCGCATAACGGCGGCGCGTCGATTGCAGCGCCGCGCCCACGGTGGCGATCGCAGTCACGTCGCCCGCTCGCGCACGTGCCGCGACTTCCACACGAGCGGCGGCGAGGCGAGGATCGCCGCGTGCATCGGGTCGTCCTCGTCGGGTCGCTGGTCGCCGCGCAGCAGCGGCACGAGCATCCGGTCCGTGTCCGTCGCGTCGATCGCGATCGGCTTGGCGAGCAGCTCGCGCCACGGCCGCCGCGCCGCCGCGAGATACGCGACGAAGCAGCGACGCAGCGCCTCGTCGTCGAAGCTCGCGTGCGCGGCGAGCAGATCGGTGTCCCACACGTCGCGCGGATGCGTGCGATCCAGCAGCGCCATCAGCTTTCCCGCGACGAGCTCGGTGGACGACATCGCGAGCACGTCGTCCACCGAGACGATGTCGTCGAGCGCGCGCGCGTCAACGCGTCGAGTCGCCAGCAACGGAACGCGCTGCAGCAGGTTCAGATCGATTTCGACCGCACCCGAGCCGACAACTCCTCGATACGTCATTCGCCAGCTGATCCCGCCGTACGATTCGCGAAGCCGAGCAGCGGTCAGGCCGAGTCGCGCTGCGACGTCGTCGATCGATCGCACGAGCTGCGGACGCGCCTGCTCGAGCGCCGCCGCATCGCGCGCGCCCACGAAGTTGAAGTCCAGGTCCACCGACAGGCGCGGCAAGTCGTGGTCGAGCACGTTGATCGCGGTGCCGCCCTTGAGCGCCAGAACGTCGCGAAGGTGCGGATGGCCAAGACACCCCGCGAGCAGCTCGGTCATGCGCAGCACGCGCTCGCATTGGTCGAGACGCCAGCCGCCGGCCGCGCCCATTCGTCGTATCGTCGCGATGTCGATCATTCGGCAGGCTCCTCCCAGTCGCGCGTTGCAACCCCGATCGGCACGCGCAGCTGCCAGGC
>JBDHZF010000148.1:0-5330 GCA_039811765.1 Thermoleophilia bacterium | reverse complement strand
GGCCGACTTGAGCTTCGCTTCGTCGATGCCGCGTGGACCGGAGCGCAAGCAGGCGGTGTACGACGCGCTCGTGAAGACCGCGCAGAGCAGCCAGGTGGACGCGCTCGCCGCGCTCGAGAAGCTGCAGGCGTCGGGCGACGTGTCCCACGTCGAGTCGATGTTCCTGCCGAACGCGATCCTGGTCACGACCGCCGCCGGCCGCAATCAAGCCGTTGCCGACGCGCTCAAGGGAGTCGCCAACGTGAAGGCGGTCGCCGAGAACAAGACCTGGAGCGTGCAGGGTTCTCGCGACGAAGCCGGCGCAGACGAAGGCGGCAGCGCCGGCGCAGCCGCTGGCGCGGCGATGATGGCGTACGCGCGCGGCTTCATCGACGGGCCGGCGTTCACGGACGTCGGCGCCGGGAGGCGCGCCGAGACCGTGGAATGGGGAGTCGCCAAGATCGGCGCGCCCAAGCTCTGGGCCGAAGGGGTCGACGGGACTGGCGTGACGATCGGCGTGGTCGACACGGGCCTCGACGTGGAGCACCCGGCGATCAAGGCCCACTATCGCGGAACGAACGCCGACGGCACGCAGACGCACGACTACAACTGGTTCGATCCGTTCACGAAGGCGAGCAAGCCGTATGACGACGGCGACCACGGAACCCACGTGAGCGGCACGGCA
This sequence comes from Thermoleophilia bacterium, assembly GCA_039811765.1. GTDB lineage: Bacteria > Actinomycetota > Thermoleophilia > Gaiellales > SKUG01 > JAGQUL01. The sequence continues at coordinate 4,666 of JBDHZF010000148.1, read as the reverse complement.
GCGGGTGGTTCGGACTCGCGCAAGACCGGCGTCGCCCCGGGCGCGAAGCTGATCGCGGCGAAGGCGATCAATCGATCTGGATACAACACGACAGCGGCAACGCTCATGGCGCTGCAGTTCATGCTCGCGCCGACGAAGACCGACGGTTCGGCCCCCGATCCGACGAAGGGCGCGGACATCGTCAACAATTCCTGGGGCAATGCGGACCAGGCCGACGACACGTTCATGGACACGATGGCCGCGCTCAAGGCGGCTGGCATCGAATCGGTGAACGCGGCAGGGAACGACGGGGCGAGCGAGGGCACCGTGAGCCCGCCGGGTTCGTACCCCGGCTACTTCTCCGTGGCGGCGACGACCAATGCGGACACGATCGCGAGGTTCTCGTCGCGCGGTCCATCGCGATTCGCCACGCCCGAAGAGATGACGCCGAACGTGGCGGCGCCGGGCGCTGGAGTGATCTCGTCGGTGCCGGGTGGTCGGTACCAGAGCATGAGCGGCACGTCGATGGCGGCGCCGCACACCGCGGGCGCGTTGGCGCTGCTCTTGTCCGCGGTGCCGCAGGCGACGCACGACCAGCTCGTCGAGGCGCTGGCGAAGACGGCGGTCGACGTCGACCGCCCCGGCCCCGACAACGCGTCGGGATTCGGTCGCATCGACCTGTCGAGGGCCCTCGCGTGGCTGCGTTCGGCGAGCGAGCGGGAGCACGCGGCCTGACGAGTTCGCTCGTCGGGACTTGCGCGGCTGAAACGGCGCGGCTACAGTGATCGAAGTATCGATGTGTCAGGCGCGACGGGCGCGGGCACGATGAGGATCACGATGAGCAGCCGCTTCGACATCGACTCGAATCTCGCCGACCAGCAGGTCGGCGGCGGCTATGCGTGGCGCTGGCAGTGGACCTATTGGTCGTCGGCCGGTGCCTCGCGCGCTTGGTGAACCTTCCGCCTCACGGCAGCAGGAACCAGCGGATGCGAAGGCCACCGGCCGACGCATCCGCTTCGTTTCTTCCATGGCTGCCCGCATCGGCACGAACCCTCGTCGGCAGCTGATTCCCACCTCAGAAAAGGCACCGACCATGAGCAAGCACACCGACGAGCAGATTCTCGATCCCGAGTTGTTGCACCGTCACCCGTACCGCAATGCGGTGCGCGTCGGACGCGCCGACACGATCGTGAGCGTGGGGCCCAACCGCACGCTGATCGGTGGCGATCATGTCGTGGTGATCGGCGGGCCGTGCGCGGTGGAAGGGCGCGACGAGCTGCTCGCAACCGCAACGGTGCTTGCGGGACTGGGTGTGCCGCTGCTGCGAGGTGGCGCGTTCAAGCCGCGCACAAGTCCACATTCGTTTCAAGGGCTCGGGCGCGAAGGCCTCGAGCTACTGGCGGAGGCGCGCGAAATCACGGGCATGGGCGTGGTCACGGAAGTGCTCGATACCGCTGATGTGGAGCTCGTCGCAGAGCACGCCGACGTGCTGCAGGTGGGCACGCGCAACATGGCGAACTTTCGGCTGCTGCACGCGCTCGGCGAGCGAACCGACAAGCCTGTCTTGCTCAAGCGCGGCATGGCCGCCACGGTGGAGGAGCTGTTGTGCGCCGCAGAGTACGTGCTCGCCGCGGGCAACCCCAATGTGATCTTGTGCGAACGCGGGATACGTTCGTTCGAGCCACTGGTGCGCAACGCGTTCGACCTGAACGTGATTCCGTTACTGCGCGACATGACGCATTTGCCGGTGATCGTCGATCCGTCGCACGCCGCAGGACGCGCCGATCTCGTGCAGGCGATCAGCGCCGGAGCGGTCGCCGCGGGCGCCCATGGCCTGATCGTGGAGGTGCACCATGATCCGACCGCGGCGATCGTCGACGGTGGACAATCGCTCGACGTCGCCGGCGCGGGCGCGCTGCTCGACGCAGTGGACGCGGTTGCGCGCGCGACAGGTCGTTCGCTCCAGCGAGACGTTCGCGAGGTGGCGGCATGATCGCGCACGATGGCGGCGACGACGGTCCCTATGCGTATCCAGCGCGCGACCAGCTCGGTGCGCTCGCGCCCCCCGGGAGCGTGATTCCGATCGTGCGCGAGCTGCAGCTTGGCTTCGAGATCGACCCGTTGGCGGCGTTCGCCGCCCTCGCCGACGGCGAACCGTATGCCGCGTTGCTCGAGACCAGCGAGGCGGCGAGCGGCGATGCGGATTTCAGCGTGGTCGTGCCGCGGGCGATGTCCGTGATCGAAGCGGGCGCGAGCACGCTCGATCAGGTGCGCGCCGCCGTATGCGACGACGTCGCCGACATCGGCATCGAATTGCCGCGCTTCGTCGGCGGCGCGGTGGGAATGCTGGGGCACGAGTTCGTGACCACGATCGAACCGCGGATCGGCGTCGCCACGGGCGCGTCCGCGGTCGAGACTCCGGACGCGCGATTCCTGCTGGTGGACGAGTTGATCGCGTTCGATCACCGCTCTGGCCGTGTGCTCGTCATCTGCACGATCCGCGTGGACGACGAGCCACGTCTGGAGCGTGCATACGATCGTGCGATCGCGCGAATCGCGCAGCTCGAACGCGCGCTCGTGCAGTTGGACGTGGCTCGACCGATTGCCGTCCACGCAGCGCAAGCCAGCGACCCATTCGGCATCGCGACCGCTAACGTGGACGACGAGTCGTTCGAACAGATGGTCGAGCAAGCGCGCGAGCATGTGTTGTCGGGCGAATGCGTGCAGATCGTGCTGTCGCGGCGATTCGATCTGCACGTCGCGATCGATCCGGTCGCCGCGTACCGGTCGATGCGGGCGATCAGTCCTGCGCCGTACCATGTGCTGCTGCGGTTCGGCGACATGTCGATCGTCGGCGCGAGCCCGGAGCAACTCGTCGGCGTGGCCGGCGACGAACGGGTGGTGACGCATCCCATCGCCGGCACGCGCCCGCGCGGGGTCGACCCCCTGCGAGACGCCGAGCTCGAACGCGAGCTGCTCGCAGATCCGAAGGAACGTGCCGAACACATGATGCTCGTGGATCTCGGCCGCAACGACGTTGGCCGCGTCAGCGTTCCCGGCAGCGTGCACGTGGAACGGTTGTGCGAGGTGGAGCGGTTCAGTCACGTCATGCACCTCGTGAGTCGCGTGTCCGGCCAGCTGCGCGATGGCTTGCATCCGGTGGACGCGCTGCGCGCCGCGTTTCCCGCGGGCACGCTCACCGGCGCACCAAAGATTCGCGCGATGGAGTTGATCGCGCAACTCGAGCCCGATCGGCGTGGTGCGTACGGCGGCGTCGTGGGCTATGTCGGTCATGGTCGCCGGATGGACATGGCGATCACGATCCGAACCGCGCTCATCGATTCGGAGCGGGGCGTCGCAAGCGTTCAGGCCGGAGCGGGAATCGTCGCCGCCAGCGACCCCGCGGCGGAAGCGGCGGAGACGCGTGACAAAGCGCGTGGAATGCTCGCGGCGTTGGTTTCGGCGGCGTCCGTGGAACCACTGCGATGCGAGCTGGTGGGAGGCGCGGCATGATGCGCCAGGTCTTGCTCGTCGACAATTACGACTCGTTCACCTACAACGTCGCGGACGTGCTGGCGAGGATCGGCGCCGACGTGTACGTGATGCGCAACGACGCCGCGTCAGTGACGGAGCTGCTCGCGCTCGGATGCGACGCGATCGTGCTCTCGCCCGGTCCGGGCGGCCCTGTCGACGCAGGTTCGTGCGTTGATCTGGTGCACACCGCGATCGAGCACGAAGTGCCGCTGCTCGGCATCTGCCTCGGCATGCAATGCATCGGTCATGCACTGGGAGCGAACGTCGTGCGCATGCAGAACGGCGTGGTGCACGGTCGAGCGACTGCCATCGTGCACGACGGATCCGGCGTGTTCGAGGGCGCGCCCGACCACTTCGAAGCGGGCCGCTATCACTCGCTCGTCGTAGACGAGCGCACGCTCCCCGATGCGCTGGTTGCGACATCGCGAACCGAGGACGGCGTGCTCATGGGAATCCGTCATCGCACGGCTCGAATCGAAGGCATTCAATTCCACCCCGAGAGCATCCTCACGCCGCATGGGCCCGAGTTGCTTGCTCGATTCTTGGAGGCAGCATGACGGCTTTGCACACGACGATGCTTCGCACGATCCTCGCGGGACGATCGCTGGATCACGACGAGGCCGCCGCGCTCATGGATCTCGTCATGCGCGGCGAGGTGGACGACACGAGCTTCGGCGCGATCTTCGCCACGCTGCATGCCCGAGGCGAGACGGTGGACGAGCTCGCGGGGTTCGCGCAGTCGATGCGACGGCACGTTGTGGCGGCCCCGGCGCCGCCCGACGCGATCGACATGTGCGGAACGGGTGGCGACGGCGCAGGCACGTTCAACGTGTCGACGTGCGCGGCATTCGTGGTCGCTGGAACCGGCGCGGCTGTCGCCAAACACGGAAATAGAGCGGTGAGTTCCAGCTGCGGCAGCGCGGACGTGCTGGAAGCGCTGGGCGGTCGTCTCGACACAAGCGCCGAGCAAGTTGGATCGACGTTCGCTCGATCCAAATTCGCGTTCTTGTTCGCGCCATCGTTTCATCCGTCGATGCGGCATGCGATCGGTCCGCGCAAAGCAATGGGCGTGCGCACGGCGTTCAACTTCCTTGGACCGATCACCAATCCGGCAGGCGTGCGTCGACAAGTGGTGGGCGTGAGCGATCCGGCG
>JBDHZF010000147.1:0-5541 GCA_039811765.1 Thermoleophilia bacterium | reverse complement strand
GCGTGGATGAGCGCGCTGACGGGCGTGGGGCCCTCCATCGCGTCCGGCAGCCACGTGTGCAGCGGCAGCTGCGCGCTCTTGGCGAACGCGCCGCCGAGCAGCAGCAGGCAGATCACGAACGCCATGCCGGAGTCCTGCGCGACGGCGCCGGGCAGCGCGTCGAACGCGGCTCCGAACGAGATCGCGCCCGTCTCGCGGAAGATCAGGAACACGCCGAGCATGATCGTGACATCGCCGATCGCGTTCACAATGAACGCCTTCTTCGCCGCGGCAACGGCGCTGGGGCGATCGTGCCAGAAGCCGATCAGCAGGTAGCTCGCCATGCCGACGAGGCCCCAGCCGACGAGCAGCAGCACGAAGTTGCCGGCGAGCACGAGCGTGAGCATGCTGAACACGAACAAGTTCAAGTACGCCATGAAGCGGTTGAACTGCGGATCGCCCGCCATGTAGCCGGTGGAGTACACGTGGATCAGGAAGCCCACGCCGGTGACGATCAGCAGCATCCAGATCGACAGCGGATCCACGAGCAGCTCGAGCGGCACGCGGAAGCTGCCGGCGCTCAGCCATGTCCATGCGGTGGCGACCGCGCCATGGTTCGGCTCGTCGAGCGCGTTCCATTTCACGAGCGTGCCAAGCGCGGCGACGAATCCCACGAGCACGGCAAGACAGGAGACGAATCCAGCTCCGCGCGCGGGAAGCTTGTGACCGGCGAGCGCGATCGCGAGGAAGCCCGCGAGTGGCGCGAGATAGGCGATCCATGCGAGTGCGGAGAGATCCATCAGCCGTGCAGCTCCACCAACTCGTCGGTGTCCAGTTCGCGGCGCAGGTGGCTCAGCGCCACGACGATGCCGAGGCCGACCACGACCTCGCTCGCGGCGATCGCCATCACGGTGATCGCGAAGATCTGCCCATCCTGCACACCCCACGTGCGCGAGAACGCGACGAGCGAGAGGTTGCCGGCGTTGAGCATCAGCTCGATGCTGAGCAGCACGACGAGCGCGTTGCGGCGCAGCATCACGCCGGCGGCGCCGATCGCGAAGAGGATCGCGCTGAGCGCGACGTACCAGTCCACGGAGACATGCATCAGCCTCGGACCTCCTCGTCGAATGCAACGGCGGATCGCTCGTCGCGCAGCTCGCGTTCGCGCACGTCGTGCAGTCGCTTCTGCTGGTCGGCGCTGCGCGTCTGCATCAGCTTGCGCAAGCGATCGTGGCGTGCGCGCCCGGTGAGCCCGAGCACGACGCCGCCGATCGCGGCGACGAGCAGAACGACGCTGGTGGCCTCGAAGATCAGGATGTACTTGGTCATGAACGCCTCGCCGATCGCTTGCGGCGAGCCGAACGCGAAGCCGGCGTCGGTTTTCTGCGGCGTCACCGGCGTGGGCAGTTTCGCGGCGGCGACCGCGCTGACGAGCACGAGCGCGAGCGCCACGGACGCCAGCACGCCAGCGGGGCGCAGCAGCTTGCCGCGGGTTGCGTCGGCGGCGAGCTCGCGGCGATCGCCCAGGTAGGCGATCACGAACAAGAACAGCACGACCACCGCTCCGGCGTACACGAGGATCTGGCTGATCGCGACGAAGTCCTGCCCGAGCAGCAGGTACAACGCGCCGAGCGAGACGAAGTTGAACAGCAGGCTCAACGCGCTGATGAACGGATCGCTCGCGGTGACCACGCGCACGGCGCCGAAGATCGCCAGCAGCGAGAACAAGGCGAACAAGATCACCACGAACGGCGCGCCGGGCAGCTCGGGATTCCATGCCACGATCGGGTTCATCGCTTCGCGCTCCGATCCGTGGCGCTGCGCTGCGCGCGCTCGCGAGCAACTGTCTCCTCGAGCCACACCGGGATCGGCGAGTCGAGGTCGGCGTCCTGGCGCGTGACGGCGCGACGATCCATGCCCACCGCGTCGCGGGTCGGCGGATCAGCGAGCAACATGTCCTTCGTGTAGATCATCTGGTCGCGGTTGAGGTCCGCGAGCTCCCAGTCGTTGCCGAGCGTGATCGCGTCGAACGGGCACGCCATCTCGCAGTAGCCGCAGAAGATGCAGCGGCTCATGTTGATCTCGTACACCTGCGCGTAGCGCTCGCCCGCGCTGACGCGATGCTCGGGCGTGTTCTCGGCCGCGACCACGCGAATGCAGTCGGACGGGCACGCCGCCGCGCACAGCGAGCAGCCAACGCACTTCTCGAGGCCGTTCGCGTGCAGGTGCAGCTTGTGGCGTCCGCGGAAGCGCGGCATCACCGGGTGCTTGTACTCCGGGTACTGCTCGGTGATGTTGCGACCCAAGAACGCGCGCAGCGTGGTGGCGAGACCAACGCCGGTGTTCTTGATCCCGCGGAAGGTTCCAGCGACGGGAGATGACATCAGGCGTGCCCCCAGCCCTTGACGACGATGAACGCGGTGGCCAGCACCTGCAGCGTGGCGAGCGGCAACAGCGCCTTCCACCCGAACCGCATCAGGCGGTCGTAGCGAAGGCGCGGCACCGTGGCGCGAATCCAGATGAACAGGAAGAGGAAGATCGCCATCTTCACGAAGAACGAGAGCAGGTCGAGGCCCGCGTTCGCGTCCGGCATCCACGGGATCGAGGTGCCGCCGAGGAAGAACGTGACGCCGATCGCGCTGATCGCGAGCAGGTGCAGGTACTCGGCGTTCGCGAACGCGGCATAGCGCAGGCCGCCGTATTCGGTGTGGAAGCCACCGACGAGTTCTTGCTCGGCTTCGGCGTGGTCGAACGGCGCGCGGTTGGCTTCCGCGAGCGCGGAGAGCAGGAAGATGACGAAGCCGACCGGCGCCCACACGATGAACCACGGGTGCCAGCCGCCCATCGACCACGCGGCGTGGCCGTCGGCGATCTGCGCCATGGAGAGCGACTGCGTCATCATGATGATCGGCAGCAGCGACAGCGTCAGCGCGACTTCGTAGCTGATCAGCTGGGCGCAGGCGCGCAGCGCGCCGAGCAGCGCGTACTTGGAGTTGGACGCCCAGCCGCCGACGATCACGCCGTAACCGCCAAGGCCGCTGAGCGCGATCGCGAAGATCACGCCAACGGGCAGGTCGGGGGCCATGCCGGGCGGCGTGTGCCAACCGAACAGGTTCCAGTCTTGGTCGCCGAACGGGATCACGCTGAACACCGCGAGCGCGAAGAACAGCGTGACGATCGGCGCGACGAGGTGCATCACGGCGCTGACGCTGTTGGGTCGGAAGTTCTCCTTGCGGATCAGCTTCATCAGGTCGGCGATCGGCTGCAGGATGCCGAACGGGCCCACGCGGTTGGGACCAAGACGGTATTGGAAGAACGACAGCAGGCGTCGCTCGATCCACGTCATCATCGCGAACACGACCATCACGACGTTCGCGATGATGAACGCCTTGAGGAACAGGCCGATGACTTCGCCGATCGTCACGTCGCGCTCCCGTCTGCGCGCACGCGAGCGGCGATCCAGCCCGTGCGACCGGGCGCGAAGCCGGGCGTTCCCGCGCTCACTCGCGCGTGGCCGCTTTGCACGGTGCGCGAGGTGCGAACCACCACGGCCGCGTCGACGCCGTCTGCGGTCTCGACCATCGCGGCGTCGCCCGTGGAAAGTCCAAGCGCGCGAGCGTCAGCGCGGTTGAGCACGAGCGTTGCGATCTCGGTGAGGAACGACATCGACTCGCTGTGCGCGACTTCGGGGGCGTCGAACAGGTTCGGCGCCACGTACAGCGCGAGCTGGTCCGCGCCGACCTGCATCGTCGGCTCGTCCGCGTATGCGGGGGCCGGACCGCCCGTCACGCCGAGCACGCCGTCGAGCGGCACGTCGCCGTGCGTGGCTGCTGGGATCGCGTCGCCCGCGGCGGCCGACAGCTGCCGGAACGCGCTCGCGGCGTTGCCTTGCACGCCGGTGGCGCCGAGTCGCCGCGCAAGCCCGGCGATCCAGCGCAGCTGCGGCACGACCTGGCCAGGCGTTCCCGCGCCGACGGTCATGCGCTGCAAGCGCCCTTCGAGGTTCACGAGCGTGCCGTCCTGCTCGCCGCCCCACGCAGCGGGGATGACGAGATCGGCGCTCGCGTGCAGCGGCGTGGGCAGCGAATCGATCGCTGCGACCCACGCGGCGCGCTTCACGGCCGGACCCCACTGGGACTGGTCGACGGCGCGGTTGGGGTCGACGCCCACGTACACCACGCCGCCGGCATGGCCGAGGATCTCGTCCCAGCTCGCGGCGGCGGCGATGCCGAGCGCGGCGAGACCGCGCGCGTTCGCAGCCGCGGGAACAGCGAGCAGCTGGAAGCCCGCGCCGGCAAGACCGGCAACGGTCTCGCCGCGCAGGTCGCCGTCGCGGTAGATCGCGACTGACAACTGCTCGGCGTCGCCAGCGCCGGGAGGCCCGGCTGCGTACGCGTCGAGCTGCCCGGGCGCGACGTACACGTGCTCCACGCCGGCGCCCTCGAGGCGCGTTCCACCCGCGCCCGCGACGACCACCGTTGCGCCTCGCTGGCGCGCCTTGCGGATGCGAAGGTCGAGGCCGGGCGCCGTGTCGAGCAGGTCGGCGTGACCGATCACGAGGATGTTGTCGGCGCGGTCGATGTCGGCAATCTGTGCGCCGGCCTCCGGCGCCGCGGCGCTCGCACCGGGCGCAGCAACGACGCGTCCACCCGTCTGCGCGGCGAGCTGCTGAATCGCGTATGCAACCTCGAGCGTCTCGGCGCCGCTCAACACCCACAGCTCGCTCGCGCCCGCGGCGCGACCTTCGACGAGCTTGTCGTGCAGCCACTCCATCGCCACTTCGTGGCTGAGTTCCTGCACGGGTCGGTTGCCGACGGGACGATCTCGATAGGGGCGATGCTGCGGCGCGAGGATGCGATCCGGACCGTTCATCGACGCGTACGCGAAGCGAGTTCGATCGTCGATCCAGCCGACGTCCACCGCGTCGTTGCGGCGACTCAGCACGCGCACCACGCGACCTTCGCGCACGGTGTTGTACACGTTCGAGCCCAGCACGTCCCATGGCGCGATCGACGGGTGGTCGGTGACGTCCCACGGGCGACCGTGGAAGCGATACTCCGTGCTCGTGAGCGCGCCCACGGGGCACAGTTCGATCACGTTGCCAGCGTGGTGTCCCTTCCACGGGCGCCCCTCGAACGTGGCGATCACGCTGTTCGCGCCGCGTTGCCGCGGAACGAGCTGCAGGTCCTCGGTGACCTCGGCGCTGTAGCGCGTGCAGCGGTAGCACAGGATGCAGCGCTCGCGATCGAGCGCGATTAGCGGGCTCACCGGGATCGGCTTGTCGTTGACGCGCTTTTGCTCGGCGAAGCGCGACGTGCCCGGCCCCCAGCGGAACGCTTGGTCCTGCAGCGGGCACTCGCCGCCCTTGTCGCACACCGGGCAGTCGAGCGGGTGGTTCACGAGCAGGAATTCGAGCACGGCTTCCTGCGCTTGGCGCGCTTGGTCGCCCACGGTGGAGACGACCATGCCTTCGCGCACGGACGTGGCGCACGCGGCCTGCAGCTTCGGCACGCCCTCGATCTCCACCAGGCACATGCGGCATGCACCGACGGCGGGTCCGAT
>JBDHZF010000146.1:0-5566 GCA_039811765.1 Thermoleophilia bacterium | reverse complement strand
GCAAGGCGACGTTGTGCGCGCTCGCCGGCGCGTGCGCGGCCGCATGGGACGTGATCGTGACCGTGGGCAGTCTCGCGAGCTACGCACCGACCACGGGATCGATGGGCGACCAGATCGTCGCGGCGCTTCTGCTCGGCGCCGCGTTCACCGTCGTGCACGTCGTGTTCAGCGCGCTCGTCACGTGGTTTGGCGGGCCGCCGCTGCTGCATGCGCTGCAGCGCGCCGAGCCGCGCCTGGACGGCGGCGTCGTGCGTCCCACGCTCAGCGCGTGACGCGCAGCAGGCGCACGTTGGAGTTCGCGCCGGACCACGCGCCCGCGGGCTTGAGCTTCACGCGAATGTGGATCGGGCCGGGCGCGGCCGAGACCACGGTCGTCGCGAATCGTCCGGCGACATCGGTGCGCGCGACGCGACGCACGGGAAACCACACCCCGCCGACTCGCGCTTCGACGGACACGGTTCGACCGCGCAGCGCGGGGAACACCTTGCCGACGATCCGCACGCGAGCGCCGACCTTCGGGCGCGTGGTCGACGTGGTGATCGCCACGCGCGGCGCCACCTTGATCGGCAGAGCGACGGAGTCGAATCCCATGCCGTCTGCGATCGCCTCGTACCTGCCGGGCCGGTTCGCCACGATCGATACTCGCGCGATGCCGTCCGCGTCCGTGGCGCCGGCAGCGACGTCTGCGCCGTCGCGTCGCACGGTGACGTGCTGACCCGCCACTGGATCGCCGTTGCGCACCACCTGCACCGACACCGTGGCCGAGCGGCCGAACGCGACCGCGGCACGCGGCGCATCCACCACGAACACGCCGGATCGAGACGTCGCCGCGACCTGCGCCGCGACCTCCGCGACGCTCGGCGCGTTGGGCGGCACCACGTAGTAGGCGTGCGCGGCAGTCGAGCGATTCCCGGCCAGGTCGCGCACAGCGACGTCGATGCGGTGCGCGCCGTCCGCGAGCGGTCCGAGCGCCGCGGTGAGCGTTTGCGCGTCCGCCTCGAACGCCACCGCGACGCCGTCGACCGTGACGCTCCACGATCCCGGATCGACGCCGCTCATGTCGTCGCTGGCGCGCACCACCAGCTTCGCCGTCGCGTCGCCGCGCGCTCCCGGCGACGAGAGCGACAGTTGCGGCGGCGCATCGTCGGCGACGAGGAACCGGCGTTCGACGCGCGTGCCGTTGCCCGCCGCGTCCGACGCCGCCACCGCGATCACGTGCGAACCGCGCGCCAGCTCGCCGATGGAAAGCGACGCCATCGAGCCGTTTACCGACACGGCCACTGGCGCGCCGTCGAGCGTCGCCGACACCGACGCCACTCCGGATCCGTCATCGGCGAGATCGAACGCCACGCTCGGACGCGCGATCGTCACGCGAGCGCCATCGTCCAGCCCACCGGAGATCGTTGGCGCACGCTGGTCCGCGCGAACGGTGAACGCCAGTTCCCGCGCCACGCCCGATACGTCCCACGCGGTCGCCACGAAGCGCGTGTCGCCGTGCCCGCGCTCGCCGGGCGCGATGCAATCGGCAAGTTCCTGCACCGATGGTCCGGGCTTCGGCGATTCCACCATGGGCGCGTCCCACGACGTGACCACCACGCCGTCGCTTGCACGACGGACCTGTGCCCGCGCCAATCCCCCGCCCTGATCGGAGAGATACAACGTGAACGGAATGCACGCCCCGGCTCCGTGCCACTGCCCCGGATCCGGGAGCGATCGACCTTCCACCACTGGCGGCACCGTGTCGCGAAGCGCCAGATCGATCCATTGCAAATCGACGTGGTTCTCGCCAGACGTCGTCGTCGTGACCGCGCCCGTGCTAGAGAGATCGAACTGCACCCAGTCGAACGGCCCCGCTGGAATCGCCACTTCCACCGCGCCCGTTCCATACGACTCCGCGAGCACGCTCGTGGTGGAACCGGTGCCGACCACGATTCGTCCACGCATCACCGCCTGCGGCGTGGTGACTCCGATGCGCACGCGCCCGCCGACGATGCGCGCGCCCGTGCCCACCACGTTTGCTCGCCACGATCGATAGTCGCCGGCGGCGAAGATGCCCTTGCCCGACGAGATCTTGTTCGTGCCGATCGTGAACGGCGTCTCCCCATACGAGTGCCAGTGCGTTCCGTTCGTGGACGTCAGTCGAACGCTGTAGTCGGCGGCGGTCGCGCCGTGGGGGTCGAGCAGCGCGAGCACGGCGCACGCGAGTTGGAGGACGAGGAATCGGAGGACGCTTGGTGTTCGATGAAAGAGGCTCATGCCGCCAGCATCGAGGAACAAGTGTCACGAAAGGCGCGCACTTTGTCACAAAACACGCACGACTTCGCAACAATCATGTGACGAAGTCCGCGATCCCGCATTCCGTCGTCGAATCGCGAACGCGCCGAGCGATAGACTTTCGCGACGATGCCGCCCATGGACGCTCCCCCAACACCCACCGACGCGCACTGGCTCCACGACCTCAACGCGCCCCAGCTCGAAGCCGTGCAGCATGTGTACGGCCCGCTGCTCGTGGTGGCCGGCGCCGGTTCGGGCAAGACTCGCGTGCTCACGCGCCGCATCGCGCACCTGCTCAACGACGTCACCGCCGGAGGTCACCCGCACGCGCGCCCGCAGGAGATCCTCGCGATCACCTTCACCAACAAGGCCGCGGCCGAGATGCGCGAACGCGTTCGCGCGCTCGTCGGCGACCAAGCGTCGCAGCACATGTGGGTGATGACGTTCCACGCGGCATGCGCGCGATTCTTGCGCAGCGAAGCCGATCGTCTCGGCTACCGCTCGTCGTTCACGATCTACGACCAGGGCGATCAGGTGCGCCTCGTCAAGCAATGCCTCGAGACGCTGGAGAAGGACCCCAAGCGGTTCGCGCCCGCCGCGGTGCACCACGTGATCTCCAACGCGAAGAACAAGCTCCTGGGGCCTGTTGAGTACCGCGCGCAGGTGAGCGATTTCATGGAGGAGACCGTCGCGGAGGTCTACGAGCTGTACGACGCGCGCCTGCGAGCGTCGAACGCGATGGACTTCGACGACATGCTGCGCTACGCGGTGCAGCTGCTCGAACAGCACGACGATGTGCGCGAGCGCTGGCAGCGGCGATTCCGCTTCATCATGGTCGACGAGTACCAGGACACCAACCACGCGCAGTACCGCATGCTGCGCGCGCTCGCGGGCGAGCACCACAACGTGATGTGCGTCGGCGACGCCGACCAGTCGATCTACTCCTGGCGCGGCGCCGACATTCGCAACATCACCAGCTTCGAGGAGGACTATCCCGACGCGAAAGTCGTGGTGCTCGACCTCAACTACCGCTCCACGCGCCACATCCTCGAAGCGGCAAACGCCGTGGTTCGCCACAACGTGCAGCGGCTCGACAAGAACCTGAAGGCCGCCAGCGACGAGGACGGCGAACTTGTGCAGGTCGTGAGCGTGGAGGACGAACACGCCGAAGCGCGCCTCGTCGTGGATCGCATCGAGCAGGCGCTCCAGAACGGGCGCAGCTGCGGCGACATCGCCGTGTTCTACCGCACGAACGCGCAGAGCCGCGTGCTCGAGGACTTGCTCACCCGAACGGGGCGCCCGTATCAGGTGATCGGCGGGCCGAAGTTCTACGAGCGTGCCGAAATCAAGGACGCGATCGCGTACCTGCAGGTGCTCGTGAATCCCGACGATTCGCTGTCGCTGCAACGAATCGTCAACGTGCCCAAGCGCGGGATCGGCGACACCACCGTCGCGAAGCTGCGCGTGTATGCAGACACCTACGGCGAAACGCTGTCGGAAGCGGTGCGCCAAGCCGGGATGGAAGGATCCATCAACGCAGGCACGCTCAAGAGGCTCGGCGACTTCATGCAGCTGCTCGATTCGATGCGGCACTTCGCCGAGCAGTCGGACACGGTGGCGCAGACGATCGAGCACGTGTACCAGTCGAGCGGCATCGTCGACGCGCTGCGCGCCGAGGACTCGATCGAATCGCAAGGACGCCTCGAGAACTTGGGCGAGCTCGTGAACGTCGCGCGCGAATACGACGCGCTCGAACCGGGCGGCAGGCTCGCGGAGTTCCTGCAGGCGCTGTCGCTCCAGTCGCAGGCCGACGATCTCGAGACCAGCGGCGGGCAGATCACGCTGATGACGATCCACAACGCCAAGGGACTCGAATACCCCGTGGTGTTCATCACCGGCATGGAAGAAGGACTGTTCCCGCACTCGCGCTCGATCCAGGACGGGGACGTGGAGGAGGAGCGACGCCTCGCGTACGTCGGCATCACGCGCGCCCGCGAGCTGCTGACGCTCGTGTACTCGCAATCGCGCAGCGTGTTCGGCCGTCGCCAATACAACGTGCCGAGCCGGTTCCTCGACGAGTTGCCGGACGAGCACGTCGAACGCAGCGAGCAGGCCGGCGACGGCGCGTTCGGCGGGCGCGGCGCGAGCGCATGGGGACGCGGCTCGGGTTCGCGCTCGAGCGGCGGTTCCGCGTTCGGCGCGCAAGGCTGGCAACAGTCGAAGGGCACGCGCCGATCGAGCGGTAGCGACGATTTCGGCGCCACGTTCGGCGCGAAGGCGGGCGGGCGCAGCTGGGGCGGAAGCGACGGCACCAGCGCTTCCGGCGCGAGCGGCATGCTGTTCGGCGACGGCGCCGATTCGGGCGCGCACCGACGCAAAGTGCCACGCGCCGCGGGACCAATCGTCTCGATCGGCGATCGCGTGCGCCACGGCTCGTTCGGCGAAGGGATCGTGATCGATTCCGACGGCGCCGACATGGCGGTGATCCGCTTCGAAGACGGTTCCGAGCGGCGCCTCATGCTCTCCTACGCCCCCATCGAGCGCCTGTGAGCGCACCGATGGCTGCATCGCTGCTTGCTCGCTGAACCTGAGTTCAGCTTCGCGCGCGCTCCTTGCCCTCGGCACGCTCACAGGCGCTCGAGGCAGAAGATTTGCCGAACGTGCACGCGCTGGCTCGGATCGCTCGGCGTGATGTTCGAGGTTCGGATTTGGATTCGTTTGCGCGTTGCGTCGACCACCGCGTCCGGGATCAGGCCGATCGAGGGCGCGATTTCGGACGCGGTGTTGCCATGTGGGTCGTGGACAGGGCTGCCGCGTAACGACAGCACCGGAATCCGGCCACGCTGTTACATCCCTGACGAGGCATCGGCGTTGCTTCTCGGCACGTTCGCGTGCCCTTCACGGAACGCTCACGCCCGACGGATAGAAGACGGGCATGGCAGCCAACCTCACCACACCGGCAACGCCAACGATCGGACCTGCGCGGGTGCGGCTCCACCATCCGCTGCGCACGCGCACGGTCGTGCTCCTCGCGCTGCTCGTCGTCGCCGCGCTCGTCGCCGCGGCGCCCGAGCGCGTCGTCGACGCGGCGAACGCTGCCTGCACCGCGGGCAGTCCCGAGCGCATGAGCTGCGGCGAATCGCTGGTCCTGCTCGGGTATCCGTGACCACGGCGTGAACCGATGGCCGTCCGAGGCCGAATGGCTTCGGTACGGGCGCGTGCACCGGCTCGTGCGCGCTACCATCGCTTCTCGTCATGCCGATCGAACCTGCCACATCCAACGACGCGCCCG
>JBDHZF010000145.1:0-5724 GCA_039811765.1 Thermoleophilia bacterium | reverse complement strand
GACGGGGTGGCGTCGATCGGCAGGCGCGCGCCAGCGCATGCGTCGCGCCACCGAGCGGCCCACGCGTCCGACGCGTCCGTCGCCGTGTCCAGTTCGCGCTGGCTGTGCGCGACCGCTTGCTCGGCGGCGTGCACGGCCGCGTCGCGCAAGGCGAGCTCGGTCTTGCGCTCGGCAGCTTCGGTGCGCCGGTCGCGCGCCTGCGCGAGCAGCGCGTCGAGGGCCGTCGCATCCCGAGCCGCTTCCCCGGCTTCGTCATCGATGCCGAGCGCGCGCCGCAGCTCGTCCACGAGCGTGACGATGCGCGCGGTGATCGCGTCGTGCGCGGCGACGCGTGCGTCGAGCTGGTCGGCTTCGCCGCGCAGCGTCTCGATATCGGATCGCAGCTGCTGGATCGCGTTGGGTCCGCCGGGCACGATTCCGACGTCGTTCCAGATGCTCGCCCAGCGCCCGTCGAGCAGCTCGCCGCGTTGCGCGACGAGCCGTTCCAGTTCGGCGTTCGCGTCGTTGCGTCGGGCGAGTTCCTTCTCGATCGTGCGTCGGATCGAATTCGCTTCGCCGACGCGAGCGCCGTCGCTCGCGAGCTGGTCAGCGTATCCGTCGACGTCGAGCATCGAGCGTTCGAACGTTGACGCGACCGATGCAGCGCGCACTCGCAGCTGCTCGTCGGCGCTGTCCAGCGCGGGCCGAATCTCGGCCCACTGCGCGTCGCGATCGTCGCGCAGCTGTCGCAGCCGCTGCGGATCGGCCACTTCGCCGTCCGCCTCGAGCAGTTCCAAGTTCTGCTCATGCTGCGGCAGGTGCTGCTCGACGAACGCGAGCGCCTCGCGCTGCGTCGCGATCTGCTCGTCGAGCAGCGCGAGCTCGCGCACGAGCTCCTCCACGTCAGCTGCGGCCGGCAGCGCCAGCGTTCGCACGCCGGCGAGATCGAGTTCGCAGCCGGGCAGTCGCGCGGCGGCCCGCTCCAAGCGCGCGCGCTCGGCAGCGATCGCCGTGCTCGCCGCGCGGTGGTCGTCGGTTGCCACGCTCGCGCCCTCGTCCACCAATGCAACGAGCTGCTCCACCGACGCAGCCGCATCGCCCGCGAGCTGCTCGTGCTCGGCGAGCGCGGCCGCATGCTCGTCGCGCACCGAGGCGAGCGCGGTCCGCGCCTGGTCGAGCGCGCTCGCGACGACCTCGCCCTCGTCCGCAAGCTCCAACGCCTGCGCGCGCGACGCGTCCGCAGGCAACACGCTGCCTGGATCCTCGGCATCGATCCCCGCGCTGCGCGCTGCCGCTTCGAGCGTGGCGTGCGCTTCGATCGCCTTCGCGCCCAGCTCGGCAACTCGCTGCTCGGCGTCGCGCGCGCTGCCCACTCGCTGCAGCAACGCCGTCACCGGATCGTGCAGCGCGAGCAGCGCGTCGTCGACGCGCACCTGGTTGAGCTTTGCGCGCAACTCCTCGCGCTGCTGCTCGAGCGAGCGCACCGCTTCGGCGGCCTCGTCCAACGCGCTCACCGCTTCGCGCAGCTGCTCGTGATCGTCGCGCCCCCATGCGATGCCGGGTGCCTCGATCGCGTCCCGATGCTCGAGCGCTTCGGCGCGCTCGTCGAGCTGCGCGACCGACGCCACGGCCGCGGCGACCGTCACGCGCTCCTCGCCCAACGAGGTGCGCTGCGCTGCTGCGTCGACGTGCTCCGCGCGAACCTCGACGAGCCGCTTCACGTCGGCGTCGTAGTTCGACGAGCGACCACGCGCGCCACGAAGTTGTTTCTTCGCCTCGCCGTACGCTTTCACCGCGTCGTGGATGCGGCCGCTGCCCTTCTTGTCGGCCAGCAGCGCGCGACGCCGCGCGACCACTTGGTCGAGCACGCCGCGCACGATCGACACGCCCGAGTCCGCCGCGAGCAGCGCCTCCGCCGCGTCGCCGCCGCTTTCGAGCATCGACCTCGCGCCCTCGCGCAGGCCCTGGCGCGTCATGCCGTGACGCGTGCGCCACAGATCGAGCGGCACGCCGAGCATCACCGCCGCGACCTCGGCTTCCAGCGCGGAATCGGCCACGTCGGTCACGGGGTCGAGCACGGGGGCCTTGGTGCTGCGTCGTCGCACGAACGCGATGCGCGACTGGTCGTCGCGCACGATCGTCATCCCGATGCGCAGATCGTCCTTCTTGTAGCGAAAGTCGTACTTCGGATCCTTCGATCGCCCCTGCGGCATGTCGTGCAGCGCGTACGCGATCGCGTTCAGCAGCGTCGTCTTGCCAGCTTCGTTGGGGCCGTACACCACCTGCATGCCCACGCCGATCGGCAGCTCGATCTTCGCGTCCTTGAAGCGGCCGAAGCAGCGCAGGTCCACCTCGGCGATCCTCATTGCGACTCTCCCGCGCCCGCGCTCTGGCTGGCGTGCATGAGTTGCGCGAGCAAGTCGTCGCCCGCGCGCGCGAGTTCCTCCGTATCGACCGCGTGACCACGCACGTCGGTGTCGGCGCCGAGCACGTCGAGCTTCTCGTCCAGGCGCGCGATCGCGGGGACCGGGTCAAGCTCGCCCGACGGCACCTCCGCGAGCTGCGCGGCGAGCATGCCCACCACGTCGTCGCGCAGCCGAAGCTCGGCGATCGGCGGCAGGACGGGACTGGTCTCGAACACGATCTTCTCGAGATACGACTGCGCGCCGCCCACCGCGGCCACCTGCACGATCAGCTCGTCGCGCCAGCGCGCGGGGTCCGCGGAGAACTGCTCGTGCGCGGCGCAGCGGCCGGTGATCGTCACGCGAGCGACGTGCGCCCGATCCTCGCTCGCGTCAGCCTCGTCAAGCTGCTCGAGCCGGGCGCGCACGAGCGCGCACACGCCGTCCGCGTCGAGCTGCGGATCGTCCACCGCCACCTCCACGCGGTGCCACTGCACGACGCCGAGCTCCACGTGCTCGGGATCGCCCACGAGTTGCCCGTCGCGCACGTCCAGCACGTACACGCCGTGCTCGCCGACCTCGCCGATGTGTCGCGCCTGCGGGCTGCCGGCGTAGACGATCCACGGGTCGCGCGCGACGATGCCGTGCTGGTGGATGTGGCCGAGCGCCCAGTAGTCGTAGCCGTGCGCCACCAAGTCGCTCTGCGAGCACGGCGCGTACACGGCGTGCACCGAGCTGGCCGCCTCGAACGACGTGTGCAACATGCCGATGTTGAACATCCCCTCGCGACGCGCGGGATAGGCGGTCACGATGTTGTCGGGCACGTGCTGCTTGTCGAATCCACGCCCGTGCGCGGCGACGCCGATGTCGTCGAACGGGATCGTCTCCGGGCGCGAGGTGGAGAGTTCGTGCACCCCCTCGATGCGCGGCAAGCGACGCTGCATCTTCGACGCGGCATCGTGGTTGCCACGAAGCGTCACCACGCGCGTGCCGCCATCGGCGATCTGGCGCAGCGTTTTCGTCGCGCCGGCGATCACGCCCATGTCGGCGTTGCCGTCGAACAGGTCCCCTGCGATCAAGAGCAGGTCCGCCGATCGCTCTCGGCACAGGTCCGCGATTCGCTCGAACGCGCGCTGCGGCGCGGCGCGCAACTGCTCGACGGGCAATCCTTCGTATCGATCCAACCCGCGCAGCGCACTGCCCAGGTGGATATCGGCGGCATGAACGATGATCACCGCGTGATTCTCTCGAACGGCGAGACTTCGTGCCCGCGTTCAGTGGCGATGTGTGGCGGATTGCGCCCGCTCAGCGGACGCAATCCCACACACATGCGAGCGCCTCGAACGAAATCGCTCAGCGCCGCTTCGCCGCCGCAACCACAACGCGCGACGCTTTGTCCTTCGCGCCCTTCGCGGTGTCGAGCTCGTAGGTCACGCTCAGGCCGGGACGCAGGCGCGGGATGTCTTGCCCGCGCAGCGCGGAGCGGTGGAAGAACAGGTCCGGTCCACCGGCGGACTGACGGATGAAGCCGAAGCCCTTGCGATCGTCATAGCCGGTGACGGTGCCCTCGCCGGGACGTCCGCCCTCGCGGCCGCGGCGGTGTCGATCGTTGCGTCGCTTGCCCGCCGCCGGCTTGGCGCCGGGCTTCGCGTGCGCGCGCGGCTTGAGCGGCGCGACCACGCGCTCGGGCGCCACGTCGTCTTCCTCGCCTCGATATCGCTCGCTCGGGGCGACCTTGTCGAAGCGCGCCTTCGGCGCCGCGCGCATCGTGCGCAGCAACGATCGCGGCAGATCCATCTCGTCGAGCAGCGCCTCCACCTTCGGTCGCTGCTTTTGCGCCACAAGCGTCATCACGTGCCCAGCACGCCCGGCGCGACCCGTGCGCCCGGCGCGATGCAGGTAGCCGTCCGCGTCGTCGGGCAGCTCGTAGTTGACCACGTGCGTCACGCGATCGAGGTCCATGCCACGCGCAAACACGTCAGTCGCGACGAGCACGTCGCAGTGCGCGCGCCGCAGCAAGCGAAGCTCGCGCAAGCGCTCGGGCTGCGTCATCCCGCCGTGAATCGCAGTTGCGCGCAGGCCGTGGTCGCGCAGCGCTTCCTTGAGGTTCTCCGCGCCCTGCTGCGTGCGCACGAACACCACCGCGAGATCGCGCGCAGGATCGTCGAGCGCAGCGATCAGCGTGTCCACCTTCGCGTGCAGCGTCGTCTCGAGCAGCTCGTGCTCCACGTCCAGCGCCGTCTCCACCGGCGCGGCGGTGGACTCGATCGTCTGCGGCGCGTTCATGTATTCGGCGGCGAGGCGCTGCATCTTCGCGTCGAGCGTGGCGGAGAAGCACATCGTTTGACGACGCGCTGGCAAGCGGCGCATGATCTCGTCCACCTCGGGCTTGAAGCCCATGTCCAGCATGCGATCGGCTTCGTCGAGCACGAGCATTTCGACGTTGCGCAGATCGATTGCGCGCTCGGCCAGGAAATCTAGCAGCCGCCCCGGGGTGGCGACGATGATCGGCGCGCCGGCGGCCGCCTTCGCCTGCTTCGCCGTGTTCGCTCCCCCGAACACCGCAGCGACGCGCAGCTGCGTGGCCCACGCGATCGGCACGAGCTCGTCGGTGACTTGGCGCGCCAGTTCGCGCGTAGGCACCAGCACCACGGCGCTCGGCGTGCGACTGCCGCGCTCGATCTGCGCGATCAACCCCAACCCGAACGCCAGCGTCTTGCCGGATCCGGTGGGCGCTTTCACGAGCAGCTCGCGCCCCTGCGCGCCGAGCGGCACGACCTGCTCTTGGATCGGGAACGGCGCGGCGATTCCCGCGCGCTGGAGCGCGATCGCGGTGTGCTCGTGCACGTCGGGCATGTCGGCGAAACCAGTCACCCGTGCATGGTCGCACGCGCACGCGAGGCGCTCACCCCCGCACCCCGCCCGAACGGCCGCACCGGCCACGGATCCGGCCCGTCACGGCGCGATCTCGCGCACCACGCGGCGCACGATCTCGGCGATCTCGTCGGCGGACGCGTCGCGGTCCGCGGCCTCGTCCCCATCCGTCTTGCGACCCATCAGGCTGCCCATGAGGCCCATCATCACGGCGCCCACGGAGCACGCCACGCGCACGCGCAGCTCCGTGGGCAGGGACGGATTGGCGAGCAGTTTGTGGAATTCCTTCTCGAGGTCGTCTTGCTCGGCCATGTGGCGCGGATCCTCGCGCAGCCCTTCGAACGCCTGCGGGTTGCGCTGGTGCAGCGCGTACAAGTCGAGGTTGTCGCGCACGTGCGCGATGAACGCGTCCATGATTCCGGGCCACGCCGCCGCGAAATCCTCCGCCGACTGGAGCCCGTCGAGCTGG
>JBDHZF010000144.1:0-5753 GCA_039811765.1 Thermoleophilia bacterium | reverse complement strand
CGTGGTACACGATGCTGCATGAGTCGTTGCACACGATGGGGGCGGTGCAGGACGGCGCGCCTGATTCCAACGGCACCGCGCACTGCTACTCCGACTACGACATCATGTGCTACGACGACGGATCCGGCCCCACGCACGTCGTGTGTGCCTATCTCGAGCTGGACTGTCAAGGCGACACGTACTTCAACGCTGGATCGCCTTCCGGGTGGCTTGCGTCGCACTGGAACATCGGCCAGCCGATGAACCGCTTCCTGGACGCTGGCGCGCAAAGCGTCGACTACACCACCCCAACGCCCGTGACCGCGATCGCGAAAACCGCGAGCAGCATCAGCTCGTTCACGATCGCGTGGAACGCTGGCATCGACGACGTCGCAATCACGAGCTATCGCGTGGAGCTCGCGCCCGCCTCCAACGGTCCCTGGACGCTGCACTCGTCAACGAGCTCGACGTCGCGCACGATCACCGGCCTCGCGCCCGCCACTGCCCGGTATGTGCGCGTCACCGCGCTGGACGCCGCCGCCAACGCATCCACACCCGTCATCGGATCGTATGCGAGCGACGCGGACACTGCCGCGCCCACTGCGCCCGGCTCGCCCGCGGCGAGCGCGGTCACGGCATCCACCGCGACGGTGTCGTGGAGCGCGAGCGTCGACAACGACATGGTCGACCATTACCTGCTCGAGCGCCAAACCGGGGTCGGTTGGCAAACGCTCGCGACCGTGCCCGCATCCACCATGTCGACCAACCTCACGAGCCTTGGTTGGTCGCAGGCGTACACCATCGCGATCCGCGCCGTGGACCGCTCCGGCAACTCGAGCGCGCGCTCGACCAGCGTGGTGTTCACCACGCTCGGCGACACCACCCCACCCGACGCGCCGACGAATCTCGCCGTCGCAAGCGACGCCGAGCGCACCACCATGACCTGGACCGCTCCGAGCGACGACGTGGGCGTGTCCAGCTACAGCCTTCTGCTCGTCACGAGCGCGGGCGTGGTCGCGCTCGCCGAGAACGCATACTCCACCACTTACGCGATCGTGCTGCCGAAAGCGACCACGTACACGCTCACGGTTCGCGCGTTCGACGCGGCCGGCAACATCAGCCAAGGCGCGTCGATCGTGTTCACCACCTGGACGCCGCCCGTGATCGAGCCGTGCCCGTCCGGGTGGACGGGCACGCAGCCCAACTGCGTGCCGCCGCGCGCGACGACGCCGGATCGAACGATCCCCAACCGCCCCCGCGCAGCGCGCGTGCTCGCCACGTCCACGCGCAGCGTGCGGATCAGTTTCCTGGTCGGCACCGACCGCGGCGGCGTCGCCGGCACCCGCATCTACCGCATGCAGCGCGGCCGCTGGATCCTCGCGCTCTACGATCGCGCGGTGCGCGGAACGCGCCAGCTCACGATCGGCGGCCTCGCGCCGCACGCGGCACAGCGCTTCAAGCTCGTGACCGTCGACCAAGCCGGCAACCAAAGCAAGAGCGTGCTGCTTGCCACGCGCACCCGCTGACGATCGCGCGCGTGCTCGTGCTGATCGTGCCCGACGCCCCAGCGTGGCTCGGGTTCTGGCTCACCGTGGTCACCGTGGCGCTCACCATTTGCTCCGGCGCCGAGTACTTCTGGAAGGCGCGGCACCTGCTGCGCGAGCAGCCGCGCACCCGCCACGGCGACGGTCCCGGCGGCGCCCCGTCGCGCGAACCCGTCGTGCCGGCGAGCGCCCCGCGGATCTAGCGCCGACCCAGCTAATCCCCACGGAGCTACTCTCCACGCCGCTAGCCCCCGTCGGCCCGTCGTTTTCACTGTGCAGTGAATCCGATGGCTTAGGCGACGGATTCGCTCGACAGTGCCATGTCGGGGAACCACTATGGAGTGAATACGTCGGCTCAAGCGACGTTTTCACTCCATAGTGAAATCGCCGAGGCGCACGGGGCGCAATTGAATTCGCGCGCGGCTCGCGCGTAGAGTGCCACGTACATTCCGGCGAGAGGCATGACGATGGCAGCGTCCAAGGCGAACACCAAGAAGAAGTCCGCGGCGCGATCGGTCGCGACCAGCGCCGCGAAGTCGGCGGCGAAGGGCGCGGCGAAGTCGGCGGCGCGCAGCGCGACGGCAGCGTCGGAGAAGGCGGTCGCCGACGCAGCGCAGCGCATCGGCCGCGGCACCCGCTGGACCGAGGAGCAGGTGAAGCTGCTGCTCGACACCGTCGACTCCACTGGTACTGCCAAGGAAGCGTTCGAGGTCGTCGCGAGCGAGCTCGGCAAGAGCGCCGGCACCGTGGCGCAGAAGTACTACAACCTGCAGCGCGCCGCGACCGGCGCCGCTCGTGGTTCGCGTCGTGGTCGGCGTCCCGCCAGCGCCGCGCCACGCGCTCGAGCCGCCGCATCGTCCGCAGGCGCGTCCTCCGGATCGCTTCCGGGCGCCACCCAGCTGCGCACGCTCACCGTGGACGAGCTCGTGGGGCTCGCCAGCCGCGTGAAGTCGGAGATCGATCGCCGCCGCGAAGAGCTCGACGCCGCCGCGGCCGCATTGAAGTCCTGATCGCTGATCGCCCGCGGGCCGAGCAGGCCATCGCGCGCGCCGCTGCAGGCCACCGCCGCGTGGACCGCAGCGCAGCGACGCGCTGGAAGGCGAGGATGAGGCATGCCAACGGCTCCGCTTTTCTATCAACCACTCGTCATTGCCAGGGTGCAAGCCGCGAAGGTCGGCGACACGACCGTGTACGCGGCGCACGAGGCGCAGGAAAAGCTGCTCAAGGACGCGTACGACAATCCCAAGTACCAGCCGAAGATCGACAGTATCTTCGGCGGTCTGCGCCGCGTCCAGACGCAGATGCCGGGCATCAGCGAGCTGAAGAACATCCAGTTCGCGTTCGACGAGAACGGCTACGTCGCCAACCGCGTCACCACCGCCACGAAGATCCATCCGGAGCTGTTCGAGAACGCCAGCCCGGAGGACGCCGTCAAGATCGGCGCGCAGTTGGTGGAAGAAGCGCAAAAGGAATTCAAGGAGAACGCGCCCGACACGCCCGACCCCGGCGTGCGCGTGGCCGGCGACACGATCGAGGTCGCGCCGAGCGTCGCGTCCGTGCTCAAGGCGCACTGGGAGAACGACGACGTCTCCGCCCAGCAGGCCGCCTACGTGGGCGTGAACTTCGCTCGCGAGCTGCAACGCGCCGTCACGCCGATCCCCGCGGACTCCACCGATCCGAAACTGCAGTGGCTCGAGGACGGCACGAACTGGGCGCTCGGGTTCTGGCCCGGCGCAGCCAGCAAGATCACCACCGCGAACGGCCTCAAGGCGGACGCGAAGGAAGTCGACCGCCTCGTCGAAGGCTGGCGCGGCAACTTCTCGCAGATCGTGCCCAAGTACGCGACCCAGGTCGCTTCGGTGTCGTCGCTGCTCGGCGCGGCGGGAATCGCCGTGAACGACGCCACGGCGTACGACGCGGCGTACAAGGTGCTGCAAGGAACGAAGCTCGACGGCGTGCCCGCGGGCATCGCCCAGGCGCTCGTCTCGCACAACGAGCTGCCAGCCGACCAGACCGAGTACTTCGGCGGACGCATCGTGGAGACGGGCGGCACGGCTGGAAACGTCAAGGGCCTGCTCGCGGAGATCGAGCTCGCGAAGCGACCCAAGCCGGTGGATCCGCCCGGCGAGAAGAAGC
Organism: Thermoleophilia bacterium; assembly: GCA_039811765.1. Taxonomy (GTDB): domain Bacteria; phylum Actinomycetota; class Thermoleophilia; order Gaiellales; family SKUG01; genus JAGQUL01. Next base: position 2,094 of record JBDHZF010000144.1, on the reverse strand, counting down.
CCGACGGCGACGGCCCTCCGCCCGGCAAGAAGCCCGACGGCGAGAGCCCGCCGGATTCGAAGACCGAGCCGCCGGTGGATCCCAAGGACCCGAAGGCGCCCAAGGAAGATCCCAAGAAGCCGGACGAGCCCAAGAAGCCGGACGAGCCGAAGAAGCCCGACACCGAGGATCCGGTCGTGAAGGCGACCGAGGAGACGAAGGCCGCGCTCGACGAGTCGACCAAGGCCGATCAGGTGCTCACCGAGGAGCGTCTGAAGCAGATTCTCGACGCGATGAAGCAGAACGGCTGAGTTGTTGCTGAACAGTTGTGGGGCACTCGGGACTGCGCCCTCGACCTCTCGGAACGAAGGTCGCATATCTGGGGACGAGGCGATAGCACGAACGACGTCGAACATTTCAGAGAGGACACCATGACTTTCCAAATCGGCGAAATTGCACCCGTCATCCCTCTTGAAGTCGTTGCGCGAGCGACGCTCGCGCACGGTGTGCAGGTCGCACGACCAACGACCGATGCGCCTCCAGATCAGTGCCGCGTCGTGCTTCGATCGTGGTCATCAGAGGATGGTGCGGAGGCGGCCATCTGCGTGATGAGTGCCGGAGACGACTACTGCATTTCCTCATTTGGAGCCGAGGTGCTGAATGACGCGCGAGCGTTTGCGGACAGCCAATTGACAGGAGACATAGCCCGAGCAACTGCTGCGAAATCTTCCCTGTCATCCATCCTGGACAGGGTGCTCTCAACCCCTTGGGATGCTCAGTCCGCACGCACAGTGAGTGACGGTCATGCGCACATCCATCAAGCGGGCCAGTTCGTCACCGTAGTTCTTGCGAACTGTGCCTACAACCTAGTTCCGCTCGACCTGCTGGCTGAGGGAACATCGGTTTATCCGTACCACTGACGACGAAGCGGGGCCCCTTCCGGAGCCCCGCAGCGATTAGTTGGCATGCTATGTCTTGGTCAAGCAGGAGGGTTCGAATACTTCGGCCCTTTGTGCGCACATACGATGGTAGGAACCGACAGGCGCGCGGCACACGCCGTTCCAGTCGACGACCAAGACTGATTGCTCCACGGGCCCTGAAACGCGGTAATCGTCCACGGAGGCCCGTTCGACGACGCTTGCGTTGAGCCCTGCCCAGTCTTGCCTACTCGGGCGTGGTTCGCTGTCGGAAACGCATCACCAGTGCAACCTTCGTATCGCATGGTGGCGGCGACCGTAGTTGAACCACCACCATAGGTGACCTTCCATGGGGGCGTAAGGAAGAACACGCACGCGGCTCCCCCTGTCATCGCTTGTACGCCGCCCTCGGGTGCCAGCAATTCATCGGTTGTGGTGGCTCCGCTCAAATCGAGAACGAGGAGGTGATCTTCTCGGCAAACAGTTCGTTCGGTCTTCGACTTTACTGGTTGCCCTGTAATCGCCGACACGACGGTGCACGCCGACGTCTGGTCAGCGGCAAGGGCCGCTTGCGCACCAAGCGTGAATATACCGAACACTGATATTGCGGATATTAGCTTTAGCCATGTTTGTGAAGTCATGTGGCGAGCCTACCCCTACCCATTCCGAAGTGCAATCGTCTTTTCTCGGCACGCGACGAATCCGGTGCCGTCGCAAGTTGCGCAGACCGGGTCGTCGAGGCCCAGCATCGGGAGCATGAACCCTGAATCCACCGGAACGCCGCCCAGAACGAAACGGTGGATTCAGGTTGAAGCGACCCCTTGTTGTTGCTCTTCAGGAATTTCCGATGATAGTTCAGCGCGCTGGCAGCCCAGAAACGCTGGTTCGCGAACTGGCGGCTCATGTCGCCAGTGGCCATCTTCCTCGTGTCGTCGTCTGGAAGCGAGCGTTCTCTGACTCTGACTGGCCAGAATGAATCATCGCGCGAGGCGGAGGAGTGGCATCTGATACCAAGTCGTAATCTAGGAAGGGCTTATGGGTAGGGTGTCGAAGATCGTTGTATGCGACCTTCTCGATCTCTCCCGGATGACACCGTTGTGGTGATGGATGAGCTGCTTGCCGGCGAGTTGTCGGCGTGGCAGCGTCGGCGTGCGACGGCGCTTCGGTTGTTGGCGCTCGGGCGTACGAATCTTGATGT
>JBDHZF010000143.1:0-5862 GCA_039811765.1 Thermoleophilia bacterium | reverse complement strand
ACGGTCGACGAGTCGCTGCTCGTCGAGGTCCGCGACCGCTCTCGCGTAGGTGCGAGCCTGTCGGTCCCCGTCCTGCGTCGTTCGCTGACTGCCATTCGTTCCTCCCCATCTGGCACGCACCACATCCATGCGATGCACCGCCGATCCCCGCACGAAATATCCGCGTCACGCAGGTATTTCCCGATAACCCTCAACTTGTTCTCGAGTGTTGAGAACACTCACCCTCAATCACAGGTCGAGACTCACGTGCGGAGTGTATCCCCCCCTTCGGACGCATCTCAAGCATTCAGAGCAGGAGTCGCGTGCCCGAGTCCGTATACGACTCGACTCGCCTTCCAGAACTCGTCGCCACTTCGTTCCAACAGGTCGACCAAAGTGGCGACGAGTTGATCAGTGGCCGCGGCGCAGGCACTCCAGGCGGGCGCGGGCGTCGTCGGAGACGGCGTCGCCGATCGCGGTGCGCGGCTGCGGATCGGCGGCGTCATCGCTGGAGCCGGAGCTGGAATTCGATGCGGCGCCCGGCCGGAGCAGCGCCACGAACGATGCCGCGTCGAGCACGCGATCGGCGTGCGCGCCGGCGGTGGCGCGCACGGCGCGGTCCTCGCTGACCAGCCAATGCGCCAAGCCACGCGCCGCGAGCCGAGCGGCGCGTTCGGCCAAGACCTCGTCCGCCTCCTTCGCGCCCGTGGCGATCACTTGCACCGAACCGACTGGCCGTGAGCGCTCCACCGCGCCATCGAACGCGAGCAGCGACTCCACGCCCTCGGCGGCCGCCCAGCTCGCGACCGCGTCCACCAGCAGCGCGCTCGATTCGCGATCGCCCCACGCGTCCGAATGCAGCACGTTGGACCCGTCGATCAGCACCATTACCGGCGGCACGGTCACGACGCGTCTCCGCCCCGCCCGCCACGGCGCTGGCGCACGGCCTCGAACGCCAGGATCGACGCCACCGTGGACACGTTCAGCGACGCGACGCGTCCGGACATCGGGATGCGCACCTTCACGTCGCACGCCGCCTCCACGCGCGGGCGAATGCCAGGTCCTTCCGCGCCGAGCACGACGAGCGCGCCATCGGCGAGGTCGACGTCCGTCCACTCCACCGTGCCGCGCTCGGTCGCGGCGTACGACCACAAGTTCACGGCCTTCACGCGCTCGATCTCGTTCGCAAGGTTCGTGCAGCGCGCCACCAACACATGCTCGAGCGCGCCGGCGCTCGCCTTGACAGCGGCGCCCGTGACGCTCGCGCTGCGATGCTCTGGCACCAGCACGCCCGTCGCCCCGGCGGCGTCGGCCACGCGTGCGATCGCGCCGAGGTTGTGCGGATCAGTCACTTGGTCGAGGCACAAGATCAGCGGCGCCTCGCCTCGACGCTCAGCCTCGGCGAGCAGATCGTCGAGCGTGACATAGCGATACCGTTCGACCTTCGCCACCGCGCCCTGGTGATCGCCCGTGCCGGCGAGCGCGCGCAGCCGCCCGGCGTCCGCGGTCTCGGTGATCGCGCATCCCGCACTGCGCAGCGCCGGGATCACGTCGGCGAGATCCTCCAACGCCGCCTCCGTGGCATGCAGCTCGAGCACCCGCCGCCGCCCCTTCGACGCTTCGCGAACGGGATGACGCCCGTACACGAGCTGCTCGGGATCGATCAGCGGATCGTCGCCGCGACGCTTCTGCGTGGCCCCACGGTTCGGCCCCGCGGTCTTCGTGCGGTCGATCCTCGCGTCCCGAGCGCGGCGCCGATCAGCCATCAGCCTGCTCGGACGCGTCGTCCCCGTCGTTCGCGTCGTCGCCATCGCCGACCATCGCGCCCACGAGCTCGGTGCCGAGCTCGGTGTCGCGCACCACGTAGCCCATCGCCTCGAGCTCGCCGCGAATGCGATCGCTCGCCTCGAAGTCCTTGCGGGCGCGCGCCTCGTCGCGCTCGGCGATGAGCGCTTCCGCCTCGGCGGTCACGTCCACGTCGGTCGGCACGAGCGCCGCGAGTCCGAACACGTCCACGAACTCGAGGATCGCCTTGCGCTGGTTGCGCACCAGCTGCGGCGTGGCATGCTCGTCAACCGCAGTGTTCAGATCGTAGAGCAGGCCGTTGAGCTCCTTGAGCGCCTCGGCGGTGTTGAAGTCGTCGCGCAGCGCCTCGTGCATGCCTTCCCACTCGCGCGTGGAGTCGGCGAACGTGTCGTCGCCCGTGCCGCGCGTCTCGACGCTGCCGAGGTAGCGCTCGCTGCGGCGGAGCGTCTCCGCGATGCGCGTGCCGAGCACGTGCGCGTCGTGCAGCCCCTGCTCGCTCCACGCGAGCGGGCTGCGATACGAACCGGACAAGTAGAAGAGCACGAGCTGCCACGCCGGCATGCGATCGAGCGCGTCGCTGAGCTTCTCGATGTTGCCCACGCTCTTCGACATCTTCGAGCCGTCGCCCGCTTCGAGCATCCCGGCATGCATCCACAGCCGCGCGAACGTGCGCCCCGCGCCGCGCGACTGCGCCACCTCGTTCTCGTGGTGGGGGAACAGCAGGTCGATGCCGCCGCCGTGCACGTCGAACGTGGAGCCGAGCACGTCCTCCGCCATCGCGCTGCACTCGATGTGCCAGCCCGGGCGGCCCTTCCCCCACGGCGAGTCCCAACTCGTGTCCTCACCGGACTTCGCGGCTTTCCAGAGCGTGAAGTCGAGCGGGTTCTGCTTGTGCTCGCCCGGATCGAGCTCGTCGCGCGATCCGGCCACCATGTCGTCGAGCGCACGGTTGGAGAGCTTGCCGTACGCGGCGTACTCCCCAACGCGAAAGTACACGTCGCCGCCCGCTTCGTACGCGAGCCCGCGCTCCACGAGCTCCTCGATCAGCGAGATGATCGACGACATCGAACCGGTCGCGGTGGGCTCGGCGTCGGGGCGTCCGAGGCCGAGCCGATCGGTGTCCTGCACGTACCAGTCGGTCGCTTGCTTCGCGAGCTCGCTGCTGGGCATGCCGCGCTCGGCGGCGGCGGCGTAGATCTTGTCGTTCACGTCGGTGATGTTCGACGCATGACGCACGGTCACGCCGCTGAAGCGCAGGTAGTTGACGAGCGCTTGGAACATCGCGAACGTGCGCGCGTTGCCGACGTGGATCCGGTCGTAGACCGTGGGGCCGCACACGTAGATCGACAGTTCGCGCTGGCCGTCTGCCAGCAGCGGTTGCTTCTTGCGGGTCGCCGTGTCGTACACCTGCATCTGCATGCGCAGTCCTCCATCGCGCGCGTGGACGACAGGTCCCTACCCGAACGTGGCGTGGTTTCCACCACCGGCGACTTCCTCGGCCACCATCGCCGCCATGTTCACGCGGCGCAGCGCTTCGCCGCGCCCGATCGCGGCGAGCACCAAGTCGAGCGACGGGCCGCTCGTGGAACCTGTCAGCGCGACGCGCAGCGGTCGCATGAGATCGCGCGCGCCCAGCCCGCGTTCCTTGCCCGTCGCTTTGTAGCGGGAGATGAATTCCGCGGCCCATGCGTTCAGGTCGTCGGTGTCGGGTGCCTCGCGAAGCAACTCGGTCGCGAGGTCCCACGCGGTGTTCGCCGATTCGAGCGCGTGCTCGTCTGGCGCGGCGAAACGCAGCACGAACGGCAGGTCGCCCGCGCCCGGCCCATCGAACACGAGCCGAAGCTCGCCGCGCAGCGCCACGCGCGACGGCGCGGCGGCGAGTTCGCGCACGAGCGGTTCGTTCGCGGCGCTCGCGGCGATCTCTAGTCCGGCGAGCAGGTCGCTCGTCGACAGCTGCGCCATGTCCTCGCGCCCGAGCGACTCCAAGCGCGCGCGATCCACACGCGGCGCGCCCGTGGGAACCGCATCGATCGAGAACGGCGCGACTTCGACGCCGCTGCCCTCCTGCGGCAACAAGTCCACGGCGCCCTGGCCGAGCAATTCCGCGAGGTACCGGCGAACTGTGACCGGCAGGAAGCCTTCGTCCACGAGCTCGTCGAGCGTGCCGAGAGGATCGCGCTTGGACAGCTTGCGCCCGTCGGTGTCGCGCAGCAATGGCAGGTGCGCGAAGGTGGGCAGTCGCGTCGCGTCAAGCGCTTCGAACAGCAGGATCTGGCGCGCCGTGTTGGTGAGGTGGTCCTCGCCGCGGATCACGTGCGTGATCGACAGCTCCGCGTCGTCCACCACCGTCGCGAGCAGGTATCCAGCGCTGCCGTCGGCGCGGCACAGCACCGGATCGCCGAACGCTCCCGCGGGAATCGTCACGCGACCGCGCACGAGATCGTCGAATTCCACGTCGCATCCTTCGGGGATCGCGAAGCGCAGCACGTGCGGCGCGCCAGCGTCGATCGATCGCTGCGCTTCAGCGCGATCCAGCGAGCGGCAGCGACCGTCGTAGCGCGGCGGCTGGCCCGTGGCGACTTGCTGCTCGCGCAGCTCCTGCAGTCGCGACGTGCCACAGAAGCACGGATATGCACGATCGCTCGCCCGCAGCCGCTCAATCGCCGCGGCGTAACGTTCGGCGCGGTCGCGCTGATGGATCGGCCCGTCGTCCCAGTTCAGCTCGAGCCAGCGCATCAGGCGCAGCAGCTCGAAGGTGTCTTCCTCGCGCGAGCGCGACTGGTCGGTGTCGTCGATGCGCAGCACGAAGGAGCCGCCCATGGTTCGCGCGTACGCGGCGTTCGCGAGCGCAACCAGCGCCGATCCGAGGTGCAGCGACCCCGTCGGGCTGGGCGCGAACCGCACCCGCACGTCATGCTCGTTCGATCTCGTGACCATCACGCTGCTCGGTACCCCGCAACCTGCTCGATCGAATCCACCGGCACGTAGGGTATCGGCATGAGCGAGGACTCCCAAGACCTGCGGCTCGCGCGATCGCTGCTCGCGTGGTTCGACGAGCACGGTCGCGAGTGGTCGTGGCGTCGCTCGCGCGATCGCTGGGTGGTGCTCGTGTGCGAGGTCTGTTCGCAGCAGACCCAGATCGCACGCGCCGCTCCGTACGTGGAGCGGATCCTCGATCGCTTCCCCACGCCCGGGGACCTCGCGCGCGCCGAGCTGGGGGAACTGCTCGCGATGTGGCAGGGACTGGGGTACCCGCGGCGCGCGCGCAACCTGTGGCTCGCGGCGCAGGTGATCGACGAGCGAGACGGGGTCTGGCCCGAGGACTTGCGCGACCTGCCTGGCGTGGGCGCGTACACCGACGCGGCGATCCGCTGCTTCGCCGACGAGCAACCGGTCGTGCCGCCGGACATCAACACGCGGCGCGTGCTCGCCCGGTGCTTCCCCGACGGCGCGCCCACGCACGAACACGCGCCGCTGCTCGCAGACCGCGCGTGGGCGTGGGGATCGGCGCTGATGGAACTCGGCCAGACCAGCTGCCGCGCCGTTCCCGACTGCGACGCGTGCCCGGTCGCCGCCCTGTGCCCGTCGCGCGGCACGGCCGAGGTGATCGCCTCGCCGCGCCAAGCGCGCTACGCCGGCAGCATGCGCCAACGTCGCGGCGCGCTGCTCAAGCAAGTGACCGAACGAGGATTCGCAGTGCTCGACGACGATCCGGACGCCGCGCGCTCGCTCGTTGCGGACGGGCTCGCCGTGCTGAGCGACGACGATGCGCTGCTACTCGCCCCGTAGCACCAGGCACGTGGCGATCGCCGCGCCGCCTTCGCGGCGCCCCACGAAGCCGAGGCCGTCGGTGGTGGTCGCCCGCACGGTGACGCGATCGGCGTCGACGCGCAGCGTTCGCGCGAGGTTCGCGATCATGGCGGTGCGGTGCGGCGCGAGCTTCGGCGCTTGCAGCGCCACCACGCAGTCCACGTTCACGATCGTGCACGCGCGCTCGTCGAGCATGTCCACCACCTGCCCGAGCAGCTGCATCGAGTCCGCGCCCTCGAGCGCCGGGTCGTCGGGCGGAAAGTAAGC